>JBEGOC010000233.1:0-11871 GCA_041182225.1 Pseudomonadota bacterium | reverse complement strand
TCCTTGTCGCCGGCCGCGCCGGCCGCCCGCGGGTGGGTGCCGGTGTCGAGCAGGGCCAGGTGCGTGACGCGCTGCGGCGCCAGGCGCAGCACCTCCAGCGCCACCCGGCCGCCCATCGAGTGCCCGGCCAGGGCAAAGTGCGGCGCCGGGGCCTCGTCCAGCACCTGCTGCGCCATGGCGGTGAGCGAATCGCGCAAGCCATAGTCCGGCACCCGACAGTGGGCTTGCGGCGACAGCGCCGCCACCTGGGGCGCCCAGACGCTGGCATCGCACATCAAGCCGGGCAACAAAAGCAGGGTGGGCATCGGCGTGGTCTTTCAGAAAAATTTAGAAGAAATCGGGCTCTAGCCCTTGCTGTATATGGTTAATTTGCTCTACTTTATGTAGCATAGTCCGGCAGGATCACCGTCACCTCCAGGCCGGGCCAGGCATTGCGCAGCTGCAGGCGCCCGCCATGCGCCTCGGCCACCAGCCGGCACAGGTACAAGCCCAGCCCGACGCCGCCCTCACCCCGGGAGCGCGCCGGGTCGGGCCGAAAAAAAGGCTGGGCCAATTGCGCCAGCTGTGCCTCGGGCACGCCGGGGCCGTGATCGCGTAGCGTCAGGCGCAGGCCAGGCCCGGCACCGGCGCCGGCCGCGGGCTCGACTTGCAGCGTCAGCACGGGCGGCTGGGCCTGGCCCTGGCTGTAGCGCAGCGCGTTGTCCAGCAGGTTGCGCAACAGCAGGCGCAGGCGGCTGCGGTCCAGCGCCAGCAGCGGCAAGCCGGGGGCCAAGACCAGCCGGACTGGCGGGGCGCCGGCCAGGCCGGCCACCACCTCGGTCACCAGCGCGGCCAGGTCGGTCGGCTCGCGCTGCAGCGCGGCATGCGGGCTGGCCAGCCGCTCGCTCTCCAGCAAGTCGGTGATCAGGTCACGCATCAGAGCCAGGTCGGTCAGCAGCGCCTGCCGGCCGCTCTGCAGCTCGGGCGTCTCCGGCAGCAGCTCGGTGTTCAGGCGGGCCCGGGTCAGCGGGCTGCGCAGTTCGTGGCTGATGGCCAGCAGCAGCGCGCGATTGGCGTCCAGCATCTGGCCGATGTCGGCGCCCATGGTGTTGATGGTGGCTGCCAGTTCGCCTAACTCGTCGGGCCGCTGCGGCTGCCGCACCGGAATCGGCTGGGCAAAATCGCCCGCGCCAAAGCGCCGCGCGCCAGCGCGGATGTCGTCCAGCGGGCGCAGCATGTGCCGTACCCGGGCATAGGCCAGCGCTGTCAGTAACAGCAGCGCCGCCAGGGTGGCCCAGCCAATCAGGCGCGGCCGGTCGTGCCAGGCCTGCACGCTCAGGCCAAAGCGGATGCGGTGGCCGTCCGGCGTGCTGCGTTCAAAAAAGCGCGGCGCCCGGTTGCCCCAGGTCTCGTCGGGCGCATCATCGTGCTCGCGCGCATCGGAGTGACTGCGCCAGTTGACCAGCGGGCCCTGGATGCGGATGCTCAGTGGCAGGCGCTGCACCAGGGCCTGCGCGCGCTCCACCTGGGGCGGGGAGCCCAGCTCGGTGACCAGCCGGCCCACATAGTCAGTCACCAGCGGCCGCGCCGCATCGCGCCAGCCGATGCCCAGCGCGTACTGCATGCCCAGCAGAAAGGTGGCGGTCATGCCCAGCGCCAGCAGCAGAAACAAGGCCACCAGCCGCACCCGCAGCGAGTGCGCCAGCGCGTGGCGGGCGCGCCGATGCCAGCTGCGGCCCGACGAGACGGCGGTCGTGCTCATGTCGGCCGGCGCGCCAGCGCCAGGGTGTAGCCAGCGTGGCGCAGGGTTTTGATGGCGTCCAGCGGCTCCAGCTTCTTGCGCAGGCGGCTGATCAGGATATCCACCGCGCGGGTGTAGAGGTCGGCCTCATGGCCGCGCAGCTGGTTCAGGATGTCGTCGCGGTGGAACACCTTGCCAGCGTCACGCGCCAGCAGGTGCAGCAGGTCAAATTCGGTGCTGGTCAAGGCCACGGACTCGCCCAGGCGCTGCACGCTGCGCGTGGCCGGGTCAATCAACAGCCCGTCAAACAGCAGCCGGCCTGCGGTGTCGGGCTTGACGCCATGCAAGGGCACCTGCGCGGCGGCGACGCGGCGGCGCAGCACGGTTTGCAACCGGGCCACCAGCTCGCGCGGCTCGAAGGGCTTGGGCAGGTAATCGTCGGCGCCCAATTCCAGCCCGACCACCCGGTCCATCACCTCGCCGCGCGCGGTCAGCATCAGGACCGGGATGTCACTGTCGCGGCGGATGGCGCGGCACAGGGCAAAACCATCCATCTCGGGCAGCATCACGTCCAGAATCACCGCATCCACCCCGCCCTGCGCCAGCCGCGCCAGCCCGGCGCCGGGGCTGAGCGCGCAGTCCAGCGCCAGATCGAAACGCGCCAGGTAGGCCGTCAGGGGCGGCCCGAGCTGGGTGTCATCGTCAATCAGCAGGATACGGTGCATGGCGGCAGGGAGTTGCGTCATTGTCCCACCGGTGCTGCTGGCGCGAGCTAAGCCGGCACACGCTCAGCCGCGCCACAACCAGCGGCCCCGACCGTCCATGTAGTCACGCAGCTTTTGCTGCTGGGCCGGGTTCAGGCTGTTGTAAAACTCGGCGAATGCGGCAATCACCTCCGGGCTCTTGCTTTGCAGCACGGTGGTTTTGTCGGTGATCAGGGCCTGGGCGCGCACGGCGTCAAACTTGTCGCCCGCCACCAGCGCTTTCATCTCGGCGCGCGGGTCTTGGGTCTGGCCGATCAGGGCGGTACGCTGTGCGTACAGCGTGTCGCCCAGGGCTTGCAGGCGCTTTTTTTGCTCCGCGGTCAGGTCGAGTCGCCGGGCCGCCTTGTCGACCAGCTTGTCGCGTTTTTGGGTGTATTGCTCGGGGCTCAGGCTCGCGCCGTACTCATGGTGGCGATGGCCGCAGGCGGCCAGTCCGCCCACCAGCACGGAGGTGCCCAGCAGGGCGAACAGGCTGCGTTTGATCCAGGTTTTCATGACAGGGTTTCCTTTTCCAAAGGGGTTGAACAAGGCTGTCATGGTGCCGCGCCACCGCGCCGGCGTGGTGTCAGGGCGGTGTCGCTTTGTTTCGCTTTGTTTCAGTGCGCCAGTAAACCGGCCAGCGCCACGCCGGTGTGGGTCCGCAGCTGGACCACGCCTTCGGGCGTGGCGGCCGCCACCACCCGGCCACCGGCCTTGCCGCCATCGGGCCCGAGGTCCAGCACCCAGTCGGCCTCGGCGATCACATCGAGGTCATGCTCGATCACCACCACGCTGTGACCGCCATCGACCAGCCGGTGCAGCACCTTGATCAGCTTGTCGACATCGGCCATGTGCAGGCCCACCGTGGGCTCGTCCAGCACATACAGGGTGTGCGGCGCCTTGTTGCCGCGCCGGCCGATGTCGTCGCGCACCTTGGACAGCTCGGTCACCAGCTTGATGCGCTGGGCTTCGCCGCCGCTGAGCGTGGGCGAGGGCTGGCCGAGTGTGAGGTAGCCCAGGCCGACGTCCTGCAGCAGCTGCACCGGGTGGCTGATGTTGGGCATGGCGGCAAAAAAGCCCACCGCCTCGTCCACCTCCATCTGCAGCACCTCGCCGATGTTCTTGCCACGCCAAGTAACGGCCAGAGTTTCTGGATTGAAGCGGGCGCCCTTGCAGGTCTCGCACAGCACCTTCACGTCTGGCAAAAAGCTCATGGCCACGGTGCGGATGCCCTGCCCTTCGCAGCTCGGGCAGCGGCCCTCGCCGGTGTTGAAGCTGAAACGGTTGGCCGCGTAGCCGCGCGCCTTGGCCTCCAGCGTGTCGGCAAACAGCTTACGGATGATGTCCCAGAAGCCGATGTAGGTGGCCGGGCAGCTGCGTGGCGTCTTGCCGATCGGGGTCTGGTCCACCTCCAGCACGCGGTCGATGCCCTCAAAGCCGCTCACGCCGGCGCAACCGCTCCAGACCAGCGCCTCGCCCGCGGCCAGCGCGTCGCGCCCGGCCTTGGTGCTGCGTTTTTGCACCGCCATCTGCACGTTGGCCAGCAGCACATCGCGCGCCAGGGTGGACTTGCCCGAGCCCGAGACGCCGGTCACCGCCACCAGCCGCTGCAAGGGGACCTGCACGTTGACGTGCTGCAGGTTGTGCAAGTTGGCACCATTGACGCAAAGCCATTTGGGGGCCGCCTTTGTGCCATCCTCGGGCGTGACCCGGGGATCCATGGATTCCCGATCAGGTCGGGAATGACGAACCGCCGCCTTTTCGGCAGGAGCCCCACGGCTGTCATCCTCGGGCTTGACCCGGGGATCCATGGATTCCCGATCAGGCCGGGAATGACCCACCATCACTTGCCGCCTGGGGTGCAGCGGGTGTTGCATGGCGTGCAGCAGGTAGCGCCCGGTCTGCGACTCGGCCGCCGCCTGCACATCGGCCACTGAGCCTTGCGCTACCAGCCGGCCGCCGCGCTTGCCGGCGCTCGGGCCGATGTCGATGATGTGCTCGGCATGGCGGATGGTGTCCACATCGTGCTCCACCACCACCAGGGTGTTGCCCTTGTCGCTGAGGCTTTGCAAGGCATTGAGCAGGATGCGGTTGTCGCGCGCATGCAGGCCGATGGTGGGCTCGTCCAGCACATAGCACACGCCCTGCAGGTTGCTGCCCAGCTGCGCCGCCAGCCGGATGCGCTGGGCCTCGCCACCGCTGAGCGTGGGCGCGCCCCGGTCCAGCGTCAGGTAGCCCAGGCCCACCTGCTCCAGAAACTCCAGCCGGCTGCGGATCTCGGGAATCAGGTCGCGCGCGATGTCGGCCTCGCGCTGGCTTAAAGTGCTGGCCTGCAGCGTCTGAACCCACTGCCGCACGTCGGTCACGCTGAGTGCTGCAATGTCGGCAATGCCCACGCCGGCAAAGCGCACCGCGCGGGCCGTGGCATTGAGCCGGGTGCCGGCGCAGGCCGGGCAGGCGGTGTCAGCCAGATCCTCCACCTCGGGCTCGGCAAAAGTCTGTTCCCGGCCGCCGTGGTCGTCGTCCCGCACCGAGTCGTCGAACACCTTGCGCTGCTCCTTGTTGAGCTTGACACCGGTACCGACGCACTCCGGGCACCAGCCGTGTTTGCTGTTGTACGAGAACAGGCGCGGGTCCAGCTCGGCGTAGCTGGTGCTGCATACCGGGCAGGCGCGCCGGCTCGAAAAAGCGTGCAGCTGGCCAATGCCGGCGGTGGGCTGGCCGGCCTGCATCGCGGCCTGCAACCCGTCCAGATCGCTGAGCACGTGCAGCACGCCCTTGCCGTGGGTGAGCGTGGTGGCCAGCGCCTGGCGCAATTGCGCCTCCTGCTCGGGCTGCACCGTCAGGCTGAGCACCGGCAGTTCAATGGTGTGTTCCTTGAAGCGGTCGATGCGCGGAAAGCCGGTGGTGGGCAAAAAGTTGCCATCCACCCGCAAATGGGTGAAGCCGCGTGGGCGGGCCCAGTCGGCCAGCTCGGTGTAGACGCCCTTGCGGTTCATCACCAAGGGCGCCAGCAGGCCGATGTGCTGGCCGCGAAAGGTTTTGAGCAGCTGGGCGGCGATGCTGTCGGGGGTTTGCGGCGCCACCGCAGTGTCGTCATGCACGCAGTGCTGGGTGCCGAGCTTGACGTACAGCAGGCGCAGAAAATGCCAGACCTCGGTGGTGGTGCCCACCGTCGACTTGCGTCCGCCGCGCGACAGGCGCTGCTCAATCGCCACCGTGGGCGGGATGCCGTACACCGCGTCCACCTCGGGCCGGCCGGCCGGCTGCACGATGCTGCGTGCATAGGCGTTGAGCGACTCCAGGTAGCGGCGTTGGCCTTCATTGAACAAAATGTCAAAAGCCAGCGTCGACTTGCCCGAGCCCGACACACCGGTGATGACGCTGAACTTGCCGCGCGGAATGTCCACGCTAAGCGACTTGAGGTTGTGCTCACGCGCGTTCACAATCTGGATGCTGTCCAACCCGCCCGCGCCCTGGGCCACCGGCAGCGTCTGGCGCACAAAGGCATAGGGCAGCGCACCCTCGCGCACCGCATGCACGGCCCCCATGGCCTGAGCGTACTCGCGCAGTGCCTGGCCGGTGTGCGAGCCGGGGTGCGCCATCAGGTCGGCCGGCGTGCCACAGGCCACCAGCTCGCCGCCGGCGTCACCGCCTTCGGGGCCCAGGTCGATCAGCCAATCACTGGCGCGGATCACATCCAGGTTGTGCTCGATCACCAGCAGCGAATGGCCGGCATCGAGCAGCTTGCGCAGCGCGCGCATCAGCTTGGCGATGTCGTCAAAGTGCAGACCGGTGGTGGGCTCATCAAACATGAACAGGCAGCCCCGCCGCGCCATCGCCTGCCGGCTGGCGCTGCCCGCTTTGGCGGCCTCGGCCAGAAAGCCCGCGAGCTTGAGACGCTGCGCCTCACCGCCCGACAGGGTGGGCACTGGCTGGCCCAGCTTCACGTACTCCAGCCCGACATCCACAATGGGCTGCAGGGCACGGATCACCTCAGGGTCTTTGGCAAACAGGGCGGCGGCTTCGCTCACCGTCAGGTCCAGCACATCGGCCACGTTCAGCTGCCGGGAATTGGATTCTGACCCCAATTTGCGTTCAATCACCACCTCCAGGATTTCGGGGCGGTAGCGTTTGCCGTCGCAATCCGGGCAGCGCAGGTAGACGTCGCTCAGGAACTGCATTTCGACATGCTCAAAGCCAGAGCCGCCGCAGGTGGGGCAGCGGCCGTCGCCGCTGTTGGCGCTGAACTTGCCGGCGGTGTAGCCGCGCTGGCGCGACAGTGGCGCGTTGGCAAAGATCTCGCGCAGCGCATCCCAGGCGCCGACATAGCTGACCGGGTTGGAACGGGCCGTCTTGCCGATCGGCGACTGGTCGACAAAGACCACGTCACTCAGCAGCTCGGCGCCCAGCAGGCGGTCGTGTGCACCCGGGGTTTCGGTGGCCTTGCCAAAGTGGCGCAGCAGCGCCGGCGCCAGGATGTCTTGCACCAGGGTCGACTTGCCCGAGCCGCTGACGCCAGTGACGCAAACCAGGCGCTGCAAGGGCAGCTCGACCGAGATGTTTTTCAGGTTGTGCTCACGCGCGCCTTCGAGCACCAGGCGCGGCGTGTTGTCGGCTACCAGCCGCGCAAAGCCCAGCCCGACCTGGCGCCGCCCGCCCAAGTAGGCGCCGGTCAGGGTGTCGGCTTGGCGCAGGTCAGCGGTGCTGCCGTCAAACACGATCTGGCCGCCGCGCTCGCCCGGGCCGGGGCCCATGTCGATCATGCGGTCGGCCGCCAGCATCACCGCCGGGTCATGCTCCACCACCACCAGGGTGTTGCCGGCGTCGCGCAGGCGCTGCATGGCCATGATGATGCGGTGCATGTCGCGCGGGTGCAGGCCGATGCTGGGCTCATCCAGCACAAACAGGGTGTTGACCAGCGAGGTGCCCAGGGCCGTGGTGAGGTTGATGCGTTGCACCTCACCGCCCGACAGGGTGCGGCTTTGCCGGTCTAGCGTCAGGTAGCCGATGCCGACCTCGCACAGGTACTTGAGGCGGGTGCCGACCTCGTCGAACAGCAGTTTCAGGGTTTGCAGTTCGGCCTCGGAGGCGACCACGGCCAGCGACGCGGCATCGGCCGCGAGCCGTGCCTGCATCGCCTCGAAAAACCGGCGCAGCCGGTCCAGCGGCATCAGCATCAGGTCGTGCAGGCACAAGCCCGGCAGGGCTTCGAGCTGGGCGCGAGACCAGTCCACCCCCGCCGGCAGAAAGCGCTGGGCGGGCGCCAACACCGCGTCGGCATCGGCCCGGCTGCCAATGCGCCAGAGCAGGCTCTCGGTCTTGAGCCGAGCACCGCTGCACACCGGGCAGGGGGTGTAGCTGCGGTACTTGGACAGCAGCACCCGGATGTGCATCTTGTACGACTTGGTCTCCAGGTACTCAAAGAACCGTTTGACGCCAAACCAGTGCTGGTTCCACTTGCCGTTCCACTGCGGCGAACCGTTGATCACCCAGTGCCGCTGCTCGGGCGTGAGCTTGTTCCAGGGGGTGTCGCGCGGGATGCCGGCGGCCTCGGCGTGGCGCATCAGATCGTCCTGGGCCTCCTGCCAGGCCGGGGTCTGGATCGGCTTGATGGCGCCGGCGCGCAGCGTGAGCTTGTCGTTCGGGATCACCAGGCCGTAATCGACCCCGATCACCCGGCCAAAGCCGCGGCAGGAGTCGCAGGCACCGACCGCCGAGTTGAAGGAAAACATCGAGGCAATCGGGTCGGCATAACGCAGGTCACTGTCGGGGCAGTGCAGGCCGGTGGAGAACTTCCACAGCTCGGCCACGCTCTCGCCATCCGCGCCCAGCACGTACACCGCGAGCCGGCCGCTGCCGCGCTTGAGCGCAGTCTCAATGGCCTCCACCACGCGGGCGCGCTCCGCTGTGGCCAGCCGAAAGCGGTCGGCCACCACATCGAGCACCTTGCGCGGCCCGCTCGGGCTGGCCACCTCGCGCTCGGCCTGCACCCGGGTGAAGCCGCTGACCGACAGCCACTGCGCCACCTCATCGGGCGTGGCACTGGCCGGCAGCTCCACCGGAAAAGTCAGCACCACCCGGGCCTCGGCCAAGGCCGGCCCCAGCGTAGCTTGCCGCACCCGCAGCTCGGCGTAAATGCTGTCCGGGCTGTCATGCCGCACCGGCTGCGCCGTGACCCGGTCAAACAGCTGACCGGCCCGGGCAAACAGCAGCTTCAGGTGGTCGTTTAGCTCGGTCATGGTGCCCACCGTGGAGCGCGAGGAGCGCACCGGGTTGGTCTGGTCAATCGCAATCGCCGGCGGCACGCCGTCCACCCGGTCCACCGCCGGCTTGTCCATGCGGTCCAGAAACTGGCGTGCGTAGGCCGAGAAGGTTTCTACGTAGCGCCGCTGCCCTTCGGCGTACAGCGTGTCAAACACCAGACTCGATTTGCCCGAGCCGCTGGGGCCGGTGACCACCGTCAACTCGCCGGTGCGGATGTCCAGGTCCAGGTTCTTCAGATTGTGCTGGCGCGCGCCGCGAATGCGGATGAAACCGTGGGACATGGGGGAGTGTCTGTGCAGTGGGGGACAGACATTCTAGGCAGTTCGACGCGGCAGTGTTCAATGCTGGCTTTGGGCGCAGTTCGCTCGCCTGCGTTCAAGTCAGAGCTTGCGTTGGCGGTACTGGTTGGCGGGGACGGCGTGCCTGATTCCGCTCATGTCCCCCGGATGCAGCAGCCTGACCGGCTGCCACATCCTCCGCCTTGACTTCGCTGCATCAGGGACGCCATCCCCTCAATGGTCGGGTAAGACTTCGCGACGTCATTGCCGCGAAGGCGGGAATCCACAAAGCCATGCGTCCCCGATCAAGTCGGGGACGACGCAGCCTTGGTCAGTTCCCCACCAGCCCGCCAACCCCGTCAAGGTGGTGACGGGCCAAGCGGCGGAGCGAGGTAAAAGGGGGAGCCCGCAGGGCGGAGGACGCGAGCGCAGTCGCTTGGCCCGGCGCCGCCTTGACCGGTGCGCCAAAATAAAACGCAGCCGCTCAGCCCGACGCTACCAGGCCTTGACAGACCCGACTGCGGCTTGTTGGATCAGGCTTACTTGCTGGCAGCGCTCGCCGGCGCAGCAGCGGCAGCGGCAGCTGGCGCCGAGGCTGCGGCCTCGGGCGCATGGGTAGCGTCAGCGCCATGCTTTTCGCCGCCCATGTCGATGTTGCCACCCGTGCTGAGCATGTACAGGGCCAGGGCGGCAAACAGGATGAAACCGACAATAATTTTCCACATGATGGTGTTTCCTCAAGTCAAGGCCCCGGTGTCAGGGCAAAAACAAGCCCTCACGAGGAGGGCTTGATGCGATAACGACCACGCCTGAGCAGCGTGGTCAGAACCCAGATCAGTCGTTGGCGTAGATGTCCACGTCCTTGGTTTCCTTGACGAACAAGGTACCAATGACGAAGGTAGCGCCAGCGATGATGATGGGGTACCACAGGCCGTTGTACATGTTGCCGGTCTGGGCCACGATGGCGAATGCCGTGGTGGGCAGCAGGCCGCCGAACCAGCCGTTACCGATGTGGTAGGGCAGGCTCATCGAGGTGTAACGGATGCGGGTGGGGAACATCTCGACCAGCATGGCAGCAATAGGACCATACACCATGGTGACCAGAATCACCAGGTAGGTCAGGATCAGGACCACCATGACGGTGTTCACGCGGGCTGGGTCAGCCTGGGTGGGGTATCCAGCGGCCTTGAGGGCGTCGGCTACGGCTTTCTTGAACTCGCCGTCCTTCTTCTTGGCCTCGTCAGCCGGCAGACCCTTGGCCGAATAGCTGGGGATCACGGTTTCGCCAATTTTGATGGTGGCGGGTGTGCCGGCAGCGCCGGGTGCATTGTCGTAGCTCACCGACGCGCCAGCCAGCACCTGCTTGGCGATGTCACACGAGCTGGTGAACTTGATGGTGCCGGTTGGGTTGAACTGGAACGAGCACTCGGCGGCATCGGCGGTCACCACCACCTTGTTCTTGGCCTGGGCTTCAGCCAGCGCGGGATTGGCCGCATTGGTCAGTGCCGTGAAAGTCGGGAAGTAGGTCAGCACGGCCAACAGGCAACCGGCCATGATGATGGGCTTGCGGCCGATCTTGTCCGACAGTGTGCCGAACAGAATGAAGAACGGCGTGCCGATGATCAGCGAGATGGCCACGTAGATGTTGGCGGCAGCGCCGTCGACCTTGAGCGCCTGTGTCATGAAGAACAGCGCGTAGAACTGCCCCGAGTACCAGACCACGGCTTGACCGGCGGTCAGACCGACCAGCGCCAGGATCACGATCTTCAGGTTTTTCCACTGGCCAAACGATTCGCTCAGCGGCGCCTTGGAGGTCTTGCCCTCAGCCTTCATCTTGGCGAACGCGGGCGACTCGTTCATGCTCAAACGGATGTAGACCGACACGGCCAGCAGCAGGATGGAGACCAGGAACGGCACGCGCCAGCCCCAGTCGGCGAAAGCGGCTTCGCCAATGGCGGTGCGGGTGCCCAGAATCACCATCAGGCTCAACATCAGGCCCAAGGTGGCCGTGGTCTGGATCCAGGAGGTGTAGGCGCCACGCTTGCCCATGGGCGCGTGCTCGGCCACATAGGTGGCGGCGCCGCCGTATTCGCCGCCAAGGGCCAGGCCCTGGAGCAGACGCAAGGCAATCAGGATCACCGGTGCGGCCACGCCGATGGTGGCGTAGTTGGGCAGGATGCCGACGATGAAGGTCGACAGGCCCATGATCAAGATGGTGACCAGGAACGTGTACTTGCGGCCGATCATGTCGCCCAAGCGGCCGAAGAAGATGGCGCCAAACGGACGCACAATGAAACCGGCAGCAAAGGCCAGCAGCGCGAAGATGAAGGCTGACCCCGCATCCAGGCCGCTGAAAAACTGCTTGGCGATGATGGCTGCGAGTGAGCCATACAAGTAAAAGTCATACCATTCAAAAACGGTACCCAAAGATGAAGCGAAGATGACTTTCTTCTCTTCTGCGCTCATGGGCCGTGCGGCCGGGGCTGTTGCCATCGTGTTGTCTCCAGTTGTTCGAAGCCCTCGACGTGAGGGATGGCCACTATTGTTGAAGACGCCACTGACCCTGTTCTGACGCTAAACCAACCCAAACTTGCGCCAAACTGACCCGGTACTGACAAAAAAAGAGCCCGCCGAGGGCGGGCTCTTCAGTGGATGACGATTCGCTCAGGCAGCGCGGGTATCGATATCACCAGCAATGCTGGGGTAGCGCACATGCTCCACCAGATCCTGGATTTCGCGGCGTGGCGCCGGGGTCAGCAGGCTCACCACGATGATGATGGCAAAGCCCAATGGCACACCGAACACGCCGGCTGAGATCGGCTGAATGCCCCACCAGAGCTCGACCGGGGAGGTGACATTAAAG
>JBEGOC010000232.1:0-12226 GCA_041182225.1 Pseudomonadota bacterium | reverse complement strand
GTCTGTTACGCGCCGGCGGACTGGCACCTCACGCTGCATTTCATCGAATCGGTACCTGAACGGCCGCTGGACGCCTGGGCCGCCGCGCTGGCGGTGCCCTTTACGCCCTTCAGGCTGCCGTTGGGCCGACCCGAACTCTGGCCGCACGGACTGGCGGTGCTGTGCCCCATGGTCGATCCTGCCCCCCTGCTGGCTTTGCAGGCTGAGCTGGCGCTGGCCCTGCAGGCCATTGGTGTGCGAACCGACCTGCGCACCTTCCGGCCGCACCTGACGCTGGCCCGCCATGCCGGTCAGGCGCAGGTGCCGGCCCAACCCGCGGCGCTGGACTGGTCGGTGCGCAGCTATGCCTTGATGCAATCCACCGGCCAGCCGGACGCCCGCTACCGCCTGCTCCAGCAGTTCGATGCGAATTCAGGTCCGGCGCGCAGGCCATAGCACCGAGCCGATCGCCAGCACCATCAGCAGCACGGCGGCCCAGTCCTGCCAGTGCAGCACCTCGCCCAGCCACCAGGCGCCGCTGAACACGCCCAGCACCGGGATCAGCATCACGCTCAGGGTGGACGCCACGGGCGGCAGATCACGCGCCATGGTGTACCAGACGGCGTGGGCAAAGCCGAAGATGAGCACGGCATTGAAGCCGATGGCGCCCCAGGTGGCAGCCGACGGGGCCGCCCACTGGCTGCGCTCGAACAGCAGTGACAACACCGTCAGCAGCACGCTGGTCATGGCGGTCATCCAGAAGCAGATGGTGAGTGTGGGCACCGGCAGCGTGGTGCGGCGCAGCAGGTTGGTGCCCAGCGCCCAGGTCATTGCCGCGATCAGTGCCAGCAGCACGCCGACCGGGCTGCCCGCCAGATGGGTGAACTCGTACCAGAGCAGCAACACCACCCCCAGCGCCGCAGCAGCCACACCGCCCCAGGCGCGCGGCGCGAGCCGGCTGCCGAACACCAGCGCCCCCAGCACCGCTGAAAAAATTGGCATGCTGTAGCCGAGGATGGCAGCGCGCCCGCTGCTGAGCGCCTTGACCGCCACGATGATCAACGCATGCCAGACAAACATATTGGTCAGCGCCAGCCAGAACAGCTCGCGCCAGTGCACGCGCGGCACCCGAAACGGCAGTCGCAGCAGCACCATCCCCAGCGCCAGCACCGGCAGCCCGAGCCACATCGAGAGCATGCGAAAGGTCAGCGGCGGGTAATCGGTGACGCCAAGCTTCATCACCGGCCAGTTGACGCCCCAGACCAAGGTCAGCAGCACCAGGCCGATCCATTGTTTGTGAGAGAGGGTTTGCATCGGCCCATTGTCCGGCAAGCTGCCCCGACTTGGCGCAATGCCTGTTTTGGGGTTCATACAATGGGCGCATGACATTTCTAGACATGCTGCGCGCCGCTGAGCGCAACAACGGCTCGATGGTGTGCGTTGGGCTGGACCCGGAGCCGGCCCGGTTCCCGGGTGCGCTGAGCGGCGATGCCAGCCGCATCTTTGATTTTTGTGCAGCGATCGTCGAGGCCACCGCCGACCTGGTGATCGCCTTCAAGCCGCAAATTGCCTACTTTGCCGCTCACCGCGCCGAAGACCAGCTGGAGCGGTTGATGGCCCACATGCGACAGTTGGCGCCAGGGGTGCCGGTGATTCTGGATGCCAAGCGCGGCGACATCGGCAGCACGGCGGCCCAGTACGCAGTGGAGGCCTTTGAGCGCTATGGCGCTGATGCGGTCACGCTGTCGCCCTTCATGGGCTTTGACTCTGTGGAGCCCTACCTCAAGTACCAGGGCAAAGGGGCGTTCCTGCTGTGCCGCACCTCCAACCCCGGGGGTGACGACCTGCAGTCGCAGCGCCTGTCCAGCGTGGTGGGCGAGCCGCTGCTGTACGAGCATGTGGCGCGGCTGGCGCAAGGGCCGTGGAACCTGAATGGCCAGCTCGGTCTGGTGGTGGGGGCGACTTACCCGGCCGAGATCGAGCGGGTGCGCGCCATTGCACCCACGCTGCCGCTGCTGATCCCCGGTGTGGGTGCCCAGGGCGGCGATGCCGCCGCCACGGTGCGGGCTGGCTGGCGCGGCGACGCGCAGGGCACACAGGCGCCGATCATCGTCAACTCGTCGCGTGCCATCCTGTATGCGTCCGCTGAGGCGGATTTTGCAGCTGCGGCGCGGCGTGAGGCACTGCGGTTGCGCGCGCAGTTGCAGGCGGCGCGGGCCTGAGCATCCGCCGCCGGGGTGCCTCAGTCTGGCTGGTCCAGCGCGTAGGGATCGGTCATGGGCGTGGTCTCATGCGGCGCCAGTTCCTGTTCCAGCGCCAGGTGGTGTTTGCAGACCAGGCCGTGAAAGGCCGCAAAGGGCCCGGTCAGCAGGTAAACCGATTGGCGCTCGTCGGGCGATTGCAGTGCCATTGGCGCTGGCGGCGGGCTACCGTGTGCCCGCCTGACCTCGGCCAGCCCCAGTGCCAGTACATCGGCGAGCAGCTGCGCGCGCGGCGTTTGCGGGTGCAGGTCGTGCAGGGCTTCGAGCTGCGAGGCCAGGCTCAGCGGCAAGCGCAGCGTGTACACCCGCCGTGCGTGGCCTGTCATGGTGGCGCCTGACTGCCGGAGGCAGATTGGCTCAGTGCCGATACACGACGCCGTTGATGGCCGCGCAAGAGACTGGGGCCAGCCCGCAGGGTCGCGGCAAACTCCGCCAGTTTCTGGCGGTGTAGCCGGTGCGTGATCTCGTCGTCGCGCAGGCTTAAAGTGGCCACGGCCGGTCGGCCGCACAGCACTTTCAGGTTGCGCAAGACCTTGGCCTGGCCCGAGCCAGCCATGGTGCAAAAGAAGGCCACCCGCCTGAAGGCGCTGCGGTGCCGCTTGACGTAGGCCCGCACCGGGCTGGCCACGTTCCAGCACCAGATCGGCGTGCCGATCACGACCAGGTCGTAGTCGCGCGGTGCATGCCGGCTGGGCGCGATGGCCGATTCCAGATGCAAGGCGGCGGACAGGGCAGCACCGGCGTAACTGTTCGAGCGGCTGCGTCCCTGCTCGTCTTCGATGCATTCCAGGTCGGCGTGGCAGGCGTGCGCAAGTTGTTGCGCCACGGTTTGGGTGAAGCCGGTACGCGAGTAGTACACCACGAGGATTTTCTGTAGGGAAGTCATGCGTGATGATCACGCGAACACCTGCATCGTCCTTTGAGAATCCGCAATCTGCCCCGGCGTGGGTGTCATACAGTGGGCTTGTGTCTGTCGCACGGTGCCTCGGTACCGCTCCCAGGCACGGAGCTGGGGGGTCCAAGGAATTGGGCCAAGTCTGGGTGTGAACCATCCAGACGGATGAGGACGTCCCCAGACGTGCCAGCTTGACACGCTGGCCCGGGGTCCTCACCACCACCGCCAGCCCCTGAAAAGGCTGGCGGGTCTTTTTTCGGGATGGCCATGGTGTGCATGCCCACGTTCGAGGCCAAACTCGCTTTTCTGCAAACGCCCCAGGCCTGGGGCGACCCCACCTGGCCAGTCGCCAGCCTGGAGACCCACATGTCTTGGGTGTTCCTGGTGGGCGAGCGCGTGTTCAAGCTCAAGAAGCCGGTGCGCTTTCCCTACCTGGACTTCACCACGCTGCAGGCGCGCGAGCTGTACTGCCGGGAGGAACTGCGGCTCAACACCCGGCTGGCGCCAGGGGTCTACCAGGGGTTGATGGCCTTGCAGTGGGATGGTGCGCGGTTCACGCTGGTGCCCGAGCTTGAGGTCGCCTTGCCATGGTGCACCGTCGATTGGCTGGTCGCCATGCGGCGGCTGCCAGCGCAGCGCATGCTGCAAGCGGTGCTGGCGCAAGGTGCCGTCACGACGGCCGACGTGGACGGCCTGACGGAGGTGTTATCGGCGTTCTACCGCAACGCCTCCCGGGTGGCGATCAGCCCGGGCGAGTACCTGACGCGCTTTCAGCGTGAGCAGGCCTGCAACCGTGAGGTCTTGTTGAGACCCCAGTTTGACCTGCCCGATGCGGCACGCGCCCTGGACGACCTCGACCGGGTGTTGTCACGCGATGGTGAGCTGTTGCAGGCCCGCGTCCGCTGCGCCCGCATCGTGGATGGCCATGGCGATCTGAGACCGGAGCATGTGTGTTTGCTCCAACCCCCGGTAGTGATCGATTGCCTGGAGTTCAACCCGGCCCTGCGCGCTGTCGACCCGTTTGACGAGCTGGCCTACCTGGGGCTGGAATGCGCATTGGCTGGCGGCGCCTGGGTTGGACCGCGCCTGGTGGCAGGCTGCGCCGCCCAGCTCGGTGACCAGCCCAGTACCGGTCTGCTGCCGATCTACACCGCGCATCGTGCCTTGTTGCGCGCTCGTTTGGCCATGGCCCATTTGCTCGACCCCGCACCCCGCACGCCCGAGCGCTGGCCGCTGCTGGCTCAGCGCTACATTGGCGCGGCCCGCACGGCCCTGGCTTCCCTCACGACACGCCAGAGCCATGGCTGTCTGCGATGGCCTGTGCCAGCAGCCCAGCCACGCTAAGCATCTGCAGTTTGCGGCGGACGGCCGCATCCGCGGGCAGGCGAAAGGCTGGCACACTGTCGGTCACCACCACTGCGTCGATCGTGTCCTGCGCCAGCGTGCTGGCAGCCGCACTGGTGAATAGGCCGTGGCCGGCGAAGCACAGCACGCGTCGCGCGCCCAGCTGGCGCAGGGCCCGGGCCGCCTGAGCCATGGTCTGGCCGCTGGCGATCAGGTCGTCAAGCAGCAGCACGGTCGCGTCGGCCACTTCGCCCGCCACCAGTCCCTCGCTGCCGAGCAGGCCCGCGCTACGTCGTTTGTCGAGCAAGGCAAAGCCCACCGGGCGCGTGAGGTGCTCGGCCAGCGCTTCCCGCCACAGCTGCGCGCGTTTCACGCCGCCCGGGTCGGGCGAGGCCACCACCAGCGGCGCATCGCCGGCGGGGAGGACCAGGGCCGGCCCGAATGCGCGGTGTGCTTCGATGTGCAGCGTGGGGATGCGAAACGCATTCTGGAACGCTGCAACATTGTGGGCTTCCAGCACCACCAGCTGGGCCGTGCCCACGGCCTCGAACAGCCGCGCCACGTGCTGTAGCCCGACGGGGTCGAAGGGCTTGGTCTGCCGGTCTTTGCGGGCATAGGCCAGGTAGGGCACCACGGCGCTGACCCGCGCCGCGCCGTGGGCACGCAGTGTGGCAATGAACATCAGCATGCGGCACAGCTTGTCGTGCGGGCTGTCGACCGGGCCGCCGTGCAGGCTGTCGAGCACATAGCAGTCACCGCCCCTGGGGTTGACCAAAGGCCGGAGCTTGTGTTCGCCGTCCTCGAAACCGCGGTCCTCATGTGCGCAGAGCGATTGGCCCAGGCAAGTGGCCACCGCGCGGGCCAACGCGGGCGTCGGGTCGAGCCCATACAGCTGCAACATGGGTTTCAGGCGGGCGTCGCCTGCAGTGTCGCAGCCTCACCCCAGTCGGTGCGTGCAAAGGCCAGCAAAAACCGTTGCAGCTCACCCGTTGGCAAACGGTCGATCCCGGCGGCAGCGGCGCGACCGCCACCGCCAAAGCGGCGGCATAAAACCTCAGCGCCCTGCGGGTGGTGCAAGGGTGCACGCACGCTCACCAGGTAGTGGCCGCGTCCGGTGCTGCGCAGCACGGCATGGGCACCGCCGGGCCGGTGTGCGGCCAGTTCATTGGCCAGGCTACCGCTGGCGCGTCGGCTCCAGGGGGCATCGGGCAGCAGATAGGCCCGGTTTTGGCCGTCGCTCCAGAACGGCGGTTGCGCCCTGGCCTGCTGCAGGTCGCTCATGCGGCGCGCGATCAGGGCTTGCGCCAGCGGCTCCTGCAGCAGGTAGTCCAATGGATCCGCGTACTTGATCAAGGTGGCATAGAGCTGTGCCGGCGGTACCAGTGCGTCCGCTTCGCTGTCACCATAGGCGTTGTGGTTGATGGCCCGGCCCAGGGCCTGCAGTGACTGACGCTGGGCTGGCGCCAGGCCCCAGCCGTCGGCCAAGGCATCGGCGATGTCGTCGATGGCGTCACCATAGGCGCCGACCAGGGCCCAGCGTGAAAAACAGTGGCCCAGATGATCATCCATCAGCAGACAGGTGCAGGTCCGCTCGCTGACCGCCAGGTGTGCCTGCAAGCGTGGGTGCGTCGGCACCGGCCCTGATGCGTGGTGGTCAAAATAGGTGACGCTGGCCCCGGCCGCCAGCAGCCGCTGCAAGGCAGACAGATTGCGCGGCAATGACACATCACACACCAGCACCGCGTCGTCGCTGCCGGCTTGCACGCGGTCCAGCAATGCGATGTCCCGCTTGAGGCCGGTCACCAGCCGCGCTGGTTGAGGGTCCGCCAACCGCCATTGCAGCACGGCGCACAGGCCATCGGCATCACCGTTGCAGACATCAATGTGTTGGCCCATCGTTATCAGAAGGTCATCGGCAAGCGCACGGTCAGCGAGACATCGGGTGTGTCGCGTGTCAGGCCGGCACCCACTGAGACATTCATCGAGGTCCGCGGCGTGAGCCGGTAGGAGTAACCCAGCAGCAGCGTGGCCAGCTGGGTCCGGACCGAGCCGGCCAGGACCGCGCCATTGACCTCGGTCCGGCCGACCGAGGCGTGGTCATAGCCGAGGCTGAAGGACGATTTTTCATTGAGTGCCAGTCCCATGCCGAAATTGAAGCCGACCACCGCGCCCGGCTGGATCTCGCCGATGAACTCGTACTGGTCGTTCAGAATTTTCCGGCTGACCTCGCTGCGCACGAAGTTGTGGGTGTAGGTCACGCTGCCGAAGAACACCGCAGGGTCGGATGGGTAAAGCACGGTCAGCCCGGCCTGCAAGGAGTTGAAGCCGGAGCCGGTAGGCAAACCCAAGGGCAGGCCCGAGCCTGAGGCGTTGCCGACGCAGGCCGTCACACAATCGGTGACAACTTCGAACGGGTCCTTGCCCGTGTGGGACTTGAAGCGCAGGCTGCCAATGTAAAACGGCTTGTCCTGCCCGCCGGTGTTGAGCTGGTAACGGGCACCAAGTTCGACATCGCCAAGGCCGCCGCCATCCGATGAAAATACGCTCTCGCCTGAACTTGGGTTGGCCACGTCCCGGCTTACGGTGGCGTCCGAGCGGTACACATAGGGCACCCGCAACTCCACCTCCAGCCGAGGTGTGAGGCCCGAGCGCACCGCCAGCGCGGCCGTGGTGGTGTTGCGTTTGACCTCACGCACGTCCACCAGCCCAATCAGCAGCGCCGGGATGATGCTGTAACCCACCAGTGCCACCCGGTTGCTCGACGAGTAGCCAAACTGCAGGGAGGGTTCCACCACGTATTGGCCCGGTGGCGTGAGCACGCCGGGCTGCTCGAAGATCGGCGCGACCTCGGGTGGGCGGCCCTGTGACTCTGGCGCCCGCCCGACCGGGGCGATCTCCTTGAGTTGGGTCTGGGCCAGTCGGGCGGCATTGCCGGTGTCGACGTCGGCGGCGGACAGGGTCATGTTCGGCAAGCCGGTGGCAGGCTCGGACTGGGCCTGGGCGGTCGCTGCCAGCATCAACATGCTGGCCAAAGCGATCATCGAGGGCAAGGCATTCGTTACTCGCGGCATGGCGATGTTCTCCAAGGGTCAGTACAACAAAGGGGCAAGCCCGGCATACAAAGGTTTCT
Source organism: Pseudomonadota bacterium (assembly GCA_041182225.1). Classification (GTDB taxonomy): domain Bacteria; phylum Pseudomonadota; class Gammaproteobacteria; order Burkholderiales; family Burkholderiaceae_C; genus Rhodoferax. The sequence continues at coordinate 4,617 of JBEGOC010000232.1, read as the reverse complement.
GAAAGTGTCTGAAGTATTCGAGAAAGTAAGGGGTGGCCTTTTGCGAAACCGCAACGGGCCGGCGTCAGCTGCGTTTTGTGCTGGGGCCGCTTGGCGGTGACAAATCGCAAGCAGCCGAGCCTCACGCGTGGATACCCTTGCGGCTGAATCAAACAGATGCCAGCCCCATCCGATCGCCGACGGGAGGTGACGGCACATCAGGGGGTCTATGTCGATTGAATCGCAGCATCCGACCAGGGCCTTGCTGAGCGTGCCGGTGGGTGAGCCGCCTGCCCAGACGCTGCCGCCAGGCCTGTGCGCCTCCTGGGAGGTGCTGACTGCGGGCGATGTTGTTGCCGCGCACAAGGCACTCAAAAACCAGCGCTTTCCCGTCGGCTTGTTGTTGCTGGGGCATCTGCGCGACGCTGATTTCGCGGCCATTGACCGGCTGATCGAGGACCACCCCGCCACCCACTGGGTCGGCGTGTTGCCCGCTGGCCTGACCAAACTGGCTGCTTACCGGCACCTGATCGTGCGGCATCTGTTTGACTTTCACACCTGGCCGATCGATGCGACCCGTTTGGCGCACACGCTGGGCCACGCCCATGGCTTTGCGGCGCTCGGTGGCCCGGCCGATCCTGTGTCCGATGGTCCGGTCGACAAGGCCTTGGTCGGTCAGAGCCTGGCCATGGCGCGCCTGCGTCGGCAGATTGCCAAGGTGGCGGCAGTCGACGCGCCGGTGCTGATCTGGGGTGAGAGCGGCAGCGGCAAGGAGCTGACCGCCCAGGCCATCCATCAACATTCGCTGCGTGCGGCAGGACCCTTTGTTGCGCTCAACTGTGGTGCCATGCCGGCAGGCCTGATCCAGTCCGAGTTGTTTGGCCACGAGCGCGGCGCCTTCACCGGCGCCGTGCGGGACAAGCGCGGCCTGATCGAGTCGGCCGCCGGAGGCACGCTGTTTCTCGATGAAATCGGCGATCTGCCGCTGGAGTTGCAGGCCAATCTGCTGCGCTTCCTGCAGGAACACACGATCAACCGGGTCGGTTCCACGCGTGACATTGCAGTGGATGCCCGCGTGATTGCCGCTTCACACATGCGCCTGGAAGACGCCGTGAGCGCCGGGCGCTTTCGGGAAGACCTGCTCTACCGGCTCAATGTTCTGCCCCTGACGGTACCGGCATTGCGGGACCGCAAGGAGGATTTGGCCGAGTTGGTCGCGCATTTTTTTAAGCTGTTTGCGCAGGAGCGAAGTGCCCGCCTGTCCGGCTTCAGCCACCGTGCCATGAGCGCGGTCCTGGCGTATGACTGGCCCGGCAATGTGCGGGAGTTGATCAACCGCATCCGGCGTGCCATGGTGATGTCCGACGGGCGATGGATCACACCCGAAGACCTGGACCTGGCCGTGCCCGAAGTTGCCGCGGCAGGCGACCTGCTGGAAGAGGCCCGGCTTCAGGCCGAACGGCAGGCCATCCAGAGTGGGCTGCAACGCCACGCCAACAACATCACCCATGCGGCCCGCGAGCTCGGCGTCTCACGCATGACGCTGTACCGCCTGATGCACAAGCATGGCATCAATGCCCGATACAACAGCGAGTCGGTTGATTCCCCCGACGCCCGGCTCTGACGGTGTCGCAGGGTTGAGACAGGGCCTGCGCCGGCCCTCGCTCGGCGCATGGTCCGGGTCTTTGTTGGCAATGCCGCTGGGCATTTGCTTGAGACACCCTTTGCAGCAGCCGATCCGACAAGGTCCGCGCGTTGGCGCTGCTGTCTCACGCACTGGACACTTCGGCGTTTTGTGCAGCTTGATTTGGCGGATGCCGGCCGCTGTCAATCCTCACCGTCGACTGCAGACGAGCATATTTCCTTTTGCGATCAAGGACTTGCGGATGAGGCGGTGGTGCCTGGCATGCATGTTGCCAAGTCAGGGGCGGTCCGGGCAGTTCCTGCCGCCTGGGCCAGGGAGTTTCATCAATCAGTCATTTTCAAAGGAACGAACATGAAGAAAACTTTATTGGCAACCGCTGTCGCTTTGGCATTTGGGTTGACCGGCCACGTGATGGCCGGCCAGGCGTACATGCCCAGCGGCAGTTCCAATGGTCACTCGGGTGGCGAAGGCACGGTGGTACCGGCTGGCGCGGATGACGGCGGTGTTGTCGCAAGTCAGGGCGCGCGCGTCGAGCAGGATTCCCGCAACGACAGCCGCAACCAGTCCGGCCAGAACAATTCGGAGGGCGATGCCAAGGCCTATGACCCCGGCTCGGCGGCAGCTAACAATGGCGGTTGGGCCACCTCGACGATGACCAATGCCTTCAACACCAGCAAGGCTGTCGCGATGAGCAAGTTGCATGGCTCAGTCAGCCACAACCTGATTCTCGGGGTGGGCAACTCGGCCTCGACGCATGGCTCGGCCGATGGCGGCAAGGCCTACGGTGGTGACGGCGGGAAGGGCTATGGCGGCAGTGCCAAGAGTGTCGGGGCAAAGGGTGGCGGCGCCTATGGAGGTGACGGCGGCAGCGGCGGCAGCGGCGGCAAAGCCTTCATCGGCGAGGCTGAAACCGGCGATACCTCCAACGGCAAGAACGATGCCGGTCGCGGCGGCTCGGGCGGTGACGCCAGCAGTGCCGGCCAGGGATCCAAACCGCCGGTGTGGCGCAGCAACGGGATGTCCAACGGCGGAAGCGGCGGATCCGGAACGGCTGGCGGCATGACCCACGACACTGGCGGTGACGGCGCTGCAGGCGGCAACGCCGACAGCGGCAATGCCAACGGCGGCAATGCCAGCAACCGGGCTCGCGGCGGCGCGGGTGGCAGCGGCGGTGGCGGCGGCGGTCTGAATCTGGCTGGCAATGGCGGCAATGGCGGCGCGGCCAGGGCCGGTGCTGGCACCGGTGGCGCCGGTTCTGGCGGCGCGGGCGGTAACGGCGGCACAGTCAGCGCCGATGCCGGTGTTTTCAACATGTCCAACACCATGTTCAGCGTCGGCCAGTCTGCGGCGGGCATCATGGTGGCCACGCAGAACAGCGGGCTGTCCTCGCTGGTCCAGCAAAGCATCAATGTCCAGGCCAATATGACCCTGCGTTGAGATCGCCCGCCAGCCAGCCCGCCCAATGGGGCGGTTTGGCTGGCTGCGACGAAACAAGGTGCCAGGCGCCGCGCCGCAGTGGCCTGGCTTGGATGGACATCAAGGGAGGTTGATATGCATACGAAATATGTCAGATTCCGGGCCTGCCTGCTGACCGCAGCCCTGTTGGGCGGGGCTCAGGTTTTTGCCGGGCCAATGGTCACGCCCTTACCCGCAGTGGCGGGCTTTGGCCAGCCGCTGAGCAGTGAGGCGCTGGCAGATTACCGCGGTGGATTTGATGTGGTCAAAAACGACATGTTGCTCAGCGGCTCTGTGGCGGATAACACGGCCGCCCATGTGAACAGCGGCGGCAATTATGTGGGCCAGGGCGCGTTCAGCAACGCCAGTGGCCTGCCCACGGTGATTCAGAACTCTGGCTCCAACGTCCTGATCCAGAACGCGACCATCATCAATGTGCAGTTCCAGTAGACCATGAAGCCGACCCTCGCTTCTGTGTTGTTCACGGTGGCAGCCTGCACGGGTGTGCAGGCTGGGCCCATGGACCTTGTCGGCACCAGCAGTGGCCGCTATGCCTTGAAGGTGACCAGCCTGAAGGAGGCCCGGTTCAGGACCACGGTGCGGCAGCAGTACGATTTCAGCTGTGGCTCTGCGGCCTTGGCCACACTGCTCACCCACCACTATGGCAACCAAGTCAGCGAGCAGTCGGTGTTCGAGGCCATGTACGCCCAGGGCGACCAGCAAAAAATTCAGCGCGAAGGGTTCTCCTTGCTGGACATGAAGCGCTACCTGCGCGAACTGGGCTACCAGGCTGATGGCTTTGAATTGCCGCTGGACAAGCTGGTGGAGTCGGGTCTGCCGGCCATCGTGCTGATTGCAGAAAAAAATTACCACCACTTTGTCGTGGTCAAGGGCATGCGCAACGGCCGGGTCCTGATCGGTGATCCATCCACCGGTGCCCGGGCCCTGTCACGCGAGAGGTTTGAATCGGTGTGGGTCAACCGGCTGTTGTTTGTGGTCCATAACCGGCAGTCACAGGCCTTGTTCAATGCAGACGCCGAGTGGCAATACGCGCCCCGGGCGCCACTGGCGTCCGGCCTGCAGAGCGATGCATTGGCCATCCAGGCGCTGGGCAAACTCGGGCCAAATGATTTTTGAGATTGAAAGAAGGAATCGTGATGAACACCTTTGCCAAAATTTCCATGAAGCCGGCCCGGGCGGGCTGGCTGGTCGGCGCGGTCTGCCTGACGGCGGCCGGTGCAGGCCACGGTGCGACCGGGCCCGGCGCGGACATCCGGCCCTTTGCCCCCGACGCTTGGCAGGCGGTCAGCGACGATCGGCTGGCGCAATCACGGGGCGGCTTTGAGCTGGGGGCCGGGCTCACGGTGTCGTTCGGTGTCGCCCGCACGGTGCTGGTCAACGGCGAGGTCATGAGCCGCATGAGCTTTACTTTGCCTGACCTGCGCAACATCACCCCGGAGCAGGCGCGCGTCGCGGCGGCGGCCATGGGGCAAATCAATGTGGTGCAGCAGGGGGCGGGCAACGGCGTGGCCCCTGCG
>JBEGOC010000231.1:0-3921 GCA_041182225.1 Pseudomonadota bacterium | reverse complement strand
ACCTTTGGGACAGCCGCTACCCGGCCGGCAGCGCCGGCGCCAACCCCTACTCGGCCCGGGTGCGCTACCTGGTGCTGGACGGGCCGACCAGCCCGCCCGGCCAGTGGGTGAGCCAGCGCCGCAACGTGGCCGAGGACTTTGCCCGCCTGTTCGGCCAGGAAAGCCGCAGCACCCCGCCAGTGCTGGCGGTGGCCGTAGGCGCCGACAGCGACAATACCGGGGGCCAAAGCCTGGCCTACCTGACCCAACTGCGCTGGAACCCCTGACCCATGAAACACCTGGTCCTGCTCGGCGCCGGCCATGCCCATGTGCAGGTGCTCAAACGCTATGCCGAGCTGGTCCGTCACGGTGCTCTGCCGCCCAAGATCACGCTGGTGACGCCGCACCCGCGCCAGCTCTATTCGGGCATGGTGCCGGGCTTTGTAGCCGGCCATTACGCGCTGGAGCAATGCGTCATTGCGCTAGAGCCGCTACTGACCGGCACGCCAATCCGCTGGCTGCAGCACAGCGTGAGCGCCCTGGACGTGACCCACAACCAGGTGACGCTGGACGACGGCACAGTGCTCGACTTTGACTGGCTCTCGGTCAACACCGGCGCTGTGCAGGACCGGGTGGCGCTGGACGCCGCGATGCCGGGCGTGCGCGAGCACGGCCTGTTTGTGCGCCCGATTGAAGCCTTTGGCGTCCTGTGGCCGCGCGTGGTGGCGATGGCCCAAACCCGGGCGCTGCGGCTGGCGGTGGTTGGCGGCGGCGCCGCCGGCATTGAGCTGGCCATGGCGGTGCGCCAGCGTCTGCCCGGTGCTGCCGTGACGCTGCTGACCGGCGGGACCGCGCTGGCCGCCAACTACCCGCCAGCGGTGCAAGCCCGGGTGCTGCGCGCACTCAAAAACCGCCAGATCACCGTGCTGACCGAAGCCGCCAGCGGCTTTGCTGCGGGTGAGGTGCGGCGGGCCAGCGGCGCCCGGCTGGCCTGCGATGTGCCGCTGATTGCCACCGGTGCACAGGCCCCAGCCTGGCTGCAGGGCAGTGGCCTGACGCTGGACGCGCAGGGCTTCATCGCGGTCGATGCCTGCCTGCGCGCCGCCAGCCACCCCCATGTGTTTGCCGCCGGCGATGTCAGCAGCCGGGTGGACCGCCCGGTCGCACGCAGCGGCGTCTACGCGGTGCGCGCCGGTGCGGCACTGGCCACCAACCTGAATGCCGCCCTGTCGGGTCAGCCCCTCAAGGCCCACCAACCACCCGCACGCACCCTGAACCTGCTGTCCTGCGGCGACCGCGAGGCGATCGCCAGCTGGGGCCCGCTGTCAGCGCAAGGCCGCTGGGTCTGGTGGCTGAAAGACCACATCGACCGCGGCTTCATCCGGCGCTACCAAGCGCGCGCCCACCAGGGCTGACGCACCGGGGCGCAAAGCCCTGCGCCCCCGGGTGCCAATGCCATCAATTTGTCACACAAGCCGACTCCAATTGGCTGGTCAGTCCTTTGCTGCCAGGCCTCAAGCCACACGGCGCCAACAGTTTGACGGTGTCAAACCCTACACGGAGTTATCCCATGCCATCCACTTTCGAAGATGACAACTGCAACCCCACCGACAACACGCATTTCCAGCAAGTGCTTTCGCAATCGCTGGCTGACCCGTCGCGCCGCCGCCTGATTCGCGGTGGCTTCGGTCTGGCCGCCCTGTCGGCAGCCAGCCTGCTGCCCGGCTGCGCCAGCCTGGCCATGCCAAGCGCTCCCGGCAAAACCAGCGCCCTCGGCTTCCCGTCCCTCGACAAGAGCGTGCTCGACCAGGTCGTCCTGCCCCCGGGCTACAGCTTCAAGGTGCTGCACGCCAGTGGCGACCCGCTCAACGCCAAGGTGCCCGCCTACAGCAACCAGGGCACCGAGAATGACGACTGGTCCGAGCGCATTGGCGACCAACACGATGGCATGGACCTCTATTACGTGGACAGCGCCGGCAGGTACTCGCCGCGTGATACCGGCCGGGCAGTGCTCAGCGTCAACCACGAGAGTTCGGCCGAGGCGCATCTGCTGCACCCCCGGGGCCAGACCTCCAACGGCGTGACCGGGCGCAAATTCAGCCAGTTTGGCGACTGGGACCTGGGCCGCCGGCCCGAACTGGAGGTGCTCAAGGAGATCAACCTGCACGGCGTCTCGATCGTGGAGCTGGTCAAGTCTGGCCGGCAATGGACCTACAAGGTGGACTCGGCGCTGAACCGCCGCATCACACCGCAGACCCCCGCCCGCATCACCGGACCGGCGGCTCACCTGGCCGACATCAAAGCCATGATGGTCACGCGTTTTGACCCGAGCGGTGCCACCAGCCGTGGCCTCTTGAACCCGTGCGGTCATGGCAAGACCCCCTGGGGCACCTACCTCGCCTGCGAAGAAAACTGGGCGGTTTACTTCGCCATGACTGCCAGTGCTAAGGCAGCGGACAGCAAGACGATCACCTCGCTCAAGCGCTACGGCGTGGTCGACGCGCCCACTGGCGCTGGCAGAAAATCCGACCGCAGTCAGGGCTGGCACACCGTGTCCGACACCGACAACCGCTTCACTCGCTGGAACATCGCGGCTGTCGGAGCCTCTGCCAGCCAGGACTTCCGCAACGAGCCCAACACCTTTGGCTACAACCTGGAAATTGACCCGCTCAACCTGACCTCAGTGCCCGCCAAGCGTGTGGCCATGGGCCGATTCGCCCACGAGGCAGCGGTCTGCAGCCTACCCAAGGAGGGCGCACCGCTGGCGTTCTACATGGGCTGCGACTCGCGTAACGAGTACATCTACAAGTTCGTCTCGACAGCCCTCTGGAGCAGTGCCGACATCGGCGGCGGCATGGCTGCCGGTGACAAATACCTCAACGAAGGTCGGCTGTACGCCGCCCGGTTTGACGCCAACGGCAACGGTCAGTGGTTGGAGCTCAGCCTGGCTGACCCCAAGATTTCGGGTTATGCCGCCTACCGCTTTGCGAATCAGGCGGACGTGCTGGTCAATGCCCGGCTGGCCGCCGACGCCGTGGGTGCCACCCGGATGGACCGCCCGGAGTGGGGTGCCGTCAACCACAACAATGGCGAGATCTACTTTGCCCTGACCAACAACAGCGCCGCCAACCGCACACCAACCAAGGTGGACGCCGCCAACCCGCGCGCCTACGCCGACCTGGACGGCAAAAAGGGCTCGGGCAACCCCAATGGCCACATCATCCGGTTCCGCGAACAGGGCAACCTGGCCACCGCTGCCAGCTTTGCCTGGGACATCTTTGTATTTGGTGCCGAAGAAGATGCCGGCGACGCCAACCTGTCGGGCCTGAGCGCCAAAAATGCCTTTTCCTCACCCGACGGCCTGTGGTTCAGCCGGGCCAGCGGCATTTGCTGGATCCAGACCGACGACGGCGCCATCACTGACGAGACCAACTGCATGTTGCTGGCCGCGGTGCCGGGACAGGTTGGCGACGGCGGTCGCATCACGGTCAAGAACAGCATGACCGTGAACGGGGTCACTGTCACCGGGACGCAAGACACCTTCATTGGCGCGGCGCTGGGTGAGGCCAAGCTGCGACGTTTCCTGGTGGCGCCCAAGGGCGCCGAAGTGACCGGTATCACCGAAACCGAAGACGGTAAGACTCTGTTCGTCAACATCCAGCACCCGGGTGAAGACACGCCAGCCTTCGGCAGCGACACAGCCCTGAAATTGCAGAGCCAGTGGCCGGGCAATCAGGGCTACGGGCCGGCTGGCCGGCCCCGCTCAGCCACGCTGGTCATCACCCGGGACGACGGCGGCGTGATCGGCGTCTGAGCCCAGCCTCAGCCCTGGCGCAACCGCAAGGCGGCGCCAGTGGCGGCTGGCAGGATTTCGCCGATCTCGGCCGCCGCGTCGAAGCCGTGCTGCGCGAACAGCGCCAGCACCTGGTCCACGGCCTCGGG
>JBEGOC010000230.1:0-3401 GCA_041182225.1 Pseudomonadota bacterium | reverse complement strand
CTCCCGTCCACGGCCGCATGATGAGCATCACGCCGCTCAGGCCGGCGGCAATGGCCAGCCAGCGCCGGGCGTCCAGCCGCTCGCCCAGCCACCAGGCGCTGAGCAGCGCGATGAGCAGCGGTACCGAGAACTGGATGGCCCCGGTCTCGGCCAGTTGCAGGTACTGCAGCGCCCAGAAGTTCATGGCCGTCATCACGCCCAGCATCGCGCCGCGCAGGGCTTGCAGCTTCACGTTGCGCACCCGCACCAGTTCGCGGCCGTACACCGGCGCCAGCAGCGCCGAGGTGATGAGCACATGCGCCACGAAGCGCATCCACACCACCTGGAAGACGGGCAGGTCGCGCACCAGCCACTTGGCGCTGGCATCCAGCACCGCGAACAGCAGGGTGGTCAGGCAGACCAGCGAGATGCCGATGCGGCGGTTGCGCGCGTTGTCGTCGTGGAGCATGCGGGGTTCTGAGCGCCCTCGGGGCGGGGCGGCCCCCACTCCGCGCCGCTGGCGGGACCAGGAAACGTGGGGCGGAGCGGCGTTGTCCTGTGGCGGCCATTCTAGGCAGTCGACCCCCCGTGCCGAGGGCGAGCAGGATGCGGCGCTCAGCCCACCAGCTTGCCCAGCGAATCCAGGTACTTGACGAACGCGCTGCGCCCGGCCTGCGTCAGGCTGACCTCGGTCAGCGGCTTGCGGTCGCGGAAGGACTTGGCCACGGCCACATAGCCGGCTTCCTCCAGCTTGCGCAGGTGCACCGAGAGGTTGCCGTCGGTGGCCTGCAGCCGCGTCTTGAGGGTGCTGAAGTCCGCCGAACCGGCGCCCACCAGGTAGGCCATGATGCCCAGGCGCATGCGCCCGTGGATCACGTCGTCGAGTTCGTTGACGTCGAAGTCGTTCATGGCCGGCTCAGCCCTGTGCTGCGCGCGCCAGACGCATCATGTACAGGCCGGGCAGCACCCCGCACAGCACGAGGGCGCCCGCATAGGCCAGCCACGAGGCGCTCGTGCCCAGGGCCAGGGCTACGGCGAAAAGCGAGACCACGGTCAGCGCGCTGACACCGTCCATCCATCGCCTGCCGGTGATGCGGGCGGTGATGCGCCAGGCCATGGCGTACACGGCCAGGACGAACAGGGCGATGGCGTTCAGCATGGCGTACTGGCCCGTGCGGGCGGCGGCGATGTACACCGCCACGAAGAACAGGAAGATGCCCAGACCGGCCGCGCTCCAGGCCTCGCCCATGAGGCGGTTGGTGTCATTGGCGATGCGGCCTGCGTCACGCCGGTGCAAGACGAACATGGTGATGGCGAAGCCGACCATGGCGCCCAGCATGGCGGGCCACAGCTGTGCGGGCTTGAAGGGGATCCATCCCATGTCGGCCAGGCCGATCAGCAAGCTGGCCAGCGCGAACCAGCCGCCGCCGGTCACCAGGTAAGGGCCACTGGTCAGGGGCGCGTTCTTGCCGGCCTCGGCGAGCGCGCGCAGAAAGGCCAGGTCTTGATGGGATGAGGCGGCAGAGGTTTGCATGGTGGTGCTCCTATAAAGAATTGCGTCAGTGAAAGTACTTTAATACGCAAAGTACTCTTTGTGAAGCCCCTGAGATTTGCTTGGTCTTTGCGCACAGGCCGCTGGTCGTGGCGCTGCGGGTTCGCCCGACCGGCTTGCCGGACCGACAATACCGCACCAGTCCTGCGGGGGCGCCGCCGCAGTGCCCGTGAAGGCCTGCACAACCCCGTCTGTTCCTCTTCATCGCTGCGCGCTGTGCGGCGCGTACGGACCTTCTGCATGAACCAGCTCGACCAGCTCAAGCAATTCACCACCGTCGTGGCCGACACCGGCAACTTCCGCCAGCTCGCCCAGTTCACGCCGCGCGACGCCACGACCAACCCCTCGCTCATCCTGAAGGCGGTGCAGCAACCGGAGTACGCGCCGCTGCTGGCCGACACGGTGACGGCGCACCGCGCGCGCCCAGTGGAGGCCATCGTGGACGAGGTGCTGGTGCGCTTTGGCCTGGAGATCCTGAAGGTGGTGCCCGGCCGCGTCAGCACCGAGGTGGATGCGCGCCTGTCCTTCGACCGCGCCGCCACCCTGGCACGCGCGCGCCGGTTGATCGCGCTGTACGAGGCTGCCGGTATCTCTCGCGAGCGCGTGCTGATCAAGATCGCCGCCACCTGGGAGGGCATCCAGGCCGCGGCAGAGCTGGAGCGCGACGGCATCCGCTGCAACCTTACGCTGCTGTTCGCGTTTGGCCAGGCGGTGGCCTGCGGCGCGGCGGGCGTGCGCCTGATCTCGCCGTTCGTGGGCCGCATCTACGACTGGCACAAGAAAGCCGCTGGCGCCGCCTGGGACGAGGCCGCCCGCGCCGGGGCGAACGACCCCGGCGTGCAATCCGTCAGCCGCATTTACGCTTACTACAAGAAGCACGGCATCGCCACCGAGGTGATGGGCGCGAGCTTTCGCAACGTGGGGCAGATCAAAGCCCTGGCCGGCTGCGACCTGCTGACCATCAGCCCTGAACTGTTGGCCACGCTGCAGGCCAGCGACGCGCCGCTGACGCGCGCCCTGGACCCGCAAGCTGCAAGAGACGCCGACATCCCGGCCGTGCACCTGGGCGAGGCGGCCTTTCGCTGGGCCCTGAACGAGGACGCCATGGCCACCGAGAAGCTGGCCGAGGGCATCCGCGCCTTTGCCGTGGACGCGGCCATGGGCCTGGAAGTGGCCTTGCAGCGCGGCCCAAGCGGCGGTGCGGTCGCAGCGGGGGTGGGACATCAGGGTCATCAGCAGCACGCTTCGAAATTGGGTTGGACGGGCTTTGAGAGGCTCGGCCCCTCAGCTCTGCAAGCCCTCGATCATGCGGTCCAGCTTGGCCGCGTCCACGGCAAAGGCGCGGATGCCCTCGGCCAGCTTTTCAGTGGCCATCGCGTCCTCATTGAGCGCAAAGCGAAAACCCGCTTCGTCAAACTGCACCGGCTGGAGATCCAGCGCCTTGGCGCTGCTTGGGCTGAGCGCGCGCTCAAGTGGCGCCTCGCTGGCCGCCAGCTGCGCCAGCAGCTCCGGGCTGATGGTCAGCAGGTCGCAGCCGGCCAGCGCCGTGATCTGACCGATGTTGCGAAAGCTCGCGCCCATGACTTCGGTGGCAATGCCGAACTTTTTGTAGTGGTTGTAGATCTCGCGCACCGACTGCACGCCGGGATCGTTGACACCGGCCTTGTCGGCCTCAACCCAGGCCGCGCCCGCTGATTTTTTGTACCAGTCATAAATGCGCCCGACAAAGGGCGAGATCAGCTGCACCTTGGCCTGACCGCAAGCCACCGCCTGGCAAAAGGAAAACAACAGCGTGAGGTTGGTGTGAATGCCGCGGCGCTCCAGCTTTTCTGCGGCTTGGATGCCCTCCCAGGTGGCGGCCACCTTGATC
>JBEGOC010000229.1:0-3254 GCA_041182225.1 Pseudomonadota bacterium | reverse complement strand
TCAGCATGACCCGGATCTCGCCTTCGAGACCACGCGGCGCTTGCAAGGCATGGGCGCAGACCTGATCTTCGCCATGATTGACGGTGGCCGACCTGGCGTCTCGCGAGCTTGCCGGGAATTGCCCATCCGACAGATCGGTAATGTCCTGGACTGGGTCCAACGTGATCCCGCTGTGTTCATGGCTTCGGCGGTGGCGGACTCTGGTCGAGCTCTGGCCCGGGCCATCGACGATTTCGCCCGTGGCCAGCTGCGAACCGGGGTATCGGTGGCCTATGGTCTGGAACAACCCGACTACGTTCGACTCGTGGTCAACACAGAACTCACTGCCCGGTTTGGGTCCCAGATCGCCGAGTGGACGAACCGTCTGGCCCAGGGTGTGGTGAGGGTAGACACACGCTACGACGGGCCGGAACACTGAGGTCGGCCAGCCGTGCTGCCAAGCCATGAGGCATTGCCAGCCTACCCTCACCCGGTCTGGAACCAGGCCGACTTGGTTTGCAGGTAGGACTGCAGGCTCATCATGTGCTTGTCGCGCGAGTTGCCCGACTGCTTGTAGCCGCCAAAAGGCTGCGTCATGTCGCCGTCGCCAAAGCAGTTGACCCAGACCACGCCGGCTTCGAGTTCGCGGACGAAGCGGTGGGCCTTGTTCAGATCGCGGGTCCAGACCGATGCCGCCAGGCCGTAGACCGAGTCATTGGCCAGGGCCAGCGCTTCTTCGTCGGATGAAAATGGCACCACCGTGGCCACCGGACCAAAGATCTCATCCTGCGCGATGCTCATGCGGTTGCTGGCGCCCACAAACAGCGCCGGGCACAGGTAGGCGCCGGCCGCCAAGGCTGGCCCGGGCGATTCGCCCATCAGCAGCTGGGCGCCTTCTGCCACCCCGCGGGCCATGCGCTCCTGCACGTTGCGCCGGTGGGCCTGGCTGGCCAGCGGGCCGAGTGTGGTGGCGGGGTCCAGCGGGTCGCCGGGGCGATAAGCCTGGGCCGCCCGGGCGGTGAAGCGGCGCACGAACTCATCGTGGATGTCGCGATGCACCAGCAGGCGGGAGCCAGCGTTGCAGACCTGGCCGGCGTTGTCATAGATGCCGCCCACGGCCCGGTCCACGGCGGCGTCCAGGTCGTACAGGTCGGGCAGAAAGATCTGCGGGCTCTTGCCGCCGGTTTCCAGGGCCACCCGCTTCATGTTGGACTGGCCGGCATAAGCCAGCAGCAGCTTGCCGACGGCGGTGGAGCCGGTGAACGACAGTTTGATCACGTCCGGGTGCAGTGCCAGCGCCCTTCCGGCCTCAGGCCCCAGACCGTTGACCAGGTTGAACACCCCGGGTGGGCCACCCGCTTCCATGAACAGTTGTGCGAGCCGCGTGCAGGACAGTGGCGCTTGCTCGGCGGGTTTGAGCACCACGCAATTGCCGGCCGCCAAAATGGGCGCCAGCTTCCACACCGCCATCAGCAGAGGGTAGTTCCAGGGGGTGATGGCGCCCACCACACCCATGGGCTCGTGGGTGATCAGGTGCAGGCTGCCCGCCGCGGTATGGGTGACTGCGCCTTCCACCTTGTCAATGCACTCGGCAAAAAAGCGCAGGGTCTTGGTGACTTCCGGCAGGTCGATGTTGAGCACATCGCTGATCGGTTTGCCCATGTCCAGAGTTTCTAGCAGCGCCAGTTCGTCGGCATGCTGCTCCACCAAATCGGCCAGGCGCAGCAAGACGTCCATGCGTTGCCGGGGCGGCAGACCGCGCCAGCGCCGGTCGCTCCAGGCCTGCACAGCACTGGCCACCGCGGCGTCGATGTCGGCGGCACCACCCTTGGCCATCTGCGCCAGCACCTGGCCGTTGGCCGGGTTGACGCAGTCAAACGTGGCCCCATCGAGCGCCGGCACATGCCGACCGTCGATGAAGAGGCCGGTGGCGATGGACAGCTGTTGTGCCCGTTGCACCCACTGCGCGTGGGTCTTGGCTGGGGTCTGGGCCTGGGTCATGGCGGGGTCTCGAAGCCGCTTACTCGGCGACCAGCTCTTCGGGGTAGCCGGGGGCACGCAACTCCAGCCCACAAGCGGCCTCGATCATGCGCACCACCTCTGGCGACTGGGCCTCACTGCCATACAGGCCGCGCGCGCGCCGGAAAATCTGCTGCGTCAGGCCGCCCAGCTCCAGCGGCACGCCCAGTTTTTCGGCAATGCTGTTCACCAGCCCCAGGTCCTTGCAGGCCAGGTCCATGGTGAACTTCACGTTGTAGCTGCCGCTGAGCACCAGTTTGGACTCGGTCTCATGCACGAAACTGTTGCCCGAGCTGGCCCGGATGGCGCGGTAGGTCGCGTCCGGATCGACCCCGTATTTGGCCGGCACCATCATCGCCTCGCCCGCGGCCACCAGGTGGATGAAGGCCAGCATGTTCGTCACCACCTTCACCACCGAGGCGCTGCCGAGCTTGCCCAGGTAGATCACTTCGCCACCCATCACCTTCAGGATGGCATCGACCCGCGCCGCCGTGGCGGGGTCGCCGCCCACCAGCACCGTGATCTGGCCGGAGTGGGCCAGGTGGACGCCACCGGTCACCGGGCACTCCAGCACCTCAATACCGCGCGCCTGGGCCAGGCCTTGCAGGCGCTGCAAATCCTGGAAATCGGTGGTGCTCATTTCAATCCAGACCGCGCCGCTTGGCAGACTCTCAAACACGCCGCCCGGGCCCTCCACCACCTTGCGCGACGCCGCCGGCGAGGGCAGGGCGGTGATCACCACGTCGGCCTGCCGGCAGACACCGGCCACATCGTCCGACCATGTGGCCCCGCCCGCGAGCAGGCGCTGCGCGCTGGCCTTATGCAGGTCGGTCACTGTGACCTTGTAGCCCGCTTTCACCAGGCTGTTGCAGAGGGGTTCGCCCAGGTTGCCCAGGCCGATAAATCCGATGTTCAAGCTGTCGTTTGCCATGTTGCGTTCCGTCTCGCTAGTGTGTGGGTGGGGGGCCATCGCGCAGTTTAGGCGCAAACAGCGGGTGGCCGTTGGCGGCAATTCGAGCAATTGACCTGACCTGCGGGATGAGGTTGGTATTGCTATTTAAAAGTGAGCATACTATTCAACAAGCACGGGGCCTAAGACCTGTTTTCGTCATTCCCGCCCCCGATCAGGTCGAGGGCAGGCTTCAACGGAAATCCAGGGGGCGATGGATCCCCGGTCATAGCCGAGGATGACGAGAGGGGTGCCGGGGACGACGACTGCAGCGTGCGCTGTCAGCGGATCGCTTCCAGATGCACGC
>JBEGOC010000228.1:0-15012 GCA_041182225.1 Pseudomonadota bacterium | reverse complement strand
GTCGGCGCCGACCGGGTCGAGCTCTACACCGAACCCTATGCCGCCGCCTGGGGCACGCCCGGGCAGGCCGCGCAGCTGCAGCGTTTTGCCGATGCCGCCCGTGCCGCCCGCGCCGCCGGCTTGGGCATCAACGCCGGCCACGACCTGAACCGCGACAACCTCACCGCTTTTGTGCGCGAGGTGCCGGGCGTGCAGGAGGTGTCGATTGGCCACGCCCTGATCGCCGACGCGCTCGAGCTGGGCTACAGCGCCGCGGTACGCGACTACCTGCGTTGCATCGCCGACGGCCATCGCGCGACCTGAACCGGCCGAGCTGCACAGCGGATGATTTACGGCATCGGCACCGACATCTGCGACGTGCGCCGCATCCGCGCCAGCCTGGCGCGCCATGGCGAGCGCTTTGCCCAAAAAATCCTGAGTGACGCCGAGCTGGCCACCTGGCGCAGCCGCAGCGCCCGCTGGCCCGACCGTGGCCTGCGCTACCTGGCCACCCGCTTCAGCGCCAAGGAGGCCTTCAGCAAGGCGATTGGTCTGGGCATGCGCATGCCGATGAGCTGGCGCCTGTGTGAGGTCGGCAAGCTGGACAGCGGCCAACCAGTGATCGTGCTGCATGGCGGCCTGAAAACCTGGTTTGAAGCTCAGAACCTGCGCGCCCATGTCACGGTGACCGACGAGACCGATTACGCCGCCAGCTTTGTGGTGGTAGAAAAAATTAGTGAACAAATTGGCCTCTAAGCCTTGTCAAATATAGTGCGATAGCTATAAAATATATAGCAATTTGTCTGGATAAAAGTTATGACCCAACACGCACCCCTGATCATCGACATCGAAGGCACCCACCTGAGCAAGCTCGACCGCCAGCGCCTGCGGCACCCGCTGGTGGGTGGCCTGATCCTGTTTGCGCGCAACTGGCAGGACCGCGCCCAACTCAGCGCCCTGTGTCGCAGCATCAAGAAACTGCGCGCTGACCTGCTGATTTGCGTAGACCACGAGGGCGGCCGGGTGCAGCGCTTCAAGACCGATGGGTT
Organism: Pseudomonadota bacterium; assembly: GCA_041182225.1. GTDB lineage: Bacteria > Pseudomonadota > Gammaproteobacteria > Burkholderiales > Burkholderiaceae_C > Rhodoferax. The sequence goes on along the minus strand of JBEGOC010000228.1, from coordinate 13,984 downwards.
CACCCACCTGCCGCCCATGCGAGCGCTCGGCGAGATGTGGCTGCAGGACGGCCCCGGCGCGCCTGGCAGTGGTGCCCTGCGTGCCACCAACGCCGCCACTGCCTGCGGCTACGTGCTCGGCGCCGAGCTGCGCGCCTGCGGCGTCGATTTGAGCTTCACCCCGGTGCTGGACCTGGATTTTGGCGTCAGCGGCGTGATCGGCGACCGCGCCTTCGGCCGCGACCCGCGCGTGGTCAGCCTGCTGGCCAAAAGCCTGATTCACGGCTTGCTGCAAAGCGGCATGGCCAATTGCGGCAAACACTTCCCGGGACACGGCTTTGTGCGGGCCGACTCGCACACCGACCTGCCGGTGGACCGGCGCAGCCTCAAAGCCATCCTGGCCGACGACGCCGCGCCCTATGGCTGGCTCAACACCACCTTGTCGGCCGTGATGCCGGCGCACGTGGTTTACCCCAAGGTTGACGCCCGGCCGGCCGGTTTTTCGCAGCGCTGGCTGGGCGACATCCTGCGTGGTCAGCTCGGCTTTGGCGGCGCAGTGTTCAGCGACGATTTGTCGATGGCCGGTGCCCGGCGGCTGGATGGCGAGGTCATCAGCCATGCCCAGGCCGCCGTGGCCGCGCTCAATGCCGGCTGTGACCTGGTGCTGCTGTGCAACCAGTCGCTGGGCGGCGGTGCCGTGCTGGACGCCCTGATCAGCGGCCTGACCGAGGCCCGGCTCAAAGAGCAGTGGCAGCCCTGGGAGGGCAGCGAAGAACGTCGCCTAGCGCTGCTGCCACGCGGCCCGGCGCTGGCCTGGGACGATTTGATGGTGCAGCCCGACTACATGCACGCGCTCGGGCTGTTGCCCTGAGCGGTTCAGCAGCGCAAGGCGGGCCGGCTCAGGGTGAGCGATGCAGCCGCGGCGCCGACAGGGCCACGATCTGGTCGGCGGTGGCCTGGTCGATCGCCGGGTATTTGGCCAGCAGTTGGCCCTGGCTTAGCAGCTTGCGCAAGGCCTGCAGGTCTTTCACGCTGGGCGCGACCTTGATCTGCGCCAGCGCGGCGGCGCTGTTGCCACCCTGGATCAGGCTGGCCACCTTGGGGGCCCAGGGGCTGGGACGGGACATGGGTGTGATTCCTGACGGCTGTGGATATTGGATGATTTTGGCACATAGCCCCCGTCGGCATTAAGGTTGCAGCTACAAATAGAATAGCGGCCCATGAAGTCTCGTTCCCTCTCCGGCGGTCTGGTTTACTCGACTGAGGCTGGCCGAATGTGCCCGGTGTGCCGCCAGCCGGTGGCGCAATGTACCTGCCGCAGCGCCCGTCCTCAGCCTGCCGGCGACGGCGTGGCGCGTGTTTCACGCGAGACCAAGGGCCGGGCCGGCAAGGGCGTGACGCTGGTCAAGGGCCTGCCGCTGGCGCCAACCGAACTGGCCGCGCTGGGCAAGCAGCTCAAGGCGGCGTGTGGTTCGGGTGGCACGGTCAAGGACGGTGTGATCGAGGTGCAGGGTGAGCATGTGGAGCGCGTGATGGCGGCCTTGGTGGCGCAGGGGTACGTGGTCAAGCGGTCGGGTGGCTGAAGGTTATTGCCCGTTCTCCGCCATCTGCTGATCCTGTCAGGCGGATCGAGGTCGCTTCTGGGATCAGGGCGGCGGGGCATTCGGCTCCGCGGCTGTCCCCCGCCCGTTGGGCTCCTCCTTGATGCCGCTGCGCCGAATGCCCCACCACCCTGATCTGGCGCGAGGGTTGGTGCGCGTATTCCGCTGACGGACCCGATCAAAACCGGAGCGCTCCAAACCTCAATCCGTTGACCGCCCCTCCGCGCCCGGCGCCGCCCACAGCTTGGCACCACCGGCTTCCAGGTGGGTCAGGTAGACCCGCAGGTCAAACTCGAGCTGGTGGTAGTCACCTGCCATGTAGGCGCACAGCTGGTAGAAGGCGCGGTTGTGCTCGCGTTCCTTGAAGTGGGCCAGCTCGTGCACCGCGATCATGGTCAAAAAGGGCAGCGGCGTGTCCTTGAACAGGGCCGCCACCCGGATCTCGCGTTTGGCTTTCAGCCGTGAGCCCTGCACGCGCGACACCGTGGTGTGGGTGCCCAGGGCATGGGCCACGGTGTGCAGTTTGCTGTCGAAGCAGGCCCGGCTCAGCGGCTCGGCGCCACGCAAAAATTCGGTTTTCAGGCCCTGGATGTAGTCGTACAGTGCACGGTCGGTGCGCAGGCCGTGGGCCTTGGGGTAGCGGGCCAGCAGCCAGGCGCCCAGCTCGCCTTGCTCAAGCAGGCCCTGCACCCGCGCCTGCAACTCAGGCGCGTAGTGGCCCAGGTAGTTCACTGCGGCTCAGTGCCCGCCTTCGCGGCGCAGGGCGGGGAACAGGATGACGTCGCGGATGCTGGGGCTGTCGGTCAGCAGCATCATCAGCCGGTCGATGCCGATGCCGCAACCGCCGGTAGGTGGCATCCCGTACTCCAGCGCGCGCACAAAGTCGTGGTCGAAGTACATGGCCTCGTCGTCGCCGCCATCCTTGGCCTCAACCTGGGCGTGGAAGCGGGCGGCCTGTTCTTCGGCGTCGTTCAGCTCGGAGAAACCGTTGCCAAACTCGCGCCCGGTGATGTAAAGCTCAAAGCGTTCGGTCACGCCGGGTTTGTGGTCGCTCTCGCGCGCCAGCGGTGAGATTTCCACCGGGTGCTCGCAAATGAAGGTGGGTTGCCACAGCTTTTCCTCCACGGTTTCTTCAAAGTACAGCACCTGCAGGCTGGCCAGCGAGCGGCCCGAGAGCTTGTGCTTGGCCTCCGACAGGCCGAGCTTGCGCAGCGCGTTGATCAGCCAGGCCGGGTTGTCGACCCGCAGGCCGCTGCCGTCGTCCAGCGCCTGGGCTGCTTCGGTGTATTTGACGATGGCCTCGCGGATGGTGAGGCGCTCAAAGGGTCGGGACAGGTCCACCGGCTTGCCGTCATAGCTGAGTTGCAGCGTGTCCACCGCTTTGCGCGCGGCGTCGCGGACCAGGCTTTCGGTGAAGGTCATCAGGTCCTGGTAGTCCCAGTAGGCGGCGTAGAACTCCATCATGGTGAACTCGGGGTTGTGCCGCACCGAGATGCCTTCATTGCGGAAGTTGCGGTTGATCTCGAACACCCGCTCAAAGCCACCGACGATCAACCGCTTGAGGTAGAGCTCGGGCGCGATGCGCAAGAACATCTGCTGGTCCAGCGCGTTGTGGTGGGTGGCAAAGGGCCGGGCGTTGGCGCCGCCCGGGATCGGGTGCAGCATCGGCGTTTCCACCTCCAGAAAGCCATGTGCCACCATGAACTCGCGGATGCCGCTGACGGCTTTGCTGCGGGCGATGAAACGCTGGCGCGCTGCCTCATCCATCATCAGATCGACATAGCGCTGGCGGTACTTGACCTCCTGGTCGGCAATGCCATGGAACTTGTCGGGCATGGGGCGCAGGCTTTTGGTCAGCAGGCGCACCTGGGTGGCGTGGATCGACAGCTCACCGGTGCGGGTTTTGAACACCCGGCCTTCGGCGGCCACGATGTCGCCCAGGTCCCAGTGCTTGAAGCTGGCATACACCGCCTCGCCCACGTCTTCGCCCTTGACGTAGATCTGGATACGCCCGGTGCTGTCCTGCAGCGTGCAGAAGCTGGCCTTGCCCATCACCCGTTTGAGCATCATTCGCCCGGCCACCTTGGCCACGCTGCCCTGTTCCAGCAGCCCCTCGGGCGTCTGGCCGGCGTGCGCGGCAAACAGGGCATCGGCGCGGTCAGCGGGCTTGAAGTCGTTCGGGAAGGCCACGCCCTGGCCCTGGGCCTGCAGGTCGCGCAGCGCCTTGAGTTTGTCGCGGCGCTCCAGCATCAGCTGGTTCTCATCCTGGACGGGGACGGGGGAGATGGGTTCTGACATGGGGCAGGTGCGTGGATCGGGCGGTTGGAGAACCCATGATTTTAGTTGGCTGGCGTCGGGTCGCTATGATGCGAGCAGTTTCACGGCGCCTACCCATGCTTTACCAGATCATTTCCCTGCTGCTTGAAGTGGTGACCGGCGTGGTCGGCGGCAGTTGCCTGCTGCGGCTGTACATGCAGCACCAGCGCATTCCGATGTCGGCCCGCTCGGGTAATCCGCTGGGGCGTTTGGTGTTTGCGCTGACCGATTGGTTGGTGCTGCCGCTGCGCCGGGTGGTGCCAGCGCTCGGGCGCTGGGACACCGCCAGCCTGCTGGGCGCCTACCTGCTGCAGCTGGCGCAGTTTCTGCTGCTGTGGTTGTTGACCGGGGCGGCCGACGGCCTGTTTGCGGTGCCGATTCTGGCGGGCTTTGGCCTAGTTCGACTGGCGATCTCGGGGCTGACGGGGCTGGTGATTCTGTATGCTGTGCTGTCCTGGGTACAGACTGGCTCCATCATGGCCGACGTGGTGGAGCGGCTGTGCGCGCCACCGCTGACGCCGATCCGGCGCATCATGCCCCTGGTGGGCGGGATTGATCTGTCGCCGCTGGCGCTGCTGGTGCTGCTGCAGGTGGCCGCTATTGTGCTGGGCCACGTGCAGGGCTGGGTCCTGCTCGCGGTCTGATCAGCTCACCGCATCAGCGGGCTGGCGCTGCAACATGGCCAGGGTGCTGGCCAGGGTTTTGCGCAGTTCCCGCCGGTCGCAGATGAAGTCGATGGCGCCCTTGGTCTGCAGGAATTCGGCGCGCTGAAAGCCCTCGGGCAGCGTCACGCGCACGGTGGATTCGATGACGCGCGGGCCGGCAAAGCCGATCAGCGCCTTGGGCTCGGCCACCACCACATCCCCCAGAAACGCAAACCCCGCGCTGACCCCGCCCATGGTCGGGTCGGTCAGCACGCTGATATAGGGCAGCCCTTTTTTGGCCAGCCGGGTCAGCGCCGCGTTGGTCTTGGCCATCTGCATCAGGCTGAGCAGGCCTTCCTGCATGCGGGCGCCACCGGTGGCGGTGAAGCAGATGAAGGGCACCTTTTGCTCGATGGCGGTGTGCACCCCGCGCACAAAGCGCTCGCCCACCACCGAGCCCATGCTGCCGCCCATGAATTCGAACTCAAAGCAGGCTGCCACCACCCCAATGCCCAGCACCGCACCGCCCATCACCACCAGGGCGTCGGTCTCGCCGGTGTTCTCCAGCGCTTCCTTCAGCCGGTCCGGGTACTTGCGGCTGTCCTTGAACTTGAGTGCATCGACCGGCAGCACCTCCTGCCCGACCTCATAGCGGCCCTCGTTGTCCAGAAACAGGTTGAGCCGGGCGCGTGCGCCGATGCGGTGGTGGTGGCTGCAGGTCGGGCAGACGTTCTGGTTTTGCTCCAGATCGGTCTTGTACAGCACGGTTTCGCAACTAGGACATTTGACCCACAGCCCTTCCGGCACGCTGCGCCGGTCGGCTGGGTCGGTGTGCTGAATCTTTGGGGGCAGCAGTTTTTCAAGCCAGCTCATGTGGTACTCCGCAGTGGAAGGCGCATTATGAATCCAAAGCCGTGCGGATCTCGCGCAGGAAATACTGCGCCACGGCGCAGACCTGCTCGCGCGGCTGCGCGTCCACCAGCTGAATCAGGCGGCTGCCGATCACCACGGCATCGGCCACCCGGCTGATGGCCTGCGCCGTGGCGGCATCGCGGATGCCGAAGCCCACGCCCACCGGCACACTGACAAACTGGCGGATGCGCGGCAGCATGGCCTCCACGGCCGCCGTGTCCAGGGTGCCTGCGCCCGTCACGCCCTTGAGCGAGACGTAATAGACGTAGCCGGTGGCCACCCGCGCCACCTGGGCCATGCGCTCGTCCGTGCTGGTGGGAGCCAGCAGAAAGATCAGGTCCAGGCCGTGGCGGGCCAGCTCGGCGGCGAAGCCTTCACACTCTTCTGGCGGGTAGTCCACCACCAGCACACCGTCCACGCCGGCCGCTGCGGCGTCGTTGACAAAGGCGCTGGCGCCGTCGGCGCGGGCATGTTTCTGGTTGTAGCGTTCCACCGGGTTGGCATAGCCCATCAGCACCACCGGGGTGGTGCTGTTGGTGGCGCGGAAGGCGCGCACCATGGCCAGCACCTGCACCATGCCGATGCCCAGCGCCAGGGCGCGGTCGCCGGCCCTCTGGATCACCGGGCCATCGGCACTGGGGTCAGAGAAGGGCACGCCGAGCTCGATCACATCGGCGCCACCGGCCACCATGGCATGCATCAGCTCTGGCGTGATGTCGGCAAACGGGTAGCCCGCAGTCACATAGGGAATCAGTGCTTTTTTCCCCTGTGCTTTCAAAGTGGCCAGTGTGCCGGCAATGCGGCTCATGCTTTGGCTCCCAACGCGGCCAGCGACACCAATTGCGCGCCGCCGCCCTTGACTGACTGGCCCTGGCAACTGGGGCGGCAGTAGAAGTCGCCGTTGCTGAGGTCGGCCACGGTGCCGATGTCCTTGTCGCCCCGGCCTGACAGGTTGACCAGGATGGATTGGTCGGGCCGCATGGTCTTGGCCAGTTGCATGGCGTAGGCCACGGCATGGCTGGATTCGAGCGCCGGGATGATGCCCTCGGTGCGGCACAGGTAGTGGAAGGCCGCCAGCGCCTCGGTGTCGGTGATACCAACGTACTCGGCCCGGCCGATGTCTTTCAGGAAGGCGTGTTCCGGGCCAACGCCGGGGTAATCCAGCCCGGCGCTGATGCTGTGGGTCTCGGTGACCTGGCCGTTGTCATCCTGCAGCACATAGGTGCGGTTGCCGTGCAGCACGCCCGGGCTGCCACGCTGCAGCGAGGCCGAGTGGCGGCCCGAATCCATGCCTTCGCCGGCGGCCTCAACGCCGATCAGCCGCGTGCCGTCGTGCGCGATGTAGGGGTGGAAGATGCCCATGGCATTGCTGCCGCCACCGACGCAGGCAATCACCGCGTCGGGTTGCGGGCCGCGGCAACCCTGTTGCGCCAGGATCTCCGGCATTTGCACCAGGCATTCCTTCCCGATCACGCTCTGGAAATCCCGCACCATCATCGGGTAGGGGTGCGGCCCGGCCACGGTGCCGATGATGTAGAAGGTGTTGTCAACATTGGCCACCCAGTCGCGCATGGCCTCGTTGAGCGCGTCTTTGAGGGTCTTGCTGCCGCTCTCCACCGGTACCACGGTGGCGCCGAGCAACTTCATGCGGTAGACGTTGGGGCTCTGGCGCTTCACATCCTCGCTGCCCATGTACACCACGCATTCCAGGCCATAGCGGGCGCAGATGGTGGCAGTGGCGACCCCGTGCTGGCCGGCGCCGGTTTCGGCAATCACGCGCGGCTTGCCCATGCGCTTGGCCAGCATGGCCTGGCCGATGGTGTTGTTGACCTTGTGCGCGCCGGTGTGGTTGAGGTCTTCCCGTTTGAGAAAGATCTGGGCGCCGCCCTGCTCGCGGCTCATGCGCTGGGCGTGATACACCGGCGATGGCCGGCCGACAAAGTGCGCCAGCTCGTCCTGGAACTCGGCCATGAAGGCCGGGTCATGCTGGTAGCGGGCGTAGGCCGCCTTGAGCTCGTTGATCGCGTGCGTCAGCGTCTCCGAGACGAAACTGCCGCCGTAAATGCCGAAGTGGCCGGTCGGGTCCGGTTGTTGGTACTCAAACATGGTGTGACTCTGCAAATGGCTGGTCGGCGGCACGCACGGCCGCGACAAACTGGTTGATCTTGGCGGGGTCCTTGAGCCCCTTGTTGCCGGGGCCGGACAACTCCACCCCCGAGCTCACGTCAACGGCCAGCGTCTTGCAACGCGGCCGCAACTGTCGGATGCCATCGGCCACGTTTGCAGCGCTCAGTCCACCACTCAAGACGAGGTGAGCGTTGACGTTTGGAGGCAGCAGTGACCAATTGAATGTTTGCCCGCCACCACCGTACCCGTCGACATGGGCGTCGAGCAGGATGGCCTGGGCCTGTGAATACTGAGACGCAAATTCTACGAGATCGAACGGCGTGGCGTGCGCACCCACCGGAATGCGTGCGGCCCGGATGAACGGGCGCCGCCCGGCACCGGTGGCCAGCAGGCAATCGGCCGGGGTTTCATCACCATGAAATTGGACGCAAGCGCCCGCCAGCTGGTCACTGATCGCGATGATCTCAGACGCGGATGCATTCACGAACAGCAGCACCGGCGTCACAAACGGCGGCAGCCGCCGGGCCAGGGCGATGGCCCGTTCGGGTGACACATAACGTGGGCTCTTGGGGTAGAGCACAAAGCCGATGGCGTCGGCGCCCGCCGCCACGGCGGCATCGACGTCCGGCTCCCGGGTTAGCCCGCAGATCTTGATGCGGGTCCGTAGCGTCGGGACAACGACGGGAATGGCTGAGCTGGGCAGGGGGGAAGGCATGATCATGGCAGTGCGTCAAAGGCGGGGGTGCGATCCGGCAGGCCCCAGTGCAGGGCGTAACGCGGCCCCAGAAAGTACAGACCGTCGGGCGAGAAAGTGGGGGCGGCGACCTTGCGGTCGCGTGCCTGCAGCACCTGAGTGATCCATGCCGGTGGGTATTGCCCCTGACCGACGGCCAGCAGGCAGCCCATCAGGTTGCGGATCATGTGGTGCAGAAAAGCGTTGGCCTCGAACTCAAAGCGCCAGTAAGCGCCCCGACGCGAAATGTCCAGCCGCTGCAGGTGTTTGACCGGCGACAGGGCCTGGCAGGCCGAGGCCCGAAACGAGCTGAAATCATGCTCGCCCAGCAGCAGCTCGGCCGCCTGCTGCATCGGCGCCAGTGCCAGCGGCCGGAAGGCCCAGCCCACCCGGCCGGCCTCCACGCTGGGCCTAACCGGTGACTCCAGCAGGATATAGGCGTAGCGGCGCGACAGGGCGCTGGCGCGGCAATGGAAGGTATCGGGCACCGTGAAGGCCCACTGAATGGCAATGTCGCGCGGCAGAAAGCTGTTGGTGCCGCGTACCCAGGCACTTGGGCTGCGCTCCACCAGGGTGTCGAAATGCACCACCTGCATCAGGCCGTGCACCCCGGCGTCGGTGCGGCCGGCGCACAGGGTGCTGGTTTTTTGGGCGGTAAAACGCGCCAGCGCGGCTTCGAGCCGGTCTTGCACGGTCTGGCCCGAGGACTGGCTTTGCCAGCCCTGATAAGGCTGGCCGTTGTAGCTGAGGCCCAGTGCCACCCTCACGATGGGCTCAAGAGGCTGGCCGCTGCGCGCGCGCGGGCCCGGGCGTCACTTCAGTTTGCCCAGCGCCCGTTCCGCCCTGGCCTTCATGTCGCCGGTCGCCGCCTCGATGACTTCTTCGATCAGCGCCCGCGCGCCGTCCTCGTCACCGATGGCGCGGAACTCTTCGGCCAGGTCGAGCTTGGTTTCCAGCGGATCATCCGACAGGTCAGCAAGCGCGGCCTTGCTGTCTTGGAACTCTTCACCGAGGTCGAGCGACAGTGAGCCCAGATCCAGTGGCAGCGGCTCCGGCGGCGTGGCCGGCCGGGCTTCGGGCTCATCCTCTGGCTCTGGCTCCGGCTCCGGCTCGGGCGTGTCGAATTGCAGGTCCAGGTCATCCGGTATCGGCTGGGGCAGAGGTTCGGCACCGTCGGCCGGTTCATCCAGCGGGAAGTCGATCTCCAGTTCTGCGGTTTCAGCCGACGGCCCAGCTTGGGGCAGGGGCTCTGGCTCGGCCTCGACCGGTTCTGGTTCGGCCTCTGGCTCGGGTTCCGGTTGCCGGGGGCGGCTTGGCACGAACTGGGTTTCCTGCATATCCGGCTCGTGCGCGGCCAGGGTGTCTGCAGCACTGTTGCTGACCAGGAAGGCGTTGAGGGTCTGGCTCGGGGTGGCTTCTTCCGGCGGCAGGTCGCTGTCGCGCCGGCGGCGACCGATGCGGTAGGCCAGCACGCTGGCCAGCGCCGTGATCAGTGCCGCCGCACCCCAGGACACCAGCGGGTGATCAACCAAGCGCTCGATCCGGCCCTCTGGCTTGGCTGGCGCCATGGCCGAGGCCGGCGGCTTGGGTGCCGATGCCGGGGCGCTGGCCGGCAGTGGGCTGGCAATGGCAGGTGCGGTTGGCGCGGACGGGACCGGCGCCGGCGCCGGCGCAGGTGCCGATGCCGCCGCTGCCTGCGTGCTGGCGCCGAGCTTGTTCAGTTCATTGATGTTGCGGGCGATCTCGTCAGCGCGGGCTGCCGCCTCGCGGGTGCTGCGCTGCTTGGCCAGTTGCTCCTCGGACATTGCGTCCTGCACACTGCTTTTCGCCAGGGTCAATTTGTCGGCGCTGGCGGGGGCCTGTTTGTCCTCCACCTTGGCCTGCACGGTGCCGCTGGCCTGACGGCTGGCGCCTTCGGGTCGGGCCTCAGGTGCGACCCCGGCGAATTTTCGGCGGAAGTCATTGAAATCGCGGCTTTGGGCGGCAATCACGCGGGTCGCCTCGGGCCGCGCGGTTTCGCTGGCCTGGGCGGCGCTGGGGATGGTCAGCACCGCGCCGGCCTGGATGCGGTTGACGTTGTCACCCTGGAACACGCCGGGGTTGGCGCGCAGCAGCGCGACCAGCATCTGGTCGAGCGACACATTGGCTGGCTTCAGCGCCGCGGCAATGTGGCTGGCGGTATCGCCAGCCTGGACCTTGAGCTTGCCGCCCTGGACCTGACGCACCCGGGCGTTGATCGCCTCATCGCCACGCGTGGCGACCGCTTTGGCCGGTGCAAACAGCAGAGTGTAGTCACGCAGCAGCCGACCCGACGCCCAGTTGGCCTCCAGCAACAGGTCGAAAAACGACTCGGTGATGGGGCTGCTGCTGCTCAGCCGCACAAACAGGCGGCCGTCCGAGCGCTTCTGCAACGACGCCTGCAAGCCCGCGACAGCGGGCACATAGGACAGCCCGGCGGCGCGAAAAGCTTCTGGCGACGCGATGGCGGTGCTCAGCGTGCTGGCTTCTTCGGGTGACAACTCCAAAAAATCAATGTCGGCGCGCAAGGGCTCGCCCAGCGCCGACTGCACCACCACCCGCCCCAGCGACAGGGCCATGGCTTGTGGACCCCACAGGCCGAGCAGGGCCGCACAGGCCAGCGGAATGGCACGGCGCCAGTGGCGCTGGCTCACGATGGGAGGGAGCCCGGTTGGGCGTGCATGGTCATGGCCTTGATTCTACGTTGCCCGATCGGCTTTGCCATCGGCCCGCCTGCTCCGCAAGCTTGGCGCAGCGTCCGTCAGGCCTGTCAGTCGAGCAGGATGCGCAGCATCCGGCGCAAAGGCTCGGCCGCGCCCCACAGCAGCTGGTCGCCAATGGTGAAGGCGCCCACATACTCAGGGCCCATGGCGAGCTTGCGCACCCGGCCCACCGGGATGTTCAGCGTGCCGGTCACGGCCACCGGCGTCAGCCCCTGCAGCGTGGCCTCGCGCGTGTTGGGCACCACCTTGACCCAGGTGTTATCGGCAGCCAGCATGGCTTCGATATCGGCGCTTGGCACATTCTTTTTGAGTTTGAAGGTCAGTGCCTGGCTGTGGCAACGCATGGCGCCGATGCGCACGCACAGGCCGTCCACTGGCGTTTCTGCCGTGCCAAACGCGGCGCCCTGACCCAGGATTTTGTTGGTTTCGGCGCCACCTTTCCATTCCTCGCGCGAGGTGCCCCAGCCGGGTTCGTCGTGTTGCTTGCCAATGCCCAGGTCCTTGTCGATCCAGGGGATCAGGCTACCGCCCAACGGCACACCGAAATTGGCGGTTTCAGCGGCGCTCATTGATTGTTGCCTGGCCAACACCAAGCGGTCGATTTCCAGAATGGCTGATTTCGGGTCGTCCAGCAGGCCTTTCACACCCGCATGCAGGCTGCCGAACTGGCTCAACAACTCGCGCATGTGCTGGGCGCCGCCGCCCGAGGCGGCTTGGTAGGTCATGCTGGTCATCCACTCGACCAGGCCGGCCTTGTACAAGGCGCCGACGCCCATGAGCATGCAGCTGACCGTGCAGTTGCCGCCGATCCAGTTTTTGCCACCCTGGCTGAGTGCTTTTTTGATCACCGGCAGGTTCACCGGGTCCAGGATGATGATGGCATCGTCCTTCATGCGCAGGGTGGAGGCGGCGTCGATCCAATGGCCACCCCAGCCGGCACTGCGCAACTGGGGGAAGACTTCCGTCGTGTAGTCGCCGCCCTGGGCGCTGATGATGATGTCGCAACGGCGCAGGGCCTCGATGTCAAACGCGTCTTTCAGGCTTGTCTCGTTCTTCGCCCAGATGGGCGCCGGGCCACCGGCGTTGGAGGTGGAAAAAAAGAGGGGCTCGATCAGCGCGAAATCGCCCTCGCTCTGCATGCGGTCCATCAGCACGGAGCCAACCATGCCGCGCCAACCCACCAAGCCTACTAATTTGTTCATGTCGATGCCCTTTGTCAAAAATTAAACAGCGCCAGACCGGACTGTTTGCCCCGGCTCGTCTGGCCGGGGGGGGCACACGACGAAACCGGCGCTGGATCAGCCCTTGGTGGTCGTGGTTTTAATGATGAAAGCGCGCAGCGCAGCAGCCACCCAGGCGGTGGCCGAAAGGTTCAGCGAAAAGCGGCTGGCGTAAATCATGGGACGACATTGTACGGTACCCAGGCTGAGCGCTGGCTGACAGCTGCTGCCGCACCTTGCTGGCGACAGCGCACCGGTTCAGCCCAGTGCCTTGAGCACGGCGTCGCCCATGGCACTGGTGCCGACCTGGGTGGTACCGGCGCTGTAGATGTCGGCGGTGCGTAGGCCCTGCGCCAGCACCTGTTGCACCGCGGCCTCGATGCGTTGGGCGGCAGCTTCCTGGTTCAGGCTGAAGCGCAGCATCATGGCCGCGCTCAGGATGGTGGCCAGCGGGTTGGCGATGCCCTTGCCAGCGATGTCGGGCGCGCTGCCGTGGCTGGGTTCGTACAGGCCCTGGTTCTTCGAATTCAGGCTGGCCGAGGGCAGCATGCCGATGGAGCCGGTCAGCATGGCGGCTTCGTCACTGAGGATGTCGCCAAACATGTTACCGGTCACGACCACGTCGAATTTCTTCGGGGCCTTGACCAGTTGCATGGCGGCGTTGTCGACGTACATATGGTCAAGCGCGACATCAGGGTACTGCTGGCCGACTTCAGTGACCACGTCTTTCCAAAACTGGAAGGTCTCCAGCACGTTGGCCTTGTCCACGCTGGTGACCCGCTTGCTGCGCTTGCGCGCGGCCTGAAAGGCCACGTGGGCGATGCGCTCGATTTCCGGGCGCGAATAGCGCATGGTGTCAAAGGCCTCGTCGGCGCCGGGGAAGAGTCCGTCGGTGGCGGTGCGGCGGCCGCGCGGCTGGCCAAAGTAGATATCGCCCGTGAGTTCGCGGATGATCAGGATGTCCAGGCCAGCGATCAGCTCGGGCTTGAGGCTGGAGGCGTCGACCAGCTGCGGGTAGCAGATCGCCGGCCGGAAATTGGCAAACAGGCCCAGGTGCTTGCGCAGGCCCAAAATCGCCTGCTCCGGCCGCAAGGGTCGGTCGAGCTTGTCGTATTTCCAGTCGCCTACCGCACCGAACAGGATGGCGTCGGCGGCCTGGGCCAGGCTCAGTGTCGCCTCGGGCAGGGGATGGCCATGGGCCTCGTAGGCAGCGCCGCCGACCAGGGCGGTTTCCATCTCCAGCTTCAGGTCGAGCGCTTCGAGCACCCGCACCGCCTGCGCCACGATTTCAGTTCCGATGCCGTCACCGGGCAACACTGCGATTTTCATGATGATCCTGAATTGCTATAACAATAAGAGCTGATCAGCCAATCAGGGTGCGGGCTAGCCAGGGTTTTTGTACCAAACGCTGGGCTTCGAAGGCACGAATCTTGTCGGCGTGGCGAAGCGTCAGGCCGATGTCGTCAAAGCCGTTGAGCAGGCAGTATTTGCGAAAGGCCTGCACCTCAAAGGACAGTTCCTCGCCACTGGGTTTGACAATGACCTGGCGCGCCAGGTCGATGGTGAGGCTGTAGCCGGGGAAGGCCAGCGCTTCGTCAAACAGCGCGCTGACCTGGGTTTCGCTCAGAACGATCGGCAGCAGCCCGTTCTTGAAGCTGTTGTTGAAAAAGATGTCGGCGTAGCTGGGCGCAATGATGGCGCGAAAGCCGTA
>JBEGOC010000227.1:0-11771 GCA_041182225.1 Pseudomonadota bacterium | reverse complement strand
TGGCGATCCAGCCGGTGGTCAGCGTCGGTGCGCAGGTGTTTGACGCCAGCCGCTGGCAGGACTGGTATGGCGACAAGGGCACCGGCCGGGCCATCCACTCTGGCAAGTATGACGGCCTGGCGTTCAAGGCCTGTGTCGACGCCGTCGCCGCTGACCTGGCCGCACTCGGCCTGGGCGAGAAGAAAACCACCTGGCGCCTGCGCGACTGGGGCGTGAGCCGGCAGCGCTACTGGGGCACGCCGATCCCGATCATCCATTGCGATGCGCATGGTGCAGTGCCCGTGCCTGAAAAAGACCTGCCGGTGGTGCTGCCGCAGGACTGCGTGCCCGATGGCAGTGGCAACCCGCTGCACAAGCACGAGGGCTTTCACGCCGGGGTGGTGTGCCCGGTCTGCGGCAAGGCCGCGCGGCGGGAAACCGACACCATGGACACCTTTGTCGACAGCTCCTGGTACTTCATGCGCTATTGCGACCCGAAGAATGAGCAGGCGATGGTGGCCGGTGGTGCCGACTACTGGATGCCGATGGACCAGTACATCGGTGGCATCGAGCACGCCATCCTGCACCTGTTGTACGCCCGGTTCTGGACCAAGGTGATGCGCGACCTTGGCCTGGTCCGGGCCGACGAGCCCTTCACCAAGCTGCTGACGCAGGGCATGGTGCTCAACCACATCTACTCGCGCAAGGGCGACAAGGGCGGCGTGGAGTACTTCTGGCCGCACGAGGTGGAAGACCTGCACGACGACACCGGCCGGGTGACGGGCGCCCGGCTCAAGGCGGCCAAGGGCGACTTGCCGGCCGGCACGCTGATCACCTATGAGGGGGTCGGCACCATGAGCAAGAGCAAGAACAACGGGGTCGACCCGCAGGACCTGATTGAAAAATACGGCGCTGACACCGCGCGCCTGTACACCATGTTCACCGCCCCGCCTGAGGCCACGCTGGAATGGAACGATGCCGCAGTGGAGGGCTCTTACCGCTTTCTCAAGCGCGTCTGGAACTTCGGCATCCGCCTGTCTGCTATGGATAAAGGAGCGCTGGAGGCTGCAGTGGCGGGGGCCAGGAGCCTAAAGGATGTCAAGTTTGGCAAAGAGGCGCGCGCGCTGCGGCTGGACATCCATACGGTGCTCAAGCAGGTTGACTACGACTATCAGCGCATGCAGTACAACACCGTGGTGTCGGGCGCGATGAAGATGATCAACGCGCTCGATGACTTCAAGGCGGTGCACACACCGGGTGGCGCCATCGCTCAGATCGAGGGCTTTGGCATCCTGCTGCGCTGCCTGTACCCGGCCACGCCGCACATTGCGCACAGCCTGTGGCAGGGGCTGGGTTTTGCCGGCGTGCTGGGCGACATCCTCGACACCCCGTGGCCCCAGGTCGACCCGATCGCGCTGGTGCAAGACGAGGTCGAGCTGGTGCTGCAGATCAACGGCAAGCTGCGCGGCGCCATCACGGTGCCGGCTGACGCCTCGCGCGAGACCATCGAGCGGCTGGCGGTCGAGAGCGAGGTCTTTGTCAAGCTGGCAGACGGGGCCACCCCGAAGAAAATCATCGTGGTGCCGGGGCGCCTGGTCAATCTGGTGGTCTGAGCGGCCGACCCATGCAGCGCCGTCCCGTGCTTGCTGCCGTTGCCGCGCTCGCCCTGGCCGGTTGCGGCTTCAGGCTGCGTGGCAGCCAGTCCTATGTGTTTGAGCGGATTGCGGTGCTGCCGCAGCCAGGTGGCCCACTGGCGATTGAACTGCGGCGTAACCTGGCAGCGTCGGTGCGCGTGCTGGCTGAGCAGGAGCCGCTGACCCAGGCCCAGGTGGTGCTGGAGCTGTTGCAGGAGCAACGCGAGAAAACGGTGGTAGGCGTCAATGCCTCGGGCCAGGTGCGGGAGTTTCAGTTGCGCATCCGCGTGCGCTTTGGGCTGCGCACCCCGCAGGGCCTGACGCTGATCGCGCCGACCGAGATCGTGCAGCAGCGCGACATCAGCTTCAACGAATCCGCTGTGCTGGCCAAGGAGGCCGAAGAGGGCCTGCTGTACCGCGATATGCAGTCCGACATCGTGCAGCAGTTGCTGCGGCGGCTGGCGGCGGTCCGGTCTTTGACGCCACCCTGAGCGCCATGCAGCTCTCCGCCAGCCAGCTTGGCAACCACCTGCAACGCGGCCTCAAAAGCCTGTACACCCTGTTTGGCGATGAGCCGCTGCTGATTCAGGAGGCGGCGGACGCCATCCGGGCCGCCGCCCGGGCCCAGGGCTTTACCGAGCGCAGCTCGCACACGGTGGCGGGCGCCCATTTCGACTGGAGCGAGGTGTTGGCCGCCGGCGGCAGCCTCAGCTTGTTTGCCGACCGGCAGGTGCTGGAGTTGCGCATCCCCTCGGGTAAACCGGGCAAGGATGGCAGCGTGGCGTTGCAGCAGCTGGCCGACGCAGCGCGCGGCAACGACAGCCTGCTGACCCTGATCCTGCTGCCCAGGCTGGACAAGGCCACCCGCGCCAGCGCCTGGTTCCTGGCGCTCGAAGCGCAGGGCGTGAGCGTGCAGGTGGACACGGTGGAGCGCGCCGCGCTGCCGTCCTGGATTGCGCAACGGCTCGGCGCGCAGGGCCAGCGTGTGCGCACGGGCGAAGAAGGCGAGCGCACCTTGCAGTTTTTTGCCGACCGGGTTGAGGGCAACCTGCTGGCGGCGCACCAGGAAATCCAGAAGCTGGCCCTGTTACACCCGGCGGGCGAGTTGTCGTTCGAACAGGTGGAGACGGCAGTGCTGAATGTGGCCCGCTTCGATGTGTTCAAGCTGTCCGAGGCGGTGCTGGCCGGCCAGCCCGGCCGGGTGCAGCGCATGCTGGACGGGCTCAAGGCCGAGGGCGAGGCCGAGGTGCTGGTGCACTACGCGCTGAGTGAGGACATCCGTGCCCTCAAGCGCGTCAAAGATGCGATGGCCGCCGGCCGCCCGTTGCCGATGGCGCTGCGCGACAACCGGGTCTGGGGCATCAAGGAGCGTCTGTTTGAGCGCGTGCTGCCGCGTTTGAGCGACTTGACGTTGGCCGAGCTGCTGCAGGCGGCGCACCGGGTCGATGGCATCGTCAAGGGCCTCAAGCAGGCCGACTGGCCGCAGGACAACTGGCAGGCCTTGCACCGGCTGGCGCAGATGTTGTGCCTGCTGTGCGTGCCGCAAGCGGCGGCGCGCAGCCAGGCGCGGGCGCGCTGACCCGGCGGGTCAGCGCTGCGTCTGCAGCCTTGTCTGACCGGGTGCAGACATTGTGGTCAAAACGAGGAGTCTGGCGTCGCCAGGAAGGCGATCTCGTCGGCGGTGGACGGCCGCCCGAGGATGGCATTGCGGTGTGGGTAGCGGCCGAAGCGGTCGATGATGGCCTTGTGCTGATGCTCGGACCTCAGGCTGCTTTCCAGCCCGGTTTGGCTGAACAGTGCCAGTGCGGTACCGTGAATGAGTGGCGATTCACTGTGCATATAGGGCATGTATAGGAAGGCGCGTTGCCGGATCTCCAGCGCGGCATCGGCTCCTGCAGCCACGGCGGTCTGTGCCAGCGCCAGGGCCAGGGCATCGCAGGCAAAGGCCCGCGCCTGGTCGCGGTACATGTTGCGCGAGAACTGGTCCAGCACGATGATTTCGGCCAGCCGGCCCGGCGCCGTCTCGCGCCAGGCGTGCAGCTCGCAGCGGGCGGCAGCGGCGTGCAGACGGCCGAAGCGCGACATGATCAGCTGGTCAAACTCGGCTGATTTGGTCCACCACTGCTTGGCGTCGATCTCCTTGAACCAGAAGTCCAGCACGGTCTGGGCTGTCATGGCAGCCGTCCCTGCTGTTGCAACTGCTCGCCCAGTTCGGCAATGTGCCGCACCCCGCTGGCCAGCGTGGCCGCCGAGGTGTGCACCGAGTAGGGGCCCAGCGCCAGCTCGTGCGGGTGTTGGGTCGCTGAGCCCAGCAAAAAGCCGCAGTCGCCCTCGGCTTCAAAGTCGATGGCGGTGTGGCCTTCGGCAAACACCACCAGCTCGCGCGCCAGGCGTTGACCCGCCACATGCAGGGTGCCGCGTTGCGCAAAAGCCCACGCTATCGAATGTGTGGCTGGCGGCTGGTAGGTCCAGCGCTCACCGTCTTTCAGGGTGACCCACAAATAGTTCAGATCCCAGGGCGCCGGGATCGGGCTGATAACGCCGCCATAGACGCCCAGCAGCACCCGCACCGGGCCGGCGAACGGCACCTGCTCGGGCTGCAGGAACAGGGCCGACGCAGGCGCCAGTTCATGCGAGGGCGGCAGGGCGAACCAGGTCTGGAAGGCCTGCAGCATGGGCGACGGCGGGTCGGCTGGTAGCGGCTGCGCCCGGTGCCAGATGCCGCTGCCTGCAGCCATCCACTCGATCCCGCCTTGCCGGACCACATCCACCTGCCCCGAGGAGGTCTCGTGCCGAATGTCGAAGGTCAGCGGGTAGGTCAGGGTGACGATGCCGGAGTGCGGGTGAAAGCCGAAATTGGGCCCGCCGCCCGCCGGTGCCTCCACATAGTCCAGAAAAATGAAGGGCTTGACCAGCTGGCCGAGGTCGCCCGGGCTCATCAGCCGGGTGATTGGGCCGTGACGCCGGCCAGAGGTGCGGGTGGTGATGGGTCTAGGGGTGTACATATCCAGAAATCGATTCAAATAGGGCCAGTGTATTGACGAATCGCGCCCAGTTGCTGACAGGTGCAGGCACGACCCGGCAGCCCTTGGTCGCAGCGCGCTCAGGCAGCTTGGACGATTTTGTCGTCGTTGGCGTATTGGCCGTGGAAGCGGAACCAGTCCTCGGCAGACAGCGCGTCCGGCAGTATTTTTTTGAACTCCTGCGGCGTGCCGCGTGGGCCTTTTTTCACTTCGTAGTACAAAAACATGTGGTGGAGGTCTTTGAGCAGCAGGCGGCGCAAAAACAGTGGCATCGCCAGCCGGGCTTTGACGGGCACACCGCTGACCCGTGACATGGCGGCCGCCACCTGTGACAAGTCGCCCTGCCAGCCGATCACATCGAGCGTCTTGCCCAGCCATTGATCCGGGTTCTTCAGCTGGATCGCAGCGGCGCGGCCAATGTCATAGGTGGCGCAGTACTTGCAGTCCTGCAGCGACAGGAACTTCACCACGCCTTTTTTCAAGGGGTTCCAGTTGGCGGCGTCGTCCAGGTTTTCAAAGAAGGCGCAGGGTCGCAGGATCGAAAACGGCACTCCGGATGCGCGCAGGTATTGCTCCAGGGCCAGCTTGGCGTGCAGGTGTTTGACATGCTCGTCAAACAACTCGACGTCGGCCACACTCATGAACACCAGGTGCTCAACCCCGGCCGCCTTGGCGGCATCGATGGCGGCGCAGCCTTGCTGAAATTCCAGATCTGCGCTTTTCTTGGCGGCGCCAAAGTAGTCGGTGATGACGAACATTTTTTTGGCGCCACTTTGGGCCAAGGCCCGGTCCAGGTCCGCGCGCAAGGTGTAGTTGCAAACCACCGGCGTCACCCCCTGGGCGGCCAGTGTGTTGTTGCTGGACCGTGTGGTGCCATACACCTCAAAGTTGGCCTCCGTGAGCGCCCGGCAAACATTGCGCCCGACTTTGCCGGTTGAATTGAGCACGAGAATTTTTTCAGTGGGCATGAGAAGACCTTTGATGGGAAAAAGATACGGGCAGGCCGAACGGCGTGATCAGGACCGCCAGGAACCAGAGCACTGGGCCGCCCACTCAGAGCGCAAAGAGCCAGCCGCCGACTTTGGCAGCGGTTCCTGCGACGGGTGTTGGGTTTGAAGGGGTCATGGCGGGGTCCTTGTCTGAGTGGGTCGAGGCGGTGATTGTCAGAAGCATTCCAAACGGGATAAAGCCCGGATAATGGAATAGATTGCTCCATCAACGGCACAATTCAGCCATGGATATTTTCAGAAACATGCACCTGTTCGTTGAGGTGGCCAAGGCCAGCAGCTTTCGGCGTGCCGCCGAGGTGCTGGGCTTGCCCAACTCCACCGTGTCGCGCCGCATCGCCGAGCTGGAGCGGGATGTAGGCCTGCGGCTGTTCAACCGCAGTACCCGCCGGGTGGAGCTGACCGAAGGTGGCCGCCTCTACTTTGCCAACTGCCAGCGCATCATTCAAGAGGCGGTGCTCGCGCACCAGGCGCTCACCGACCTGCAGGCACAACCCAGCGGTGTGATCCGGGCCTCGCTGCCAGTCGATTTCAGCGTGATCTACCTCGGCCCGCTGTTGGCCGATTTTTCGCGCCGCTACCCCGGCATCCGCTTCGATCTGGATTTGACGCCGAGTCAGGCCGACCTGGTGGGTGACCCTGTGGATGTGGCCATTCGCATGGGGCCGCCGAAAGACCAGAACCTGATCGCCCGCCCGATCGCCAGGCTGGACACGGAGCTGGTGGCCGCGCCCGACTACCTGCGGCGTCGCGGCGTGCCAGTCCAGCCGCAGGATCTGGCAGGCCACGACTGCCTGCGCATGAAAGACGCCCCCTGGGTCCTGTTTCACCGCGACGGCAGCAGCCAAAGCGTTGAAGTGGGCGGACAGTTCATCGCCAACAGCCGGGGTTTGTTGCAGCAACTGGCCTTGAGCGGCCAGGGCATTGTTCAGACCGCCAACAGTTGGGTCCAGGCGGACCTGGCCGCGCAGCGCCTGGTGCGGGTGTTGCCGGAGTGGACGCCGCCGGTGGTCTCTGCCTACGCCTTGACGGCCACCCGGCTGCTACCGGCCAAGGTGCGGGTGTTCATTGATTACCTGGTGGCGAACATGGCACAAACTGACCGGGCTTTGTCTCAAGCCGCAGGCGCAACCGACAAGCCTTGAACCTTGTGCTGGGCGATCAGGCTGGCCACCAGCCCAGACGCTTTGGCGTCCTCGACAAAGGCGTATAGAAAGGCCTCGGCTTCGGGCTGGCCCTTGCCACAACCAATCGCCTGTTGGACGGCCATGAACCCACCCGGCAGGATCGTATGGCCGGGCGCCTTGGCCAAGTCGCCGATCAAGCCAGGTCGCAGCCCGGCGAGAGCGTCGACCTTGTCACTCAGGTAGCGATCAAGTGCCGCGCCGCCTCCGTCACAGCGCAGCAGCGTCGCGTGTTGGTGATTGCGCTCTAGCCATAGACCATAGGCGCTGCGGGCGGACACGGCGATCGTCACACCGGGCCGGTCCACATCGGCCACACACGTCAAGCGTGACCCGGGCGGCACCAAATAGCTGGCTTCGATTTCGCAATAGGCGGGGGTGAAAGCGGTGGTCTGCGACCGCAGTGGGTCGGCACCGAAGAGCCCGATGTCCCAGGCATCCGTGCCCGCAGCATCGGCCAGCAGACCCGGGTTGGCAAACGGCACCAATTGCAGGGCCACACCGAGCAGCCTGGCGACTTCGGCGGCCATGCTCGGCGCCACGCCCAACGGGTCACCACTGTCAGTCTTGCCATTGACCAGCAGAAAGTTGCTCATGTTGATGCCGGCTCTCAGCACGCCCTGAGGGGCGAGTTGTTGAACCACGAGGCGGTTCGGTGTTAGCTTGGGTGCACGCATGGTGTCTCGGTGAATTTGCGCTTGGGGCTGACGGCGTCATGCCGGCAACGGATGGCGTTGCAGGAATTTGAGCACAAGCTGGCTCGCGACCGCGCGGTATTCCTCAAAGTAGCTGTGCCGGGCGCCGTCGATCAGCTGCAGTTCGGCCCCGGGAATCCGGCCCGCCAGCAGCGCGCCATTGGCACTGGGGTTGATCTCGTCCTGGCTGCCGTGGATCACCAAAGTCGGTGCCGTGATGTGGGGCAGTGCCTGCCAGCTGTCGTGGCCTTCGCTGGCCTGATAGTGCAGCCGGCGCGCGAAGGCCGGCGCCGGCGAGGCGTCCATCGCGGCCATACGCACCTCGAAGTCGGGGTGGGCGCGGCTCCACTCGGGTGACACCAGGGTGTGGCGCAGGCTGGCCCAGTCGCCGCGCTGCATGGCCTGGGTGATGGCGGGGTCGCGGGCCACACCGTGGGCATTGCCCGGCGTGGTGGCGCCCAGCACCAGCGCACCCAGGCGCTGCGGGTGGTCAATGCCCAGCCACTGCGCCACCCGGCCGCCCATGGAAACGCCATAGGCATGGGCTCGCGCAATCCCCAGCTGGTTCAGAACGGCGATGGCGTCCTGCGCAAAGCCGCGGGTGCTGTAGGCCGGCGCGCCGGGCTTGTCACTGTGGCCGGTACCACGGTAGTCGAACACGATCACCTGGTGGTGGGCGGCCAAGTCCGCGCGCACACCGTCCCACTCGCGGTGGTCGCTGGCCTGACCGGCCAGCAGCAACAACGGCGCGCCAGTGCCATGGGTCTCGACATGCAGGCGGGTGCCGTCGGTGGCGGTGGCGAAGGGCATGGGTCGATGGGTGCTTGTCGCGGGGTGTCAGATTGCCAAGCCTCTCCAGGCAGCGGCCAATGGTCGGCATTCTGAACCTGTTTTAGGCTACCCACACATTGCATGAAGACAAATACCGGTTATTCAGAACTTGACAGGTCAATCCACAGCAGACCCTTGGCCTACAACTTCGCAGGACCACAAGTACCGCCCCGCACAATCCCGGTTTCAGGGCTACGGTCGGCTCAACAGCGGACGGCAACCAGGCCCTGGTACCCAAAACCGGGAAAGGTCTGACTGTCTACCCTATGGCGATCGGCAGGGGCGATCAGGGGGGTGTCACCGCTGCCGTGGGTCCAGCGTGTCGCGCAGCCTGTCAGCAGGTCCAAGGCCAGAACCCGCAGACAGATCGACAGCCCGGGCCAGACTGCCATCCAGGGCGTTCAGCTGCAGTCCAAGGTCGCTGCCGCAATGGCCGGGTCTCAGTCGCGGCTGGAATGCCACTATCATGCTGGGAATGCTGAACCTTGACGCCGCCCATTACCCGTACGCCTCCCGCCGTACGGTGGTTTATGCCAACCGCGGCATGGTCGCCACCTCGCAACCGCTGGCGGCGCAGGCCGGTCTGGCGGTGCTGCAGGCCGGTGGCAACGCCATTGACGCTGCCATTGCCACCGCGGCCGCCCTCACCGTGGTCGAGCCCACCGCCAACGGCATCGGCGGCGACGCTTTTGCGCTGGTTTGGCATGGTGGCAAGCTGCACGGCCTGAACGCCAGCGGCCCGGCGCCGCGCAGCCTTACGCTGGACCACCTGACTGGTCTGGGGCACACCAGCATGCCCAAGTACGGGCCGCTGCCGGTCACGGTGCCTGGCGCCCCGGCGGCCTGGGCGGCGTTGGCCAGCCGGTTCGGCCGGCTGCCGCTCACCACCTCGCTGGCGCGCGCGGTCGAGCTGGCGCGAGAAGGTTTTCCGGTCTCACCCATGGTGGCCTTTGCCTGGCAGCAGGCGACCCGGCTGTTTCGGGAAGAATTTAAGGCGCCGTATTTCAAGCCCTGGTTTGACACCTTTGCCCCGGAGCGCGCGCCGCAGGCCGGCGAAGTCTGGCGCTCGGCCGGCCATGCCGACACCTTGCAAGACATTGCCCAAACTGGCGCTGTCAGTTTTTACCGCGGCGCGCTGGCTGAGAAAATCGCCGCCTGCGTGCAGGCAGCCGGCGGTCATTTGACGTTGGACGACCTGGCCGCCTACCAGGTGGACTGGTGCCAACCCATCAGCGTCAACTACCGGGGCTACGACGTCTGGGAGATTCCGCCCAACGGGCATGGCCTGGTGGCGCTGATTGCGCTCAACATCCTCAAGGGTTTTGATTTCCAGGAGCGCGACACGCTGCTGACGCACCACCGCCAGATCGAGGCGATCAAGCTGGCCTTTGCCGATGGCCTGGCGCACATTGCCGACCCGGCGCACATGCGGGTGTCGGTGGCGGATTTGCTGTCAGACGCTTACGCCGACGAACGCCGCGCCCTGATTGGCGCGCAGGCGGCGCGGCCCCTGCCTGGCGAGCCGCCGCGTGGCGGCACGGTCTACCTGAGCACAGCCGACGCCGAGGGCAACATGGTGTCGCTGATCCAGAGTAATTACATGGGCTTTGGGTCCGGCCTGGTGGTGCCCGGCACCGGCATCGCGCTGCACAACCGCGGCAACAATTTCTCGCTGGATGCTGCGCACCCCAACTGCCTGGCGCCCGGCAAACGGCCCTACCACACCATCATCCCGGGCTTTTTGACCAAGGACGGCGCCGCGGTCGGGCCGTTTGGCGTGATGGGCGGCTTCATGCAGCCGCAGGGCCATGTGCAGATGGTCATGAACACGGTCGATTTCGGCTTGAACCCGCAGGCCTCGCTCGATGCGCCGCGCTGGGAGTGGGAGAGCGGGCGGCGCGTCAACATCGAGCGCGCCACGCCCGAGCACCTGTTCCACGGCTTGGCGGCGCTGGGGCACGAGGTCAACTGGTCGGGTAACCGGATTGCCTTCGGCCGTGGCCAGATCATCTGGCGCAACGCCCAGGGCGTGCTGTGCGGCGGCACCGAGCCGCGTACCGACGGGGCGATTGCCGCCTGGTAGTGCAGGCCACGGGTATGGACACGTTCGATATCACGCAGTACAGCCTGGGCCTGGGCGCCCGGGCCAAAACGGCCTCGGCCCAGATGGCCAAAGCGGATGCCGCGACTAAAAACAGAGCATTGAAGCGTCTCGCCGCCCTGCTGCGCGAGGCCACCCCGGCGCTACAGGCCGACAACGCCAAGGACCTGGCGCGCGCCGTCTCCGCCGGCCTGGCCGCGCCGCTGGTAGACCGGCTCAAGCTCGGGCCGCAGGTGCTGGAAACCTGTGCCCAAGGCTGTGAGCAGCTCGCCGCCATGCCCGAGCTGATCGGCGAGATCTCCGGACTGCGCCAGCAACCCAGCGGCATCCGGGTTGGGCAGATGCGGGTGCCGATTGGCGTGTTCGGCATGATCTTCGAGAGCCGTCCGAACGTGACCATCGAGGCCGCCAGCCTGTCGATCAAAAGCGGTAACGCCTGCATCCTGCGTGGCGGCTCGGAGGCGATTGAGTCCAACAAGGCGCTGGCCGTGTTGGTGCAGCGCGCGCTGACCGACAGCGGCCTGCCGGCTGACGCCGTGCAGCTGGTGCAGACCACCGACCGTGCCGTGGTCGGCGAGCTCATCGCCATGCCGCAGTTTGTGGATGTGATCATCCCGCGCGGCGGCAAGGGCCTGATTGAGCGCATCAGCCGCGATGCCAGGGTGCCGGTGATCAAACACCTGGACGGCAACTGCCATGTCTATGTGGACGACCCCTGCGACCTGGCCATGGCGCTCAAAGTCACCGACAACGCCAAAACGCAAAAGTACAGCCCCTGTAACGCCGCCGAGAGCCTGCTGGTGGCGCGCGGCGTGGCGAGCGCGTTTCTGCCGAGCATCGCCGCCGTCTTTGCCGCCAAGGGCGTCGAGATGCGCGGCTGCCCCGAGACCCTGGCGATTCTTAAGCCAAATCGGGCTCCAGCCCTTGCCGCGCTTGAAGATACAGCTATTAATACAGTAGCAAACCTGGTGCCGGCGCAAGACAGCGACTGGAGCGAGGAGTACCTGGCGCCGATCATCAGCATCAAGGTGGTGGCCGGGCTGGACGAGGCCATTGCCCACATCAACCGCTACTCCAGCCACCACACCGACGCCATCATCACCCGCGACCACATGCACGCCCAGGCCTTCTTGCGCGAGGTCGATTCGGCCAGCGTGATGGTGAATGCCAGCACCCGCTTCGCCGACGGCTTCGAGTACGGGCTGGGCGCCGAAATCGGCATCTCCACCGACAAGTTCCACGCCCGCGGGCCGGTCGGTCTCGAAGGCCTGACCTCGCTCAAGTACGTGGTGCTGGGCGAGGGTGAAGTGCGGGGTT
>JBEGOC010000226.1:0-7963 GCA_041182225.1 Pseudomonadota bacterium | reverse complement strand
GTTCACGCGCCGCGAGAACCTGTTGCGCGCCATGCACACCGGCGACATGTGGGTTGCGGCTGGACTGCCGTCGGCGCGCGACGACGGCCGCACGCGCGCCCTGGCGCTGTTGCTGGCTGCGGTCTGCGGCGCCCTGGTCTGGGCCTTGCTGCGATTTGCGGGCTGAGGCGTGACGCAGCCCGGCACGTCGCAGCCCGTGCTGGTGCATGTGGCCGAAACGGCGGCCGACCTGGCGTCGGTGCGTTGGCTGTTTCGGGAGTACGCCAACAGCCTGCAGCATGATCTGTGCTTTCAGGATTTTGACGAGGAGCTGGCCACCCTGCCAGGGGACTACGCTGTGCCACGCGGCGTGCTGCTGTTGGCCCGAAGGGGGCCTGAACTGGCCGGCTGCTGTGGCTTGCGTCCGCTCGACAGCTCGGACTACGCCAATGCCTGTGAAATGAAACGGCTGTACGTCCGGCAGGGCTTCCGGGGCACGGGCATTGGCCGAGCTCTGGCAGAAGCCTGCCTCGACCATGCCCGTCAGGCTGGCTACACCAGCCTGCTGCTTGACACGCTCGACGACATGGAGAGTGCCCGGGCGCTCTATGAAGACCTGGGCTTTGCCGAGATACCACCCTATTACCATAACCCGATCCCGGGTGCACATTACCTACGGGTGGCGCTGTAGCCGTGACCGGCCGGGGCACAGCCCAGCCGGTTTGGACCTGACAAAGCCGGATCAGGCCTTGGCTTGGGCCAACATGGTGGCCGCGTCGCTGACTTCGAACTTGCCCGGTGCGTCGATGTTGAGGGTGGCCACCTTGCCGTCCTTGACCAGCATCGAGTAGCGGCGGCTGCGCACACCCATTTCCTTGAGTTCCTGGGTGAGGCCAAGCGCCTGGGCGAACGCTGCATTGCCGTCGGCCAGCATCCGAATCTTTCCCTGTGCCTTCTGGTCACGGGCCCAGGCACCCATCACATAGGCATCATTGACGCTGACACACCAGATTTCGTTCACGCCAGCGGCCCTGAGTGCGTCGTGTGTCTCGAGGTAGCCGGGCACATGCCGGGCCGAGCAGGTGGGCGTGAAGGCGCCCGGCAACGCAAACAGGGCGATCGTCCTGCCTGCCGAGGCCTGTACCACATCGACCGGATTGGGGCCGATGCTGCAACCATTGCCCTCCACCTCCACATATTCCTTGAGGGTCAACGCAGGAAGATGGTCTCCGACTTGAATCATGTGTCTCTCCAATAAAAGAATCAGTTGGGTATATCAATGAAAACGGCCCACATTGTGAGCCGTTTCGCAGGTCGCTGCAGTGAGCGCGCCAGTACGCTTACACCACGACCGCTTTTTCCACCAAACGGGTCACCACCCAATTCTTGGTCTTTGAAATCGGCCGGCTCTCGGTGATTTCAATCACATCGCCCAGCTTGTACTCGCCCTTTTCGTCATGGGCGTGGTACTTGCTGGATTTGCCGACAATCTTGCCGTAGAGCTCGTGCTTGACACGGCGCTCGATCAGAACCGTCACG
This sequence comes from Pseudomonadota bacterium, assembly GCA_041182225.1. Lineage (GTDB taxonomy): Bacteria > Pseudomonadota > Gammaproteobacteria > Burkholderiales > Burkholderiaceae_C > Rhodoferax. The sequence continues at coordinate 6,445 of JBEGOC010000226.1, read as the reverse complement.
GTCTTGGCACGCTTGTCGCTGACCACCTTGCCAATCAAGGTGCGCTTGAGGGATTTTTTAGCTTCCGTCATGGGTCACTCCTTCATTGGGCAGGTTGGGCCGCACGTTGCTTCTCGCCAAGAATGGTCTTGGCGCGGGCAATGTCACGGCGCGTAGCGCGCAGCGTGGCGGTGTTGTTGAGTTGTTGCGTCGCTTTTTGCATACGCAGGCCAAAATGCGCCTTTTGCAGGGACTTGACTTCAGCCTGCAGGCCGGCCACATCTTTCTGGCGGAGTTCAGAAGTATTCATGGTGGTTCTCCCGATCACTGGCCGATCATGCGCGCCACAAACGTGGTGCGCAGGGGCAGCTTGGCAGCTGCCAGACGAAACGCTTCGCGTGCCAGCTCTTCCGGCACACCGACGATTTCAAAGACAATCTTGCCAGGCTGAATCTCGGCAACGTAGTACTCAGGATTGCCCTTGCCGTTACCCATCCGCACCTCGGCGGGCTTCTGGGAGATGGGCTTGTCCGGGAACACGCGAATCCAGATTCGGCCGCCACGCTTAACGTGCCGGGAAATGGCACGCCGTGCAGCCTCGATTTGCCGGGCCGTCAAGCGGCCGCGATCAGTGCACTTCAGACCAAAATCACCAAACGCGACCGAGCTGCCTCGGGTCGCGATACCGGTGTTACGGCCCTTTTGCTCTTTGCGGAATTTGCGACGAGCGGGTTGCAACATGCTTATTCTCCTTTGCCGTCAGCTGCCACAGCGGTGCTGCCGGCAGTACCTGGCGCGGCGACCTTGCGGACGCGCTTAACGGCGGGTTTGTTGGCATCGGCGCCTATGGCCTCTGCAGGTTTGTCACTGCCATCGGCAGGGGCAACATTAGCGCCCACCGGGCGACGTGCGCCACGCGGTGCGGGACGGTCGGAGCCGGGACGGGCATCGCGACGCGGGCCGCGCGGACGGCGCTCGTCGTCGGAGCGTGGCTCGGCGGCGGCGGGCAAGTCGTTGCGACCCAGCGTGTCACCTTTGTAGACCCAGACCTTGACGCCAATGACGCCGTAGGTGGTCTTGGCCTCGGAGGTGCCGTAGTCGATGTCGGCACGCAGCGTGTGAAGCGGCACGCGGCCTTCCCGGTACCACTCGCAGCGGGCGATCTCAATACCATTGAGACGACCCGACGACATGATCTTGATGCCCAGGGCACCCAGACGCATGGCGTTCTGCATGGCACGCTTCATGGCACGGCGGAACATGATGCGCTTTTCGAGCTGTTGGGTGATGCTGTCGGCGATCAGCTTGGCATCGATTTCGGGCTTGCGCACTTCCTCGATGTTGACAGCCACCGGCACGCCCAGCTGGCGGCCCAATTCACGCTTGAGATTCTCGATGTCTTCGCCCTTTTTGCCGATGACCACGCCCGGGCGTGCCGAGAAGATGGTGATGCGGGCATTCTTGGCGGGGCGCTCGATCAGCACACGCGACACCGACGCATTCTTGAGCTTGGCTTTCAGGTACTCGCGCACCTTGATGTCTTCGGCCAGCATGCCGGCAAAGTCACGGTCGTTGGCGTACCAGCGCGATGCCCAGTTACGGCTGACAGACAGGCGAAAGCCGGTTGGGTGGATTTTTTGTCCCATATCTTCCTGGCCTCTTTCAGTTACCGACCGTCACGTACACATGGCACGTGGGCTTTCTGATTTGGTTGCCACGCCCTTTGGCGCGAGCAGTAAAACGCCGCAGCGAGGCACCTTGTTCGACGAAGATGGTTTTCACCTTCAGCTCGTCGATGTCGGCGCCGTCGTTGTGCTCGGCATTGGCAATGGCAGACTCCAGCACTTTCTTGATGATCAAGGCAGCTTTTTTCTGCGTGAACTGCAAGATGTTCAGGGCCTGGTCGACTTTTTTGCCGCGGATCAGGTCCGCAACCAGGCGGCCCTTGTCCACTGACAAACGAACGCCACGAAGGGTTGCACGTGTTTCCATGGTCGCCTCCTTATTTCTTCTGGACTTTTTTGTCCGCCGGATGGCCCTTGAAAGTCCGCGTCAACGCGAACTCGCCAAGCTTGTGACCAACCATTTGATCGGTGATGTAGACCGGCACGTGCTGCTTGCCGTTGTGCACCGCAATGGTCAGTCCGATGAACTCGGGCAGAACCATGGAGCGACGCGACCAGGTCTTGATCGGCTTTTTGTCTTTGGTGGCAACGGCCTTGTCGGCCTTGGCTACCAGGTGATGGTCGACAAAGGGACCTTTTTTGAGTGAGCGAGTCATAGACCTTCCCCTTACTTCTTGCGACGCGACACGATCATGACCTGCGTGCGCTTGTTGTTACGGGTACGGTAACCCTTGGTCAGATTACCCCAAGGATCGACGGGGTGCCGGCCTTCGCCAGTCTTGCCTTCGCCACCGCCGTGCGGGTGATCCACCGGGTTCATGACCACGCCGCGCACGGTGGGGCGAATGCCCATCCAGCGCTTGACGCCAGCCTTGCCCAATTGGCGCAGGCTGTGCTCCTCATTGGCCACCTGGCCGAGCGTGGCGCGGCATTCGATGTGGACCTTACGAACTTCACCAGAACGCATACGCACCTGGGCATAGGTGCCCTCGCGCGCCAGCAGGGTGGCCGAGGTACCGGCGGACCGCACAATCTGTGCGCCCTTGCCGATTTGCAGCTCGATGCAGTGCACCACCGAGCCGACCGGAATATTGCGAATCGGCAGGGTGTTGCCAACACGGATCGGCGCCTCGGCACCGCTCATGATGGTCGCACCAACTTCCAGGCCGCGCGGCGCGATGATGTAGCGACGCTCACCATCGGCATAGCAGACCAGGGCGATGTGCGCCGATCGGTTCGGGTCATACTCAATACGCTCAACCTTGGCCGCAATGCCGTCCTTGTTACGACGGAAGTCAACCACACGGTAGTGGTGCTTGTGACCGCCACCCTTGTGCCGGGTGGTGATGTGACCGTTGTTGTTACGACCAGCCAGTTGGAACTGGGGTTCGAGCAAGGGCGCATAGGGCTCACCCTTGTGCAGGTGATCTCGCGAGATCTTCACCACGCCACGACGGCCTGGTGAAGTCGGTTTCATTTTGATGACAGCCATGATTAAGCAGACTCCCCACCGAGGTTGAGTTCCTGACCCGGCTTGAGCGTGACGTAGGCCTTGCGCACATTGTCGCGACGACCGATCGACTTCCCAAAGCGCTTGGTCTTGCCCTTTGTGTTCAACACAGACACGCCCTTGACTTCAACCTTGAACATCAATTCCACAGCGGCCTTGATTTCATACTTGGTGGCGTCCTGCAGCACCTTGAAGGTGACCGCATTGCTTTTTTCGCCGACCATCGTGGCCTTTTCAGACACGATCGGCGCGACCAGCACCTTCATCAGGCGGCCTTCGTCAAACTTGGACAGATTGGGACCGTGGCTCATGCGAACATCTCCTTGAGTTGGTCCATGGCCGCCTTGGTGACCAGAACCTTGCGGTAGTGCACCAGGGAGACCGGGTCAGCGTAGCGGGGTTCGACCACCAGTACGTTGACCAGGTTGCGCGACGCGAGGTACAGGTTTTCATCGACCTCATCCGCGATCACCATCACTGACTCGAGGTTCATCGCCTTGAACCGGGCCGCCAGCGGCTTGGTCTTGGGCGACTCGACCTTGAGCGAATCAACCACGGCCAGGCGGCCTTCGCGGGCCAACTGCGACAGGATGGAGGACATACCAGCGCGGTACATCTTTTTGTTGATCTTCTGGGCGAAGTTCTCGTCCGGCATGTTCGGGAAGATGCGACCGCCGCCACGCCACAGGGGCGACGAGGTCATACCGGCGCGAGCGCGGCCGGTACCCTTCTGCTTGAACGGCTTCTTGGTCGAGTGCCGGACCTGTTCACGGTCTTTCTGGGCACGCGTGCCCTGGCGGGCATTGGCCTGGAAGGCCACAACCACCTGGTGCACCAGGTCTTCGTTGTAGGCGCGGCCAAACACGGTTTCGGGCACGTCGTACTTGGACGTGGCCTGACCTTGGTCATTGAGGAGTTCGAGCTGCATCAGTTCGCTCCTTTAGCTTCTGTGGCCTTGGCCTTGACGGCCGGACGGACAGTGACAAAACCACCCGCAGAGCCGGGCACCGCGCCACGGATCATCAGCAGTTGGCGCGCTTCATCCACGCGGATCACGTCCAGATTTTGGGTGGTGACAGTGTCGTCACCGAGGTGGCCGGTCATGCGCTTGCCCGGAAACACGCGTCCCGGGTCCTGTGCCATGCCGATGGAGCCGGGCACGTTGTGCGAACGGCTGTTACCGTGCGAGGCGCGCTGCGAACTCATGTGGTGCCGCTTGATAGTGCCGGCATAGCCCTTGCCGATGGTGGTGCCCTGCACATCGACCTTTTGGCCGACCGCAAACACATCACTGACAGGCACCGTCGCGCCAGCCTGGTACTGCGCAGCAGTGTCGGCGGTGACGCGGAATTCCTGGATGATTTCGCCGGCTTCGACGCCAGCCTTGGCCAAGTGACCCGCCACAGGCTTGGTCACGCGGGACGCTTTGCGCGCACCGAAGGTCACCTGCAAGGCGACGTAGCCGTCATTCTCCTGGGTTTTCACCTGGGTCACGCGGTTGTTAGACACATCTACCACCGTGACGGGAATGGCATCCCCCTCTTCGGTGAATAGGCGCATCATGCCCACCTTGCGGCCCAGCAACCCTAAGCGATTGCTAAGACTCATTTTTTTCTCCGTAACTCTCACCGTTGCCACTGCAATTGGCGACAACGTTGTGCTGTGAGAGACTGTTAATAAAACCCTGCCGACACCTGTTGCCAGATTCCGCAGAGCCGCCGAGTATAGCCCGGTCCGGCTGTCCAATCAAGTTTTGTTTTCGTCCACCGCGCCCGGGCCTTCAAGCTCGGACGCGGTACTCAGGCCTCACTGCAGCTTGATCTCAACGTCCACGCCAGCGGGCAGGTCCAGCTTCATCAGCGCGTCCACCGTTTTGTCGGTCGGATCGACGATGTCCATCAGACGCTGGTGGGTGCGAATTTCCAACTGGTCACGGCTGGTTTTGTTGACGTGCGGCGAGCGCAGGATGTCAAAACGCTTCATGCGCGTCGGCAGGGGCACCGGGCCCTTGACGATGGCACCCGTACGCTTGGCAGTATCCACAATCTCGGCGGCCGACTGGTCGATGAGCTTGTAGTCGAACGCCTTGAGGCGAATGCGGATTTTTTGCTTGGTGGCCATGGTGGATCTTTCTTAGGCGATGATTTTGGCCACAACGCCGGCGCCGACGGTCTTGCCGCCTTCGCGGATGGCGAAGCGCAGGCCCTCTTCCATGGCGATCGGGTTGATCAGCTTGACGGTGATCGACACGTTGTCGCCCGGCATCACCATTTCCTTGCCTTCGGGCAGCTCGATGGCGCCGGTCACGTCCGTGGTGCGGAAGTAGAACTGGGGCCGGTAGTTGTTGAAGAAGGGGGTGTGGCGGCCGCCTTCGTCCTTGGACAGCACGTAGATCTCGCCGGTGAAGTGGGTGTGCGGCTTGATGGAGCCGGGTTTGCACAGCACTTGGCCGCGCTCGACTTCTTCGCGCTTGGTGCCGCGCAGCAAAATGCCGACGTTGTCGCCAGCCTGGCCCTGGTCGAGCAGCTTGCGGAACATTTCAACGCCGGTGCAGGTGGTCTTGAGCGTGGGCTTGATGCCGACGATTTCGATTTCTTCACCCACCTTGATGATGCCGCGCTCCACCCGGCCGGTCACCACGGTGCCGCGACCGGAGATGGAGAAGACGTCTTCGACGGGCATCAGGAAGGCGCCGTCCACCGCGCGCTCGGGCAGCGGGATGTAGGTGTCGAGGGCGTCGGCGAGTTTCATGATGGCGCCTTCACCGAGTTCGCCCTTGTCGCCTTCCATGGCGAGTTTGGCCGAGCCGTGGATGATGGGGGTCTTGTCGCCGGGGAATTCGTATTTGTCCAGGAGTTCGCGCACTTCCATCTCAACGAGTTCGAGCAGTTCGGCGTCGTCGACCATGTCGCATTTGTTCAGGAACACGATGATGTAGGGCACGCCAACCTGGCGGGCGAGCAGGATGTGCTCGCGGGTCTGGGGCATGGGGCCGTCAGCGGCGGAGCAGACCAGAATGGCGCCGTCCATCTGGGCCGCACCGGTGATCATGTTTTTCACATAGTCAGCGTGGCCGGGGCAGTCGACGTGGGCGTAGTGGCGGTTGGCGGTTTCGTACTCGACGTGGGCGGTGTTGATGGTGATGCCGCGCGCTTTTTCCTCGGGCGCCGCGTCAATCTGGTCGTAGGCCTTGGCCTGGCCGCCAAACTTGGACGCCAGCACGGTGGTGATGGCCGCGGTCAAGGTGGTCTTGCCGTGGTCAACGTGCCCGATCGTGCCCACATTGACGTGGGGCTTGGTACGGGTGAATTTTTCTTTTCCCATTTTTCAG
>JBEGOC010000225.1:0-3281 GCA_041182225.1 Pseudomonadota bacterium | reverse complement strand
CCTCAGGCGTGATCTCGTCGCTCTCACCAAACCAGAATGCCAACACATCGCTGCGTCCGATGCCGGCGTTGGCGACTTCCCGGATCCGGGACTCGGCCAGGTTGAGGATGACTTCACGCATCAAAAAATCCTTGTCTGGGGCCCGCTCAATCGGGTCTTTGCATCACACAGCGGCCGTCCAACATAGCGTCAGCGGCGACCTTTTCAAGGCCCGGCCGCAAACAATAAACTTGTGGAAATTTCTCTTGAAAACGGTCGCTTCACTCGCACGTTCAGGCCATGCGATGGTTCATGTCGAACCCCGCTCAGTGTACAAGGAGCCACACATGTTTTTTGCCACCACCCCCGTTGCTTTGCGTCGCCAGTTCTACTCGCCCGCCACCCGCTCGCTCGAGCGCTTTCTCGATCAGGCGCAACTGGCGGGCCGCCAGCAAAGTCCCGTCACCACCCAGGACGAAACGTCCTACACCCTCACCTTTGACGTGCCCGGCATTGCCAAGGACCAGCTGAGCATTGCCATCGAAGGCAACATCGTGCGCCTGGCCAGCAAGGAGGGTGCGCCCCGCACCTACAAGGCGGCTTACGAGTTGCCGCTGGACATCGATGTGGTGAGCAGCGAGGCCCGCCTGGAGAACGGCGTGCTCACGCTGAAGCTGGCCAAAGTGGTACCGGCCACCCGCGTCGCCGAGCTGACCATCAACTGAAGGTCCGGCCCGTCACAGGGCATCGAGCGGCCAGCGCGGTTTCACGTCAAAAGCGTAGACCCGGCTGGCGGCCTGCGCGCCGGACTGCAACCGCATTGCGGCCGCCATGGCAATCATGGCGCCGTTGTCGGTGCACAGGTGCAGCTCGGGGTAATGCACCCGCACGCCCCGGCGCTGGCAGGCGTGGTTCAGTTGGCTACGCAGTTGGCGGTTGGCGCCCACGCCGCCGGCCACCACCAGCCGGTCCAGCCCGGTTTGCGCCAGGGCAGCCAGCGACTTTTTCACCAGCACCTCTACAATGGCCGCCTGCGTCGACGCCGCCAAGTCGGCCAACGTTTGAGCCGGTAACGCAGCCACCGCCGCGCCCTGCTCAGCGGCCAGCCGTTTGGCCTGCACCATCACCGCCGTCTTGAGGCCGGCAAACGAAAAATCCAGATTGGGCTGATTCAACAGCGGGCGCGGCAGCTTGAATGCCACCGGGTTGCCGCCCTCGGCCAGACGCGACAGCGCCGGGCCACCCGGGTAATCCAGCCCGAGCAACTTGGCCGATTTGTCGAAGGCCTCACCGGCGGCGTCGTCAATGGTTTCACCCAGCAGGCTGTAGCGCCCCACCCCGTCCACCCGCATCAGCTGGGTGTGGCCGCCCGACACCAGCAGGGCGACAAACGGAAAACTGGGCGGATCGGCACTCAAAAACGGCGACAGCAGGTGGCCTTCCAAGTGGTGCACCCCCAACACCGGCTTGCCCAGCGCTGCGCCCAAGGCGCAGGCCACACCAGCGCCCACCAGCAAGGCTCCGGCCAGGCCCGGGCCCCGGGTAAATGCCACCACATCCACCTCGGCCAGGCTGCGCCCGGCCTGCGCCAGCACCTGGGCCCCAAGCGGCAGCACCCGGCGAATGTGGTCACGGCTGGCCAGCTCGGGCACCACGCCGCCATAGGCTTGGTGCATCTCGATCTGGCTGTGCAGCGCCTGCGCCAGCAGCACCGGCGTGTGCTGGCCTTGCAGGGCCACCAGTGCCACCCCGGTTTCATCACAAGAGGACTCGATTCCGAGCACCAGAGCATGGTTCAACATAGCCATCGAGTTTAGGGGATGCCCCTTCGCCGCCCAGCCGGCTGGCACGCCATAAGCTCATAGCCCGCAGTCATCAAGCCTGCCGGACAATCGGGCCATGGGCATTGCCAGCTACATCAAGGAGATCGGCCGCGGGCGCGAGGGCGCACGGGCGCTGACGCGCGAGCAGGCGGCCGACCTGATGGGCCAGGTGCTGGACGGCGCCGTGACCGATCTGGAGGTGGGCGCGTTTTGCCTGGCCATGCGCATCAAGGGTGAAACCCCGCCGGAGATGGCCGGTTTTCTGGATGCCACCCGCCTGCGCCTGGCGCTGGTGCCCAACGCGGGCCAGGCCACGGTGGTGCTGCCCAGCTACAACGGCGCACGCAAGCTGCCGGTGCTCACCCCCTTGCTGGCACTGCTGCTGGCACGCGAAGGGTTGGCCGTGCTGGTGCACGGCAGAGCCACTGAAAGCGGCCGGACTTCCACACAAAAAGTACTGGAAACCCTTGGTATCCGGGCCCAGTCAGCTATTGAATCAATAGCAAACGGCGAGCTGCAGTATGTACCCACCGAGCTGTTGTGCCCGGGCCTGGCGCGCCTGCTGGACGTGCGCCGGGTGGTGGGGCTGCGCAACCCGGCGCACAGCCTGGTCAAGCTGCTGAACCCCTGCAGCCACACCGCGCTGCTGGTGGGCAGCTACACCCACCCGGAATACGCCAGGTCGATGGCAGCCACCCTGCAGCTGCTGCAGGCCAGCGCCCTGCTGCTGCGCGGCACCGAAGGCGAGCCGGTGGCCGACCCGCGCCGCACGCCGGCGATGGACGCCTTTACCCACGGCGACAGCTGGCGGGTGCAGGAGGCGCAGAGCGGTCCGCTGGCCCAGGTGCCAGACCTGCCCGCGCCAGACGCCGCCAGCACCGCACGCTGGACCCAGGCCGTGCTGGACGGTCAGCAGCCGGTGCCAACACCGATTGCGCTGCAGGTAGCCCACCTGGTAGCGCTGGCCCGGGCCGCAAAGCAGCCATTGCCGCCAACGCCGCAAAGCCCAGCCATCCCAACCTTTTGAAGCACACCCCATGAGCACCGCGACCACCCCACCCCGTCCATTCGGCAGTTGCACGCTGGTCGGCGCCGGCCCGGGCGACCCGGAGTTGCTGACGCTCAAGGCACTCAAGGCCATCCAGGCCGCCACCCTGTTGCTGGTCGATGACTTGGTCAGCGACGCCATCGTGGCCTACGCCGCCCCCACGGCCCGTGTGGTGTACGTGGGCAAGCGGGGCGGCTGCCAGTCCACGCCGCAGGCCTTTATTGAGAAGCTGATGGTCAGCGCGGTGCAGGACGGCGAGCAGGTGGTGCGGCTCAAGGGCGGCGACCCCTTCATTTTCGGCCGCGGCGGCGAAGAGGTGGCCCACCTGCAAGCGGCCGGCATCGCCGTCACCGTGGTCAACGGCATCACCGCCGGCCTGGCGGCCGTCACCGCGCTGGGCGTGCCGCTCACGCACCGCGAACATGCGCACG
>JBEGOC010000224.1:0-4931 GCA_041182225.1 Pseudomonadota bacterium | reverse complement strand
CGGCTCCAGTTTCTTCGGTACAGTTTGGCATTGGCGGTCCTGTGTTGTGATTGGCCTCAGATACCAATGACAACGTCCCTTAGGGCAGGATCGCCTACACGTTTGCGTGAAATATTCAGGTTAGCGCCTTTGGTCGCTGAAAAGCGATCGACTAAGGCGACTGGTCTGAACCTGAACCTCTGCCAACGCCTACCGAAGCGTTGTGACCAACTGGTTGGAGCGCGCCAGCGACTCTGCCACTTTGCGGATCACCATGTGCTCAAAGCGTGTGACCAGTTCAGGCAGCTCGGCACGCATACGCGCCAGTGCCACCTTGTTCAAAATGTAGGCGGATGACGGCACGCTAGCCTGTATCGAGGCGGTCCGTGCCTTGCCGGTGTAAAGCGCCATCTCACCCACCATGGCGCCGACGCTGATTTTTGCCAGCCGGCGCCCTGGCTTGCTGTCCAAGGGCTTGATCACATCAAAGGTGCCGCTGTTCACAAAATAGACCGCATCGGACAACTCGCCCTCATGGCACAGCATGTCGCCGCTCTCAAACTGCTTGAAATCGCAATAGCTGCGGAACACCTCCCGGTCCGCCACATGGTCTAGAAAATCAAAGCAGCCAGGCGCATAGCCCGCCCCCGTCTTGCTGTTCAGGATACGTTCTTCTGCCGCCTCAAGTGCCAGGTCTAGCACCTGAAAGAAGCTCACCTGACCGTGCAGCGCGTTATCCTCCAGCAGCGACCGTTGCAAATCCCAGTCTGGTACGGGATGAACAAAATAGAAGTGCAGGGGCAGGTCCGCATAACGCCTCAAAATGCGCTGAAACGCCGAGATCGCCGACCGGTCGATGCCATTGACCAGGGTGAAATCCATGACGATCGCTTCCAGTTCTTCCATCTTCATGGTCTGAAAAACGGCGTCTATTTTTTTGGCTGAGCCAAAGAACATATAGCCGTCAAACCGATAGACCACGGTTCTGCTGGCGCGCGTTGATAGCATTTCCACGTCTTGCCTGGGGCGGACCACCGTACTCGGCAGTGCAGACAGGTTGGTTGTGAGGTTGGCCAGAGGGATATGGCTGTAGGCCACAGCAAAGACAATGCAAGAGATGATGGTCCCAGCGGCAAATCCGACCAAGTAGCCATAGTTGGCAACCAAAAAAATGATCAAGACAATTTGCGCCAACTCTTGCAAATTGACCTCAGTGATTTGGTCCCACAGCCACTTCTTGAGCATGTTCAGGCCCAAGAACATGACCAATGCACCTAAGGCAGCCTTTGGCACATAGGCAATCAGCCCGCTTGCGCCCACCAGCATCGCCAGGCAGATGGCCGACGCCATCACGCCCGACATCGCCCCACCGCCCACAGCCCGGTTCAACGATGTGCGCCCTATCGAGACAATGCCCACGAAGCCACCCAAAAGCGCTGAAACGCCGGTTGAAGCCGCATGGGCTTTCAGCAGACGGTCCAGATCGAATTCTTTTTTGAAATCGCGCTCCAAACTCGACAGCGACACCAATATCGCCAAGGTGCCGACAAAACTGATGACCAGCATCGCCGGCAGCTCAGAAACCAGCATTCGCCAGTCAAGCCACTCCCAAGACAGGTTCCATGGTGGTCGCCATACCAGGTCATCAAGCCCGTGGAACATCCAGTTTTCTCGGCTACAGGCCGTGGCGGGGCAGATGCCGTATGCCAGCGCCACATTCACCAAGATTGACGCTGTCAACATGACCAACGGAATCAAGAGCGCGGCAGACACCCGCCTCGCCAATCCGTAAAGGGCGAGCAAAACCACCAACGCCAATCCCAACTCTGGCCGGTACGGGTGCGCCAGCAGCGCGGCCATGCCGCTTCGGCTCAGCGGTATGCCAGTCATGATGTCCAGCCCGCTGCTGCAGATCAGCCATCCATTGGAGGCCAAGAAGCCTGCCGTCACCGAAAACGGCATGAAGCGAACCAGACCAGCCAATTTAAATCGACCCAGTGCGTAGAACGATACAGCGCAGACAACCGACGTGAGGAACAAGGTGGCCAATGCCAGATTGACGGTACGAAACTCGGCAAACTGCATCGCACTGAGGGTGGCGAGTAGCCCTGCCAAAACCGAAGTGGTGCTGGAATCTGGACCACTGATGAATCTGCGCTCTTCGGACAGCAAGCCAAACGGCGCGCCCACCACCGCCGTGACGATGGCCGCGGCAATGCCAATGCCAACATACGGCGCCAGCGGCCCTGAAAACAGCATGGCACCGTAGGAGACGGCGTAAATGACCGCGCTCAAGCCGACAGTGATGCCGGCAGCAGATTGACGTGCCATCCCTGCCAGCCAGGGCCCATTGACGCCGGCCACACCAGTTGTTTTGCTCATGGGCGGCAATTTTCTTACCGTTTTATGACAATGTCGCGACTCCCGCAAGGACATCGAAAAATGTGCGTTCTGGCGTGATCGTGGGCCCGTCAATGCCCATGCAGCACCTTCCAAGCTACGTACTCTGACGGACGCAAACCATAGCGCGCCAGGACGCCCTCATGCAGGCGCCGGAGTTCGTCGACGAGCAGTGCCTGCACGTCAGACTGCTCGTGCTTCGGAATACGCTGCGCCACCACCCGCTGAATGCTGGCCAGTGGGTCAAGCTCCGGCTGCGTGATGACGTCACGGATGGTCTGTTTGATGAAGTCACGCCAGGCCAGGCGAAGTGGGTCTGGCTCGGCCAGATCTTGCTTGATGGCCTGATATTCCTGCGTGGAGCGCTCATAGGCCCAGACATAAAGGTCGCGCAGCAGCTCGACGCGTGTCAATTCGTACACGCCCAGGGTGGCGCGGCTGTAGGCCTGCTCCGGCACGTCCAGAAAGGTCAGTGGACATAAATTAGCGCGGAACAGCGGCAAATTAGCGGCCAACCGCGAGGTCCGCTTATTGACGTCCGCAAAGGGCTGCAAGTAGGGCAGGTGCACCATCATGAAGAAGGATTGCTCAAACGGGTCGAGAATCTGATGGGCCTTGCTGAGCAACGCATCCAGTGCGTCATCAATTTGCTGCGGTGTTGACAGTGGCCGATAGACGCTTTTCCCTATGTCAACGGCGTGCCGCCGTATGCGTCCCTCATCGGCCGGGTTGGGCAGCAAGTTTTCTGCCAATGCGCTGTGCAGGTTCATCAAGGTATAGCGGTTGAATTCGGCAGTGTTGATGTTTTCAACAAGAAACTCGATGGCTGTGCGGTGGTTCAGAATCATCTGTGTTTCGATGGCGGCTTTGCCACGTGCAGCCTTACCGTGCTCGATCAGTTCGCGCGTGTCGAGTCGGGAGTAGGTGTTGCCCTCCAGGTGGCTAGACGCCCATGACAAGTCGATCAGCAAGCGGTTCAAGATGGCGCGGCTGTAGGTGCCCGCGGGCGCATCCACGTCAGCGGTTTTGCCCATCTTGTGCAATTGACGGCGCAGCGACTCGGACAAATACCAAGTCTCATTGGGTCGGTAGGCCTCCAAAAAGTCACGCTGGTAACCCACGGGCTTGCGTGCTTCTGGCGGCTGGTCGATGTAACGCAAGATGTCCTGGCTGTCCGCAGACAGTGGGATAAAGGTGGGAAAACTATCGCTCCTCGCGGCCAAGGTGGGCGCGCCAGATTGGGTGCTGACAAATAGATAACGTCGGGCCCTACCTTCGCCCAGGGCTTCGACTTGGCCGCTCTCAATCAGCTTTGCGATCAGGCGTTGTGCCGTGCGTCTGGCAATGTCAGGGTGTCCGATCAGAAGCTCGGCAAGCGTTACGCCGCTCTGGTATGCCTGAATCCCGTTCAGTAGGTCGACGGTGGACGACATGTTGGTTTTGGCGCAGTTAGAGATCTAAGTAGCGCAATTATGGCGCGGTTTTGGCGCAGTTGTGGCGCAGTTGTGGCGCAGTTTCTGGCATGATGACCTTAGCAGCCATCCACCGTTCATACAACTGAGGCGCGAGCTGGCAAGGCTGCCGCCACATCCACCAAACAGTCGTAAAACGTGGGCGCCCGGCCCAGGTCGGTCAGCTGTTGGCTGGTGAGCTGGTTCACGTTGGTACCGTCCCGACCGACCTTGCGCCACCACACGCCCAGGCCGTGCACCACGCCCGGCCGGGCCCGGGCTGACACCACCAGTCGGCAGTGGTGCGCCCCGCGCTGGTTGAAGACGCGCACCGTGGTGCCGTCGGCGAGCCCACGGGCTGCGGCATCGGCCGCGTGCATCTCCAGCAGCGGCTCGCCCTCGATGTCGCGCAGGCTTTGCACATTGACAAAGCTGGAGTTCAGAAAATTGCGCGCCGGCGGCGAGATCATGGCCAGCGGGTACAGGGCTGACGAGCCCGGCGCCTCGTGGTTGGGCAGGTAATCGGGTAGGCCGTCCAGCCCCTGGGCCGCCAGCCGGGCGCTGAAAAACTCGCACTTGCCCGAGGGCGTGGGGAACTGCCCCTGGGCAAACGGTGCCTCCACTTGGGTGACCGGCGCAAAGCCCTGGCTCAGCAGCGCCTCAAAGTCCACCGCATCGCCATAGGCCAGCCGGCACAGCGCCTGGTCGTCGTCTGTAAATTCGGGGCCGGCATAGCCCATGCGCAACGCCAGCTCGCGAAAGATCTGGGTGTTGGTTTTGGCCTGACCCATGGGCGTAATGGCAGGGCGGTTCAGCAGCGCGTCGGTGTGGCCGTAGCCGGCATGCACGTCCCAGTGCTCCAGCTGGGTGGTGGCAGGCAGCAGGTAGTCGGCGTAGTCGGCGGTGTCGGTCTGAAAATGCTCCAGCACCACGGTGAACAGGTCCTCGCGCGCAAAGCCCTGCACCACCCGGCCCGAGTCGGGCGCCACCGCCACGGGATTGCTGTTGTAAACCACCAGCGCCTCAATCGCAGGTCCAAATTCCGCGCTGGTTGGGCGCAGCAGGTCGTCGCCAATCGTGCTCATGTTGATGGTGCGGGGC
>JBEGOC010000223.1:0-10556 GCA_041182225.1 Pseudomonadota bacterium | reverse complement strand
TGGCGCGGAACATGGCGGCGCAATAGGCCTCAAAGCGGGCGTCAGCGCGCAGCTGCAGGCCCACCGCGGCACGCATCAGGTGCAGGGTGTTGATCGGGAAATGCGGGTTCATCACCAGCGGCACGCCATAGCGTTTGGCATAGCGCGCCAGGTCGACAAACAGGTAGCTGCCCTTGAGCGGCACACTGATAGGCGCGCGGTTGCCGGTGGCCTGGAACACCCCGCCCAGCAGGATCGGCTGCCAGACCAGGGTGGCACCGGCGTCGGCGCACAGCTTCGGCAGCTGGGTCCAGGCCAGGTAGGCGGCGGGGCTGCCGAAATCAAAATAAAAGTCCACGGTCTTGGTCATCAAAACTTCTCCAGGTAGGGGCGCAAATCCAGCTCATGGGTCCAGGCGTCACGCGGCTGGCGGTGCAGCATCCAATACTGGTCCGCAATGTGCTCGGGGTTCAGGATGCCGTCTTGGTCTTTGAGGGCGTAGCGCTCGGGGAAATTGTCGCGGATGAAGGCGGTGTCAATGGCGCCGTCCACCACCACATGGGCCACATGGATGCCGCGCGGCCCCAGCTCGCGCGCCATGCTCTGCGCCAAGGCCCGCAGCGCGTGCTTGGCGCCGGCAAAGGCCGCAAAATTGGCTGCCCCGCGCAGGGAGGCAGTGGCGCCGGTGAAGATGATGGTCTGCGGCCGGCCGCTGCGCGTGACCATGCGCCGCGCCACCTCGCGCCCGTTCAAAAAACCGCCAAAACAGGCCATCTCCCAGATCTTGAAATACTTGCGGGCGGTCTCGTCCAGGATGCTGCTGGGCGCATTGGCACCGATGTTGAACACCAGCACCTCGATCGGGCCGATGTCGGCCTCAATCTGGGCGACCAGCGCCACCACCGCATCCTCCTCGCGCGCGTCCGAGGCAAAGCCGTAGGCCTGGCCGCCCTCGGCGCGAATCTGCGTCAACAGCGGCTGCAGCTTGTCCAGACTGCGCCGGGTCACGCAGGCAGCATAGCCCTCGCGGGCAAAGCGTCGCGCCACGGCGCCGCCGGTGGCGTCGCCTGCGCCAATGACCAGGGCCACCGGGGTGGCACTCATGTCGGGCTCATACGAGGTTCAAGCCTTGTAATAGACGATCTGGTGGCTGCTGACCAGCATCTCGCCGGCCTCGTTCCAGAGCTGCGCCGTCTGGTCGAAGAAGCCGTTGCGAAAAGCCTGCGCCCTGGCCTGCGCCAGCACAAAGCCGGTGCCGGTGGCCGCCAGCTGCGCCGCGCCGGCATGAAAGTACACCGTCATCGACACCGTGCCGGCCGGCACATGGGTGGCCCGGCGACGCCAGACGCGCGGGAAAAAAATGTCGGCCAGGGCCGTCAGCGAGGCGAAGTCCAACGGGCGCGCCGGCTGGTCGCGTACCCAGAGCTGGCTCAGGCTGTTCTGGCTGCTGCCGTCCCAGGTTGCCGGGATCGGGCCGGTGATGGGCTTGGTCTCGTAGCGGTCAAACCAGACCACCGGCGCCGCCACGCGCAGGCTGGGCACGTCCGCCGGTGCGGGGCAGGCCGGCATGGGCTCGTCGTCCACGCCCCAGGTGTCGCGCCGCTGCGCCGTGATGGCGGTGGCGGTGATGACCGACTGCCCGTCCTGCAGCAGCTCAATCACCCAGTGTTGGGTAGAGCGGTTGGTGCGGGCCGGCCGGGCCTGCAGCACAAAGGGCCCGTCGGCCACCCCGGCGGCGTAATTCACCGTCAGCGCCAGCGGGTCGCCCAGGCGCTTGGGGTGCAGCAGCACGGCATTGAGCATCTGCGCCGCCGTGATGCCACCGTAAGGCCCCACCATGTTGGCATAGGCCGGGCTGGTGTGGCCCAGCCAGTGGCCGTCGGGCTGTAATTCCAGCGCGATGGCCTGGTCAAACGGGTGCGCGGCGGTGGAGGCGGGCGCGTTCATCACACCCGCTCAAAAATGCCGGCTGCGCCCTGCCCCATGCCCACGCACATGGTGACCATGCTGTAGCGCAGCTGGTGCCGGTGCAGCGCGTGGATGGCGGTGGCCGAGCGGATGGCGCCGGTGGCGCCCAGCGGGTGGCCCAGGGCAATGGCGCCGCCCATCGGGTTGACCTTGGCCGGGTCCAGTCCCAGGGTGTTGACGACGGCCAGCGACTGGGCGGCAAAGGCCTCGTTCAGCTCAAACCAGTCGATGGCGTCCTGCTTCAGGCCGGCATGGCGCAGCGCCGCCGGTATCGCCTCGATCGGGCCGATGCCCATGATGTGCGGCGGCACCCCGCGCGCGGCATAGCTGACAAAACGCGCCAAAGGCTTGAGGCCAAAGCGCTGGACCGCACTCTCGCTGGCCAGAATCAGCGCACCGGCGCCGTCCGAGGTCTGCGAGCTGTTGCCCGCGGTGACCGAGCCACGGGCCGAGAACACGGTGCGCAGCTTGGCCAAGCCCTCCAGGGAGGTGTCGGCACGCGCACCCTCGTCCAGGCTGACCAGGCGGCGGGTCTCCAGCACCTTGCCGGTGGCCAGGTCGGGGGCGCGGTCCACCACCTCCACCGGGGTGATCTCGTCCTTGAACTGGCCAGCCGCCATGGCGGCCAGCGCCCGCTGGTGCGAGGCCAGCGCAAATTCGTCCTGCGCCTGCCGGCTCACCTTCCACTGGGTGGCCACCTTCTCGGCGGTCAGGCCCATGCCATAGGCAATGCCGATGTTGTCGTCGTTGGCAAACATAGCCGGCGACAGCGAGGGCGTGTTGCCCATCATCGGCACCATGCTCATGCTTTCCACGCCGGCGGCAATCATCACGTCGGCCTCGCCCACCCGAATGCGGTCGGCCGCCATCTGCACCGCGCTCAGGCCCGAGGCGCAAAAGCGGTTCACCGTGATGCCGCCCACGCTGTGCGGCAGGCCAGCCAGCACCGCGGCCACGCGGGCCACGTTCAGGCCCTGCTGCGCTTCGGGAATGGCGCAGCCGCAAATGATGTCTTCAATGCTGGCCGGGTCCAGCCCGGGCGCTTGCGCCAGCACCGCATGCAGCGCCTTGACCAGCAGGTCGTCCGGGCGCAGGTTACGGAAAGAACCCCGGTGCGAGCGGCCGATCGGCGTGCGCGTGGCCGCCACAATGTAGGCGTCTTGGACTTGTTTCATGAATAGCTCCGGGTCAGTTGCGCAGCGGCTTGCCGGTGGACATCATGCCCATGATGCGCGCCTGGGTTTTGGGGTGCACCAGCAGCTGGCAGAAGGCCTGCCGCTCCAGCGTCATCAGGTAGTCTTCATCCACCAGGCTACCGGCGTCCACATCGCCGCCACACACCACATGGGCGATCAGACTGGCAATGTGAAAGTCATGCGCGCTGATGAAGCCACCATCTCGCATGTTCACCAGCGAGCCCTTCAGGGTGGCGATGCCGCTGCGCCCGGCCACAGCAAACTGGCGCTTGTGCGGCGGCCGGTAGCCGCCGGCAAACATGGCGCGGGCCTCATTCAGGGCCACAAACAGCAGCTCGTCCTTGTGCGGCACGATCAGGTCGCTGGGCAGCAGGTAGCCCAGCTTGCGCGACTCGATGGCACTGGTGCCCACCTTGGCCATGGCGGCGGCGGTAAAGCCCTCGGTCAAAAACGGCAGCAGGTCTTTGCCAGTGGAAGCGGCGGCGTTTTCAGCCGCGCGGCGGGCAATGTAGGTCAGGCCGCCGGCACCCGGCACCAGACCCACCCCCATCTCCACCAAGCCGATGTAACTCTCCATCGCCGCCACCCGGCGAGACGAGTACACCGCCAGCTCGCAGCCGCCGCCCAGCGCCAAGCCGCGTATGGCCGAGATCACCGGCATGGTGGCGTAGCGTAGCCGCAGCATGGCCTGCTGCATCTCGGCCTCTGCGCCGTCGATGGCCGACACCCCCGCCATCATGAAAGCCGGCAGCATGGCCTGCAGGTCGGCGCCGGCCGAGAACATCTCGTCGGGCGACCAGATCACCATACCCTGGTACTTGGCCTCGGCCAGCGCCAGGCCCTGCATCAGGCCCTCGATCACGCCCGGGCTCAGCGCATGCATCTTGGTCTTGATGCTGGCAATCAGCACCTGCTGGTCCAGCGTCCACAGCCGGATGGCCTCGTCCTCATGCAGCGTGGTGCCTGCCGCCTCGGCCTTGAGCGCCTGCGCGCCCAGCACGCTCTCGGGGAAATGCTGGCGCGCGTACACCGGCAGCTGGCGCACCGGCACAAACTGGCCGGTGCTGGGGTTCCAGGAGCCAGCTGGCGTGTGCACGCCACCGGCCTCGGCCACCGGGCCCTTGAACACCCAGTCTGGCAGGGGCGTGTTGCACAGGGCGCGGCCGGCGTCGATGTCCTCTTGCACCATCTTGGCCACGTCCAGCCAGCCGGCCTCTTGCCACAGCTCGAACGGGCCCTGCTTCATGCCAAAGCCCCAGCGCAGGCACAGGTCCACATCCCGCGCATTGTCGGCAATGGTGGCCAGGTGCACGGCGGCGTAATGGAACCCGTTGCGAAGAATGGCCCACAAGAACCGGCCCTGTGCGCCATCGCTGTTGCGCAGCAGGCGCAGGCGCTCGGCGGCCGGCTTTTTGAGCATGCGGGCGTAGACCTCGTCGGCCTTTTGGCCGGCGGCCACGTACTCACCGGATTCAGCGTCAAAGCGCAGCACGTCGCGGCCCTGCTTTTTGTAAAAGCCGGCCTTGGTTTTTTGCCCCAGGTGGCCCAGCGCCAGCAGCTGCTGCAGCACTGCCGGCGTGGCAAAGCTGGCGTAAAACGGGTCAGTCTCCAGGCTCAGCGTGTCTTGCAGCGTCTTGATCACATGGGCCATGGTGTCCAGGCCCACCACATCAGCGGTGCGGAAGGTGCCCGAGCTGGCACGGCCCATTTTCTTGCCGGTCAAGTCGTCCACCACGTCGATGGTCAGACCAAAGTTCGCCACCTCTTTCATGGTGGCCAGCATGCCGGCAATGCCGACCCGGTTGGCAATGAAGTTGGGCGAATCCTTGGCTCGGACCACGCCCTTGCCCAGCACGCTGGTGACAAAGGCCTCCAGCGCGTCCAGGTTAGCGGGCTCGGTGGCCGGGGTGTTGATCAGCTCCACCAGCGCCATGTAGCGCGGTGGGTTGAAGAAATGGATGCCGCAAAAGCGCGGCCGCATCGCCTCAGGCAGGGCTTCGCTCAAGGCGGTGATTGACAAGCCTGAGGTGTTGGAGGCCAGCAGTGCATGCGGCGCCACATACGGCGCTATTTTGCGGTACAGGTCCAGCTTCCAATCCATGCGCTCGGCAATGGCCTCGATCACCAGATCGCAGCCCGCCAGCAGCGCCAGGTGCTCCTCGTAATTGGCCTGACCGATCAGCACCGCGTCTTCGGGTACGCCCAGCGGTGACGGCTTGAGCTTCTTCAGGCCTTCGACCGCGCGGCTGACGATGCCATTCTTGGGGCCGTCCTTGGCGGGCAGGTCAAACAGGATGACCGGCACGCCGACGTTGACCAGGTGCGCCGCAATCTGCGCACCCATCACACCGGCGCCCAGCACCGCGACTTTTTTAACAATGAAATGCGACATGGTGGCTGCTGCGCGGGCTTACTGCACGCGCACCCAGGTTTGGGTCCGACCCAGCAGCGGCGTGCCGATGTAGCCCCGCACCTCCAACTTCTTGCCGCCCTCCACCGGCGTGAGCTTGAGCTTGTAGACCTTGCCGTTGTTAGGGTCCAGAATGTTGCCACCCTCCCACACGTCTTTGCCTTCAACCTTCTTGGCGTCGCGGATGATCTGCATGCCCACCTTGGGTTTGCCTTTGCGGTCGTCGGTGCACTGGTCACAGTTGGGCTCAGTGCTCTGAACCAGGGCTTTTTCCACGGCGCCACTGAGGACCCCGGCGGCGTCAACAATGCGCACCTCGGACGTGACTTTGCCGTCGGTGTCGCTGATGGTTTGCCACAGCCCCACTGGCGACATCTGCGCCAGCGCAGACAGGGACGACAGGGCCAGCACAGTGGCGATTGCGCTACGAATCATGGGAATCTCCTCAACAATTTGGGGGAAGGGGCACAAAACAGGGCGCTCAGGCAAAAACCGCATCGGTGTCCATCAGGGCGGCCGCACCACTGCGCGCGGTGCGCATCAGGGTGGCGGTCTCGGGGAACAGCCGGGCAAAGTAAAAGCGCGCGGTCTGCACCTTGGCCAGGTAGAACGGGTCGGGGTTGCCGGCGGCCATCTCGCGCAGCGCCACTTGCGCCATGCGGGCCCAGAAGTAGCCAAACACCAGGTGGCCGGCCACGCGCAGGTAGTCCACCGCCGCCGCCCCCACCTCGTCGGGGTTCTGGAAGCCCTTGAAGCCAATCTCGGTGGTGAACTTGGTCATCTGCTCGCCCAGCACGGCGATGGGGGTGATGAACTCGGACATCTTTTCGTTGACGCCCTCTTCTTCCACCAGTTGCGCCACCAGCTTGCCAAACTTCTTGAGGGTGGCGCCGTTGTTGCCCAGGATCTTTCGGCCCAGCAGATCAAGCGACTGGATGGTGTTGGTGCCCTCGTAAATCATGTTGATGCGGGCATCGCGCACAAACTGCTCCATGCCCCATTCCTTGATGTAGCCATGGCCGCCAAACACCTGCAGGCAGGTGGAGGTGGCAGTCCAGCCGTTGTCGGTGATGAAGGCCTTGACGATGGGCGTCAGCAGGGCCAGCATTTCGCCGGCGTCCTTGCGCACCTTGCCCTCGGGGTGGTTGAGCTCCTGCTCCAGCAGCATCGAGCAATAGGCCGTCAGGGCGCGGCCGCCCTCGGCGTAAGCGCGGGCAGTGAGCAGCATCTTGCGCACATCGGGGGGCACGATGATGGGGTCGGCCGGCTTGTCCTTGGCCTTGGTGCCCGACAGCGAGCGCATCTGGATGCGGTCTTTGGCATAGGCCAGCGCGTTCTGGTAGGCCACCTCGGTCAGCCCGAGCGACTGGTTGCCCACGCCCAGGCGGGCGGCATTCATCATCACAAACACGCCCTGCATGCCCTTGTTGGGCTGGCAGACCATGGTGCCAAACGCGCCATCCAGCACCATCTGGCAGGTCGCGCTGGCGCGGATGCCCATTTTGTGCTCAATGCCGCCGCAGTAAATGCCGTTGCGTGCGCCCAGGGAGCCATCGGCATTCACCAAAAATTTGGGCACCACAAACAGGCTCACGCCCTTGATGCCGGGGGGTGCATCGGGCAGGCGGGCCAGCACCAGGTGCACGATATTGGCCGCCATGTCGTGCTCGCCGGCGCTGATGAAGATCTTGTTGCCGGTGATGCGGTAGCTGCCATCGGGCTGGGGTTCGGCCTTGGTGCGCATCAAACCCAGATCGGTGCCGCAATGCGGCTCAGTCAGGCACATGGTGCCAGTCCATTCGCCGCTGGTCATCTTGGCTAGGTAGGTCTGCTTTTGGGTGTCGGTGCCGTGGGCATGCAGAGAGGCGTAGGCGCCGTGGGTCAGGCCGGGGTACATGGTCCAGGCCTGGTTGGCGCTGTTGAGCATCTCGTAAAACATCTGGTTCACCACCAGCGGCAGGCCCTGACCGCCAAAAGCGGTGTCGCAACTCAGCGCCGGCCAGCCGCCAGCCACGTAGCTGGCGTAAGCCTCCTTGAAGCCCTTGGGCGTGGTCACAGCGTGGCTGACCGGATCGAGGCTGCAGCCCTCGCTGTCGCCGCTGACATTGAGCGGGAACAGCACCTCGGCAGCAAACTTGCCGCCCTCTTCCAGCACGGCGTTGATGGTGTCCACATCCACCTCGGCATGCCGGGGCATGGCCTGAAAGGCATCAGTGACCTTGAGCAGCTCGTGCATGACGAACTGCATGTCGCGCAGCGGCGGGGTATAGGCGGGCATGGGGCTTACTCCTTGGAGGATGGGTGGGATAGGGTGGATAGCGGTGGCGCCGGGTCGGCTTGCCCGTAGCGCGCCAAAATATTGTCAAAGCCGCGGTGGGCGCGGCCCACCGAGCGCGGGTTCTGCAGAAACCGCGCCTCGTAGTGCAGGGCCAGGATCAGAGCATGGATCTCGAAGGCCATTTGCTCTTCGTCGGCGCTGGGCAGCAGGTGCCCCTCTTGTTTGGCCTGCACCACCGCCCGGTACAGGGCGGCCAGCCAGGCCTGCACCGAACTGGCCAGCGCATCGCGCACCGGGCCGGGCCGGTCGTCAAATTCAACCGCGCCGCTGATGAAGATGCAGCCGGACTGAATTTCCACCGCCACCCGCTGCATCCAGTTGTCAAACAGTGCGCGGACTCGCGGCAGGCCGCGCGGCTGCTGCATGGCCGGGTAAAACACTTCGTCGGCAAAGCGGGTGTAGTACTCGCGAATCACCGAAATTTGCAGCTCCTCACGCGAGCCAAAGTGGGCAAACACGCCCGACTTGCTCATGTGCGTGACCTCGGCCAAGGCCCCGATGCTCAAGCCCTCCAGCCCGATTTGTGAGGCCAGCGCCAGGGCAGCCTCCAAAATGGCCTGCTTGGTCTGCTGCCCCTTGGGCAGGGCACGGCTGCGCGGCGCCGATTGGGCCGGCGCAGACACTTCGGACGGGACTAGGGGCGAAACCGTGGCGGACATGGCAAAAATAGAACGATCGTGCTATTTTGCCGCATTTTCGGACGCTGCGGTCCAATACCCCTTCAGCTTGCCACGTTTTTTTGACAGATCAGGGCCAGACTGGCGTCCAGATGATCCGACGGCATACGTCGAAAGCCAGAGCGCGCATAACGCTGCAGGCGGCCCACCAGGAAGGCGGTGAGCACTGCGGCGGTCACCTGCGCGTCGGCCACTGGTGTGGCCGACGCGCGGGCGGCGGCACCATCCCGCAGACACTGGCGCAGGCTGGCTTCGAGCTTGTCAAAAAACTGGTTCATGCGCTGCTGCAGGCGCTCGTGCTCAAACACCAGCGCGTCGCCCACCATCACCCGGGTCATGCCCGGGTTCTTTTCGGCAAACTGGATCACCATCGCCACCACCCGCGCGGCCTGGCGTGGGCCAGCCTGCGCGTCCGCCGCCAGCGCCTCAGCCTCACGCCGGGTGATCTGGTTGACCAGCGTGAACACGGTTTGCTCGATGAAATCGATCAGCCCCTCGAACATCTGGGCCTTGCTGGCAAAGTGGCGGTACAGGGCCGCCTCGCTCACCGACAGGCGCGCCGCCAGAGCCGCCGTGGTGATGCGCTCGGCGCCCGGTTGCTCCAGCATGGTGGCCAGGGCTTGCAGGATCTGCACCCGGCGTTCGCCCGGCTTGGGCCGCTTGCGCGCCGGCGGCCCGGGCTCAGAGCCGGCAGTATCAGCAGGCGGGGCAGCGGGGTCGGTGTCGGGCATGGGCGGCAGGGCCGAAGGTGTCAATGAGATCGGATCATGGTGCCAAAGGCCTGCTCGGTCAAGATCTCCAGCAGCAGCACATGGGGCACGCGCCCATCCACAATGTGTACCGCGTTGACACCGCTCTTGGCGGCATCCAGCGCCCCGCTGATCTTGGGCAGCATGCCACCCGAAATCGTGCCGTCGGCAAACAACTCGTCGATGCGGCGCGCGGTCAGGTCGGTCAACAACTCACCGGCCTTGTTCAGCACGCCGCTGATGTTGGTGAGCATGATGAGCTTTTCAGCCTTGAGCACGGTGGCCAGCCGGGCCGCCACCACATCGGCATTGATGTTGTAGCTTTCATTTTTCTCGCCAAAACCAATCGGGCTGATGACCGGGATGAAGGCATCGTCCTGCAGTGCCTTGACCACGCTGGGGTCTATGCTGACGATGTCGCCCACCTGGCCCACATCCAGCTCCCTGCTGGGGTCTTTGCTGTCCAGCATCTTGAGTTTTTGCGCCCGAATCAACCCGCCGTCACGCCCGGTCAGGCCCACCGCCTTGCCGCCGGCCTGGTTGATCAGGCCCACAATGTCCTGCTGCACCTCGCCGCCCAACACCCACTCCACCACCTCCATGGTTTCGGCGTCAGTCACGCGCATGCCCTGAATGAACTCGCCCTTTTTGCCCAGGCGGTTCAGCGCGTTCTCAATCTGCGGCCCGCCGCCGTGCACCACCACCGGGTTGATGCCCACCAGCTTGAGCAGCACCACGTCTTCGGCAAAGTCGGCCTGCAGCTCGGGGTCCGTCATGGCGTTACCGCCATACTTGATCACCATGGTCCTGCCATGGAACTTGCGGATGTACGGCAGCGCCTGGGCCAGTATGTCGGCCTTTTGGCGTGGCGAAATGGGGCTGGGGTCAGTGGCTTGGTCGGTCATGGCCGCATGTTACTGCAGCGGAGGGGCCGCTCAGTCGCCCGCTTCTTTTTGGTGTCTCACGGCCAGAATCGTGACGGCATCCGCTTCGACGCGATAGCGGGCGATGTAGCCGCTGTCCCCAAAATCGATCATCCACTCGCGAAACTCACTGGGCAAATCATCAACCGGCCGACCCATGCCGGGTTGTTGTGCCAGCACCTTGACACCTTGCCGTATGGCCATCACCGCCCGTTTGGCGGCGTCAATGTTTTTGGGCGCCAAGAATCGATAGAGCCGCTGCACATCCAGCAGCGCCGCTGGTGACCAACTCAAACGTGACATTCGGGCGGCTCAA
>JBEGOC010000222.1:0-8800 GCA_041182225.1 Pseudomonadota bacterium | reverse complement strand
GAACCCTGGTACCGGCCAGCCCGCACCGGCGCAGGCGACGCCACCGGTCGTCGCAGTGTCCGCCCCCGATGCGGGGGCGACCGAGGCGCAGGCCCTGGCCGAAGAAAAGATCCGCCGGCTGGAGCGCGACATGACAGCGGCCCAGGCCCTGGCCGCGCGGCAGGAGGCCGGGCTGGTGGCGCTGCAGGCGCGGCTGAGCAAGGCCGAAGCCGAACGTTTCCCGGTCGAGGTGCTGTATGCGCTGGTGGCGCTGGTACTGGCCTGCCTGACGGTGGTCGGTTGGCTGTGGAGCCGCTTGCGGCGCCTGCAAGCCGACAGCGGCGAGTGGTGGAGCAATTCAGTCATGACGCAGTCGGCCGCCTTTGCCAACTCCAACCAGGCTTCACCGGTCACCGCTGCGTCACTGGCCCAAAACCTGGATGGCAACAGCACGCGGGCGGGACCGGTCAGCGGGGTGGCGCCATCGGTGCTGCCGTCCGGCATGCCGCCGCCCTCTGATTTTCAGGCGACGGACTTGAGCAACCTGGTCGATTTCGACCTCAACCAGTCCAGGCAACCGCCTGATCAGGCGCGCTGAGCCGGCGCTTGGCGGGACGGAGGGTGGCAGGGTTCTGGCCCTATCGATTGATGGCAACTGGCATTGTGCGCAGCCCGCGGGCCTGTTTACCATGGGCGTCATGTCGATCCATTATCTCAAGCGGGCCCAGCCACCTGCCCTTGCCCGTGATACTGCCACGGCCGAGACGGTGCGCACCATGCTGGACGCCATTGCCGCCGGTGGCGCGCCGGTGGCCCAAGCCTATGCCGCCGAGCTGGATGGCTGGCACGGACCGGTGGTGGTGGCGCCCGATGCCTTTGCCCGCGCCGAGGCCGCACTCAGCGCCGGTGTCAAGGACGACATCCGTTTTGCGCGAGACCGGGTGCAGGAGTTTGCCCGGCGCCAGCGCGACTCGATGCATGAGTTTTCCGCAGAACTGATTCCGGGCCTGACGGTCGGGCAGCGGCTGATTCCGTGTCAGACGGCGGGTTGCTATGTGCCGGGCGGCCGCTATGCCCATGCCGCCAGCGCCATCATGAGCGTGGGCACGGCGTCGGTGGCCGGGGTGCGCCACATCATTGCCACCACGCCAGCGCACGCGCAGGACGGCATCCACCCCGCCATCCTGTACGCCATGCAGATCTGCGGCGTCAGCACGGTGCTGGCACTGGGTGGCGTGCAGGGGGTCGCGGCCTTGGCCCACGGCCTGTTCACTGGCCGGCCGGCCGACATCATCGTCGGGCCGGGCAACCGCTTTGTGGCCGAGGCCAAGCGCCTGCTGTTCGGCCGGGTGGGCATCGACGTGATTGCCGGCCCCACCGAGTCGGCGGTGATTGCCGACGACAGCGCCGACCCGGCCGTCGTCACTGCCGACCTGATCGGCCAGGCCGAGCACGGCCCGGATTCCCCGGTCTGGCTGATCACCAGTTCGCGGGCGCTGGGTGAGCAGGTGCTAGCGCTGGCGCCCTCATTCATCGCGGCGCTGCCCGAATTGGCCCGCCAGGCGGCCGAGGCCGCCTGGCGCGATCACGCTGAGGTGGTACTGGTCGACAGCCGCGAGGAGGCGGTGCAGGTCAGCGACAACTACGCCTGCGAGCATGTGCAGGTGATGGCGCACGACCTCGACTGGTGGCTGGCCAACCTGAGCAATTACGGCTCGCTGTTTTTGGGTGAGGAAACCACCGTGGCCTACGGCGACAAGTGCAGTGGCCCCAACCACATCCTGCCCACGCGGGGTGCGGCGCGTTATTCGGGTGGCCTCTCGGTGGGCAAATTCATCAAGACCGTGACCTGGCAGCGCCTGAACCGCGAGGCCTCGCGTACCGTGGGCCAGGTGGCGGCGCGCATCTCGCGCCTGGAAGGCATGGAGGGCCATGCCCGTACCGGCGACGTGCGGCTGGCCAAGTACTTTCCGGACGAGTCCTTCGATCTGGGTCGACTCGGTGGGCACGGAGGCTGATGCGATGACAGCGTCCACCGCTACCCCCAGCCTGCAGTTGGACCTGAGCCAACAGGAGCCGATTCCGCCAGACGGCGTGGCCGCTGCCCTGGCCCTCATGCAGAGCGGCAAGTTGCACCGCTACGGCGAGACCGATGGCAAGCTCAGCCCGGTGGCGGCGCTCGAAGCAGCGTTTGCGGCCGAGTTGGGCTTGCCCTATTGCGTGGCGCTCAATTCCTGTGGTTCCAGCATGTTTGTGGCGCTCAAGAGCGCCGGCGTGATGCCGGGTGATGCCGTGTTGTCCAACTGCTTCACGCTGGCGCCGGTGCCGGGTGCGCTGGCCCATGCCGGCGCCCGGCCGGTGCTGGTTGATGTGTGCGACGACTACACCATCGACCTGGACGACCTGGCGCGCAAGGCCCGCAGCAGCGGCGCCAAAACCCTGCTGCTGTCGCACATGCGCGGGCACATCTGTGACATGGTCCGCCTGAGCGCGGTCTGCTCTGAACACGGCCTGGCGTTGATCGAAGACTGCGCGCACACCATGGGCGCGGGCTGGGATGGCCGGGCCACTGGCACCTGGGGCCTGGCCGGCTGCTTCAGCCTGCAAAGCTACAAGCACGCCAACAGTGGCGAAGGCGGC
The DNA here is from genome assembly GCA_041182225.1 of Pseudomonadota bacterium. Taxonomy (GTDB): domain Bacteria; phylum Pseudomonadota; class Gammaproteobacteria; order Burkholderiales; family Burkholderiaceae_C; genus Rhodoferax. The sequence goes on along the minus strand of JBEGOC010000222.1, from coordinate 6,181 downwards.
CTGCTGGTCACGCGCGACCCCGATCTGGCGGCGCGCGCTATCCTGTACTCCGGCAGTTACATGTTTTACGCCGCGCACGGTGCCCGGCCTGACGAGGCGGTGTTTGAGCGCTGGAAGTACAGCACGCCCAATTTCAGCTTGCGCATGGGCAATCTGCCTGCTGCGCTGGCGCTGCCGCAACTCGGCAGGGTGCTGGCCGACCGGGGCCGGCGCTGGAACCAGCGCTACCACTGGCTCAGCCAGGCCCTCGCCGGCACGCCCGGCCTGACGCTGCCGGCACGCCCAGCGCAGGAACAGTATGTGGCCAGCTCGATCCAGTTTTCCCTGCCCGGCCTGGGGCGAGAGGCGATCCAGCGCTTTCTGGCCCTGTGTGCAACGCGTGGCGTGCACATCAAGTGGTTTGGTGCCGACGAGCCCAAGGGCTTCACCAGCGTCTGGCAGCACTGGCGCTTTTTTGGCGAGCCTCAGCAGCTGCCCAATGCCGAGCGTGTGATGGCCGGCCTGTGCGACATGCGCCTGCCGCTGACCTTGAGCGAGGCAGATTGCCAGGCCATTGCCGCGGTGCTGCGGGCCAGCCTGGCGCAGGTACTGGCGTCCGGGGCGTGATCGCGATGGCTGTGGCGCAAGGGTTTTTACGAGGCCAGCACGCCAGTGCCGGACTCTATGATGCAACGCTCCGTGTCGACGCCGCAGCCGGGGTCGAATGGGCAGTTGGGGTGCTGAGCTTTCTCAGGGTGTTAGTTTTTTTAAGGAGCAATGTATGACGATGAACAAACGACAGTGGATGGGTGTGGCTTTGGCGGCCGTGGTGGCCAGTGGCAGCGTGTTCGCCCAGGCGAAAAAAGAAGTCACGATTGCGCACCAGGACATGCTGGTGCCGTTCCAGGCGCTGATGGATTCGGGCGAGCTGGAAAAAGCCACTGGCTACAAAATCAACTTCCGGCTTTTCGGGGGTGGCGGCGACGTGATCAAGGCCATGGCCTCGGGCGACGTGCAGCTGGGCCAGGTCGGCTCCAGCCCGCTGACGGCGGCAGCCAGCCAGGGCCAGGACATCAAGCTGTTCTGGATTCTGGACGACATCGCCGATGCCGAAGCCCTGATCGCCCGCAGCGGCTCAGGCGTCAACAGCGTGAAAGACCTCAAGGGCAAGAAAGTGGCCACGCCGTTTGTCTCGACCGCCCACTACCAGCTGATGGCGATCATGAAGATGGAAGGGCTGGACGCCAATTCGGTCAACGTGATGAACATGCGCCCGCCTGAGATCGCCGCCGCCTGGGAGCGTGGTGACATCGACGCCGCCTTCATCTGGGACCCGGTGCTCACCAAGATCAAGGGCAAGGGCAAGGCGATCGCCAGCTCGGGCAGCATTGGCGCCAAGGGTTTCCCCACGTTTGACGGCTTTGCCGTGAATGCCAAGTGGGCGGCGGAGAACGAAGCCTTCATGGTGGCATTGGTGAAGGCGCTGGCCAAGGCCGACGAAGAGTACCGCAAGGACGGCAAGAAATGGACGGCGGACACCGCGCAGGTCAAGGCCATCGCCAAGATGACCAAGGCCGACGCCAAGGACGTGCCGGCCGCCATGAGCCTGTACAAGTTCCCCACGCCGGCTCAGCAGCTCAGCGCCACCTGGCTCGGCGGCGGCGCCGCCAAGGCCATGACCAGCACCGCAGCCTTCCTCAAGGAACAGGGCCGGATTCAGGAGGTCAAACCCGACTATTCGGCTTTCGTGACCGATGCCTATGTGAAGAAGGCCGGACTCAAATAAACTGAGTCCAGCGCCTGCAGGCCACCCGCTCAAAGCGGGTGGCTTTTTTTTCAGGGCGCCACCGGGGTTTTGCCTAGCACCACCGCTTCATAGGCGTGCAATGACGGCAGGCCACCGGTGTGCAGGAACAGCACGTTTTCGCCCGGTTTGAAGAAGCCCTGCCGCACCAGCCCGATCAGGCCCGCCATGATCTTGCCGGTATAGACCGGGTCGAGCAGGATGGCTTCGGTGCGCGCCAGCAATTGCACCGCTTCCACCATTTTTTCGTTGGGGATCGAGTACTTGGGCTGCCAGAAGCCGCCCACGCTGACCACTGCTTCGCGCGGGATGGTCAGGCCTAGTCCCAGCAGGTCGGCCACCGCCTGCGCCTCCTTGTAGACCAGCGGCTCCTGGTCGGCTGGGTCGCGGCTGACGCCAATGCCGACGATCGGGATGTTGATGTGGTTGCCGATGAAGCCGGCGACCAGACCGCCATGGGTGCCCGAGCTGCCCGAGCCGACCACCACCCGGTCGATGCGCACGTCCTGCTCGTAAAACTGTTGCTGCAATTCCTGCGCGCAGGCCACATAGCCCAGGCCGCCCAGCGCGTTGGAGCCGCCGCCGGCAATGATGTAGCCCTTGCGGCCCTGCGCGGCCAGCTCATCAGCGACCTGTTGCATGGCGGCTGCCATATTGCTGCCGGCCGGCACCACGGTGAGCGCCTCTACGCCCATCAGGCGGAACATGAAGTGGTTGCCACTGGCCTCCTCGTTGAAGCTGCCCGGCACCCGCTCCTCGATGACAAAGCGGCATTTCAGCCCCTCTTTGACAGCGGCTGCCAGCGTGATGCGGCAGTGGTTGGATTGCGGCGCGCCACAGGTGATCAGGGTGTCGGCGCCCTGCGCCAGCGCGTCGGCCACCAGAAACTCCAGCTTGCGGGTCTTGTTGCCGCCAGGAAACAGGCCCAGCATGTCGTCGCGCTTGATCCAGATATTCGGGCCCTGCCCGTCAGGGCTCAGCGCCCGGGTGAAGTTGGGCAAAAACTCCAGCGGCGTGGCGCCAACGGTGTAGCGGCGGCGGGGAAAGCGGGACAGGTCCATGGGTCAGGGGCTCCAGGTGGTGTGGTCGTCAACCGGGTACATCGGCCGCGGCAGGTGGCGCCAGGGCAAGGACTTGAGGTTGGGTGTGGTTAAGCCAGGGCAGTCTACTTCGAGAATGCGCTCGGGCGGCGCAAAGTCATCAAAAGCGGCGCGGAAATGGCCCCGACTTTTCACCACCAGGGTGCACACCTTGGCCAGGTCCACGCCCAGCACATCGAGCTGGGCCGGGTCGAGCAGTTGCTGGCGCTGGCTGATCACGGCCACCTGCACGCCACCGAGGTCGAGCAGGGCGCTGCGGCCCATCTGGCGCTGCGAGCCCTGTACCATGCCGCGCCGCCCAGTGAAGGCGCCATCGGACAGCGCCAGCACCCGGGCCGGGTGTGTCAGCGGCAGTGCAAACGGGTCGACGCCGGCGGCTCGGTTGAACACGGCCTCGAAGTTGGCACCCAGCCCCAAGTCGTGGGCCTGCTGCGCCAGCGCGGCATCGGTGAACACGGCCAGCAGCACGCCGTCTGCCCTGGCGGCCAGCAGGGCTTGGAGCAGCGCCGTGGTGTTGCCGCCACCGCCACCGCCAGGGTTGTCGGCCACATCGGCCAGGATCAGGCGGGGCTGCTCGGGCGCTGCGGCCAGCACGGCAGCCTGGACCGCCGAGGCCAGTGGCGTCAGCGGTGCAGCAAAGCGGCTGCGCGCGTCCCACACCGACTGAGCCAGCGTCAGGGCCAGTTGCCGGGCTGGCGCCGGATCGGCACCGCGCGCGCTCACCACGACCGAAAAACCGCATTTGGCGCAGTCTGCCAGCGCAAAGCCGCCGCACAGCGACACATTCAGGATGGCGCCGCCCACGTGGGCCTGCCCCAGCGCAATCAGCTCGGCGTAGGGCGAGCCCGAGTTGGTGAGCTGGGTGGTGGCCGGCGGCACAAACGGTAGCTTGACCAGCGCCACCACGCCGGGCCCTGCGGCCCGCAAGGTGTGCAGGTGGCGTGCCGCTTCGGCACCACGCTCGGCCAGGTCGGTGTGCGGGTTGCTGCGGTAGGCGACAAAGGCCGACAAGGCGTCGGTCATGCGCGCCGAGACGTTGGTGTGCAGGTCCAGCACCGCCACCACTGGCACGTCGGGTCCGACGATGGCCCGGATGCGGGCAAACAGCTCGCCATCCGGGTCGTCATTGGCGGTGCTCAGTGCGGCGCCGTGCGAAGAGATAAAAACGGCGTCCAGCGGCCCGGCATCGTGCAGGCGCTGTTCGATGTCGGCGACCAGCGCCTCAAAAAAATCCTGCGCTGCCGGGCCGCCGGGCTGGGCTGCCGCCATGCGCAGCGGTACCGGTTCCCAGTCGCCGATGCGGTTCATCTCGGCCACAAAGCCGGCCGTGTCGCCTAGGGTGCGTGGCACCGGGCGCGCCAGTTCCTGTGCCAGCGCATCACCCGCTTGGTCGAAGCCTTGGGCAAACATGGCACCGGTGGTGACCGGGGCCCAGCGGTTGCACTCCAGAAAAAAGCCGGCCAGGCCCACGCGCAGGGGCCGTGTCGGGGCCTGCTGCAGCCCGGCCAGACTTTGCTGGTAGACCGTCAGCGCCCTTTGCAGGCTGACCTGCTGCCACTCATGGGTGGCGACAAAAAAGGCCTGGCGCATTTGTTGGCGCACCTGCTCGCCCAGCGCTGAGCGCGGCGTGCCGAGTTGGTGTAACCAGTTGTCGGCCAACAGGGCGGCCACCACCTGCGACTGGTCCAAGGTGCCAACTTCCATCGCAATCGCCACCACCAGGGCGCGCGGGCACAGGTCCACCAGCGCCATGCGCACATTGCCGCCCAGCACGGCCGAACTGGATTCGCCGGCGTCGGGCGAGGTCACATCCTGCCCCCACCATTGGCGGGCCAGGGCCAGGGCCGGCGAGTCGGCAGGGTGACGGCAAATCAGTTCCGTATGGCCACAGGGCCCCAGCCCGGTGTGGTGGTCCAGCACGCACAGGGTGTGGGCCCGCTGCAGGTGGCGCTGCGCAATCATGGTCAGGGTGCGGTTGGACCAACAGGGCGCGCTTCCGCCGTAAAAAATGCCATCGGCATGGGCGTACTGGCCGCCGGTGATCGCAAAAGCGCCGGCGCGCGGCCCGACCCGGGCCAGAAAGGCCCGGATCTCGCCCTGCACCTGGCCCAGCGCTTCCCGGCTCAGACCGGGTGGCAGCAGCAGTGGGTGCACGGCCTCATAGCCTGGGTTGTGCGGCGGGGCATTGAAATCGACACAGTTGCGATTGACGTCAATGTTGTCCTCGTTGACCCGTCGCAGCCACGAAAAACCATAGGGGTTGAGCGCATGCACCAGCAGGATGGCGGTGTCCGGCGGCAGGTTGGCGCTGCTCATCTGGCGCAGGAACGCCGACTGGCAGCCGCTGCCGTGCAGGCCCTCCACCCCGTGCGTGCCCGAAATGCTGAGCAGCACGCGTCTGGCGCCACGCGGACCCAGCCAGGCGGTGTCCACGCTCAGGTCTTCATCCTGCAAGCCCCTCAGCGGGTGCGGCAGCGTCTCCACATGGGCCCCCGCGACATTGGCAGCGGCACGAAAGGCGGTCCGGGCGCTGGCGTAATCGGGCGCAAAGAGCGGTGGCGCCGCCTCGTCGCCGGGCAGCTGTTCGGGCACCACCTCTTACTCCGGCTTGATGCGGCTGGCGGCGGGGCGGTAGGTGTCGCGTTCGTTGAGCAGAAAAGCCTGGGCCTGCGCCGGCGTGAAGGGCCCCGCCACGGTCGAGCCGAGCCGGCGCCGTTGCTCGGCCATGGCGGGCGACATCACCAGGCCGTTGATCACGCTGTTGAGCTTTTGCATCACGGGCTCGGGTACGCCCTTGGGCGCGATGACCATGCCCCAGGTTTGCAGGTCCATCCCCTTGAGCGCCGGCGTGTCACCAAACGCCGGCACGTTGGGCAGCACCGGCACCCGCTCTGCCGAGGTGATGCCCAGCACTTTCACCCGCCCCTGGGCGCCCATACCCAGCACATTGGCCACCGTGGTGACGCCAATATCGATTTGGCCAGAAATCACATCCCCGACGATGTTGGCGCCACCCCGGTAAGGAATATGCAGCATGAAAGTGCCGGTCTTGGCCTTGATGGTCTCGGCCACCAGGTGCTGGAAGGTGCCGATGCCGGGTGAGCCATAGGACAGCCGGCCCGGGTTCTTGCGGGCATAGGCAATCCATTCCTCCATGGTGTTGGCCGGAAAATCCGGCCGCACCACGAACGACGCCGGCGCGGCGCCGGCCATGGCGACCGCCGCCATGTCCTCGGTCTTGTAGCCCACCGACGGGTTGATCAACGGTACGAGCACGCATTCGCTGAGTGAGCCATAC
>JBEGOC010000221.1:0-5939 GCA_041182225.1 Pseudomonadota bacterium | reverse complement strand
CGCCTCGCTGGACCGGGTGGCGGGACGGCGGGTGGACGGCTGGATGCCCGACTCCGCCGCCGCCAGCGGTCTGCGCCGCCTGCAAAGCGAAATGCAGATGCTGCTCTACACCCACCCGGTGCAGAGAGGCGGTGGCCAGCTCGCGACCGACCGCGCCTTGCGCCAGCCAGCGCTGGGGCTGCTCGTAGTGCAGCGTGATGCCGTCTTCGGCAAAGTATGGTTGCATGGCGGCCAGCAGCGCGTTCGACTCGTCAGGTGTGAACTGGGGTAGCGGGCCATGGTGCATGGCAATGTGCAGGGCGCCGATTTGCCAGTGGCAGGGGTTGACGAAGGCCCAGGCGCCCTCGGTGCTGCCGACCTGCAGGGCGGCCCAGGGCAGGCGGCCGTCGGCTCCGCTCAGGCCCAGCGCCTGCGCCAGCGCCCGCTCGTGCGGCGGTGTCAGGCTGAACTCGTCGCCGCCATCGGGGGCCTGCGGTGCCAGGCGCGCCAGCAGCGCCTGCAGGGCGGGCAGCTTGAGCTGGCGCAAAGCCTGCGCGCAGCCCTCCGAGCCAGCAAACGCAAACGGGATCAAGAGGTGCATGCCCGCATTGTCCGGTATACGGTGGTCGCAGGCAGTGCCACAATCGCAGCTGTTTTTCAACCGCTGGGGCTATGCAACTTCCGTTCGAGCTCATTCTTGGCTGGCGCTACACGCGGGCCGGCCGTGCCACCCGGCGCAATGGCTTCATCTCGTTCATCTCGGGCGTGTCCATGCTGGGCATTGCGCTGGGCGTGGCGGCGCTGATCATCGTGCTGAGCGTGATGAACGGTTTTCAGAAAGAGGTGCGCGACCGCATGCTGGGCGTGGTCTCGCACATTGAAATTTACGCCAACGATGGCGCCGCGCTGCCGGACCTGGCGGGCACTTTGGCTGCGGTGCGAGCCCATCCGCAAGTGGTGGGTGCTGCACCTTTCATAGCAACCCAGGCCCTGCTGGCGCGGGGTGAGGACATGAAAGGCACCATGGTGCGCGGTATCGACCCGGCTCTGGAGCCGCTGGTGACAGATCTGGCCCAGCAGCCCGGCGGCGGCGCCCTGCTGCGCCTGCGCCCCGGTGAATTTGGTGTGGTGCTCGGTGGCGAACTGGCCCGTGCCCTGGGCGTGCGCATGGGCGACCCGGTCACGCTGGTGGCACCGGGCGGCCAGGTGACGCCAGCGGGCGTGTTGCCCCGGCTCAAGCAGATGACGGTGGTGGGTACCTTTGACTCGGGCCACTACGAGTACGACGCCGGCCTGGTGCTGATGCACGTAGACGACGCGGCGCGCATCTTCCGGCTGGAAGGCGCCAGCGGCGTGCGCCTGAAACTGCGCGACCTGCACCAGGCACGCGAAGTGGCGGCAGACTTGGCGCTGCGCCTGGGGCCGCAAGTGCTGGTGCGCGACTGGACGCGCCAGAACCGCACCTGGTTTGCCGCGGTGCAGGTGGAAAAACGCATGATGTTCATCATCCTCACGCTGATCGTGGCGGTGGCAGCCTTCAACCTGGTGTCCACCCTGGTGATGACCGTGACCGACAAGCGCGCCGACATCGCCATCCTGCGCACGCTGGGTGCCAGTCCGGGCAGCATCATGGGCATTTTTGTGGTGCAGGGCGCGATGGTGGGGGTGATCGGCACCCTGGCGGGTCTGGCGCTGGGCTTGGGCGTGGCCTTCAACATCGATGTGCTGGTGCCGGCGCTGGAGCGGCTGCTGGGTGCGAGCTTTCTGCCCAAGGACATTTACCTGATCAGCCGCATGCCGAGCGACCCGCAGCGGGCCGATATCCTGCCAGTGGCCCTGATCTCGCTGGCGCTGGCCTTTGTCGCCACCCTCTACCCCAGCTGGCGCGCCAGCCGCGTCAACCCGGCCGAGGCGCTGCGCTATGAGTGAGACCTCATCGACCCCGTCATTCCCGCACACGCGGGCATCCATGGATCCCCGTTTGCACGGGGATGACGAGTCGTCGCTGGCTGGGGATGCGAGCGCGCCGGTAGCAGGTGCTGTTGCCGCCTCGCCGTCATTCCCGCGCACGCGGGAATCCATGGCTTTGGTGTTGCAGGCACAGGGCCTGACCAAGCGCTTCCAGGAAGGCCGGCTGGACGTGACGGTGCTGCAAGGCGTGGACCTGCAGGTGCACCGGGGTGAGACGCTGGCGATTGTGGGCGCCTCGGGCTCGGGCAAAAGCACGCTTTTGCACCTGCTCGGCGGACTGGATAGGCCCAGCAGTGGCGCGGTGCAGCTGCTGGGTCAGGACCTGGCCGGCCAGAACCCGCAGCAACAGGGCGTGCTGCGCAACCGGCATCTGGGCTTTGTCTACCAGTTTCACCACCTGTTGCCCGAGTTTTCGGCGCTGGACAACGTGGCTATGCCGCTGTGGATTCGGCGCCTGCCCCGGCCTCAGGCCGCGGAAGTGGCCGCCGCCATGCTGGCGCGGGTCGGGCTGCAGGAGCGGCTGCACCACCGCCCGGCCGAACTCTCGGGCGGCGAGCGCCAGCGGGTGGCCATCGCCCGGGCCCTGGTGACGCAGCCTGATTGCGTGCTGGCCGACGAGCCCACCGGCAACCTGGACCGCAGCACCGCCGACGGCGTGTTTGACCTGATGCTGGAGCTGGCGCACAGCCAGGGCACCGCCTTTGTGCTGGTGACGCACGACGCCTCGCTGGCGACGCGCTGTCAGCGCCGGCTGCAACTGGTGGCGGGCCGGCTCAGTGAGTAGGGTGGCTTGAGCGGCTCGGGCCAAAGTACCCGGGCGGCCAAAACAGTGCCGGTTGAGGTAAAGGCTGAGGCCTGTGGGTGGTGATAAGTTCCTGAATTTCTGAGCGCTGACGCACTGGCGTTGGGCGAAGAGTTGGTCGAAAGGGTATTGCGTGGTGACTACCCGGAGGCCGTTTCGAGGGCTTCTGCCAAACGCAGGGTGGCCTGGGCCCGGCAGTACATCGACGCCCTGATCCAGTGCGACGCGCGCGACGTGGCCGGCATCGACAAGCTGGCGCACCTGCCGCGGTTTTTGCACGCCTTGGCGCAGACTGCGGGGCAGATGTGCAACTACTCGCAGTTGGCGGGGCAGGTTGGCTTGGACGGCAAAACGGCCGCCCGGTATGCCGGTGTCTTTGAGTCCATGTATCTGCTCCAGCGGGTCGATGTCTGGGCGCGCAACCGCCTGAGCCGGGTGGTCAAGACGCCCAAGCTGCAGTTCATCGACGCTGGCCTGCTGGCCATGCTCATGAACCTGGACATCGAGGAAGTTCGGCGTGATCGGAGCCGGTTCGGCCAGGTCTTGGAGACCTTCGTTTTTGGCGAGTTGCTCAAGCACACCACCAGTGCGGAGGGTGACTACCAGTTGCTGTATTACCGGGATGCGGACAAGGTGGAGGTCGATATCGTGATCGAGAACGCTGCCGGACAGTGCTGGGGGTAGAGGTCAAGGCATCGGCCACTGTGAAAGCCAGTGATTTGCGCGGTTTGCGCAAGCTGGCCGCACTGGCGGGCGACCAATTCAAAATGGGCGTCTTGCTGTACGACGGCGCTGAGACACTGCCCTTGGGCGATGGCATCTAGGCGGCGCCGCTGTCGAGCTTGTGGGGCACAGCGACCGGCGGTGGATGATGGCCTCGGGCGGCCGACGGTCAAGCCTCAGGCAATCCGGTTGAACCACAAAATCGACAGCGCGGCTGAGCCGATCACCAGCAGGGCGGCGGCCAGGGCCAGCAGGCCGGAGATCTCGGTTTCCTTCTTTTCCAGCGTCAGGCGGGCGCTCAGCGTTTCGTAGACTTTTTTCAGGGTCTCGGCGGTACCGGCGTAAAAGTACTCGGCCTGGGTCTGCAGTGCGATTTTTTTGAGGGTCTCCTCGTCGAGCCTGACCCGCATCGACCAGCCCTCAAAGCCGATGGTCTCGCCGTTGACGGTGCCAATGCCTACCGTATAAACCCGCACGCCCCGGTCGGCCGCCAGCTTGGCGGCTTCGAGCGAATCGACGCCGGTGGTGCGCTGGCCGTCTGTTAGCAAAATGATAGCAGCCGAGCCATAGGAGCCGGGGGCTACCGGCACAAATGCCTTGGGTTCCGGGGTGGCGGCCTGGTCAATCGCGACGCCCTGCTGGCGCTGGCGGCCGCCGGCCATGGCGTTCAGGTCAATGCCGGCGTCGGGGAAGATGGTGGCCAGCGACATCACGATGCCATTGCCGATGGCGGTACCGCGCTGCATCTGGAAGCGGTCAATCGCCGACACCAGGTCTTCGCGGTTGACGGTGGGCACCTGAACCACCTGGGCCGAGCCGGCAAACGCCACAATGCCCACCTTGACCTGGCGCGGCAGCTGCGCCAAAAAGGCCTTGGCCGCGTTCTGAGCCGCCACCAGCCGGTTGGGCTGCACATCGGTGGCGCGCATGCTGCCCGACACGTCCATGGCCAGCATGATGGTCTCCTGTGTCATCGGCAGGCTGACCGCGGCAAAGGGCCGGGCGGCGGCCACCAGCAGCAGGGTGATGGCCAGCAACAGCAGCAGCGGGGGGATATGCCGGCGCAGGTTGCGCCCTGGCCCGAGCGCCTCCTTGATGATGGACAGACTGGCAAAGCGCAGCACCAGCTTCTTGCGCCGGCGCAGCAGCCAGACATACAGTGCCACCAGCAGCGGTACGGCCAGCAGCAGCCACAGCATCTGCGGCCACATGAAGTTGAGGGGGAGCTGGGTGGGCAGGTTCATGCGGGCATGGCCTTCAGGTGGGCGGGTAGACGCTGGCTGCGCCGTTTGCGCAGCTCGGTAAAGCGCAGCAGGGCCTGGGCCAGATCGTCGCTGGTGGCGAGCTCCAGGGCATCCACACCGGCGCGGGTCAGCGCCTGACGCAGCTGCACTTCGCGCGCGGCAGCCAGGGTGGCAAAGCGTTGCCGAAAACCGGCGTCGGCGGTGTCGATCAGCAATTGTTCGCCGGTTTCGGCATCGCGCATGGGCATCAAACCGATGTCTGGCAAGGCCAGCTCCATCGGCTCGACCAGCCGCACCGCCACCACCTCGTGCCGCTGCGCCAGCTGGGCCAGCGACTGCTCCCAGCCTGGCTCGCTGATGAAGTCGGACACCACGAACATTGTGGAACGGCGGCGCACGGTGGTGCCGGCGGCTTGCAGCAAATCCTGCAAGCGGGTGGCCCCGGCTTGAGCGGGCGGCCGGTGCTGGATCGCATGCAGGAGCTGCAGCACATGCTGCCGGCTGGCCCGCGCCGGCAGCACGGTGTCCACGCCGCGGCCGTACAGCAGGGCGCCCACACGGTTGCCGTGGCGCGTCAGCAGCCGGGCCAGCACCGCCACAAACTCGGCGGCCACCTCGCGTTTGGCGGCCGCACCCGAACCAAAATCCACCGAGGGGCTGAGGTCCAGCAGGAACCAGGCGGCCATCTCGCGGTCTTCGGTGAAGACGCGCACGTGTGGGATATCGTGCCGGGCGGTCACGTTCCAGTCGATGTGGCGGACATCGTCGTGGTGCTGGTACTCGCGCAGGTCGGCCAGGTCCATGCCGGCGCCGCGCAGCAGGCTGCGGTAGTCGCCCTGCAGCAGACCGTCGAGCCGGCGCAGCACGGTCCACTCCAGCCGGCGCAGCAGTTGCTCGGCCCGGCCCCGGTCGGGCGCGGGCGGCGTCTGCCCGGCCTCCGGGACGGGGCCGGCCACCGGTTTGACGGTCTTGGAGAAGGGCCACATGGCTGAGGTCCTGGCAGCAGTATCAGGCGGCGTTTGCGGCCGGCGCGGCGTGCTCCAGCGGGCGCGGCGGCGGGGTCACTTTGGCCATGATGCGCTGGATCAGGCCGTCGGCGTTCAGGCCTTCGGCCAGCGACTCGTAAGACAGCACCAGCCGGTGCCGCAGCACGTCGGGCACCAGATCGCCCATGTCTTCCGGCAGGGCATAAGTGCGCCCGCGCAGCATGGCCAGCGCCC
>JBEGOC010000220.1:0-4823 GCA_041182225.1 Pseudomonadota bacterium | reverse complement strand
TCCGGCAGCAGCGCCAGAAACAGCCGCTGCGAATCAAGCGAGGCGGCCATCGCTGGCGCCGGCCGTGCCGAGCACCACGGCCCGTGCCCGGCACAGGTCCAGCCAGGCCCGCGCCTTCTCGGCCTGGCTGCGCAGCAGGTAGCCCGGGTGGTAGGTGACGATCACCGGCACCCCCTGGTACTGGTAGGTCTGGCCGCGCAGCTTGCCCAGCGGCAGCGTGGCCGCCTCGGGCTGACTGGCCTGCAACAGGGCCTGCGCGGCAAAGCGGCCCATGGCCAGAATCACCTTGGGCCGGACCAGGGCGATTTCGCGCTGCAAAAACGGCTCACAGGCCAGCAGCTCCTGCGGCTGCGGGATGCGCACCACGGCCGGTCGGCACTTCACCACATTGCTCAGGTAGGCCCGGCCAGCCGGCGCCGCCACACCCTCCCCGGTACTGCGCGTCAGTTGTAACGCGCGCAACATGTTGTCCAGCAGCTGCCCGGCTGAACCGGCGAAGGCGCTGCCGGCCCGCTCTTCGTCCTCGTCAGGCGGCTCGCCCAGCACCAGCCAGTCGGCCGGCTGCAGGGGGCCAGGTCGGCCGAAGACCGGTGCCCGGCGCCCGCTGCACAGTTGGCAGGCCTGGCAAGCGGCCACCGCCTGAACCAGCGCCGACCCATCCAGCGCCTCAGCCGGCCATCGGGCAGGCACGCTGCTCTCAGGCAAAAATTCGACCTCAGGCCTTGCTGGTATTGGCTGTACAGCTATTTTTTCAATAGCAAACTTGGTGGCCGGCTGCGGCGTGTCGCGGCGCGGCGGCAGCCAGACGCGCACCCCTATCTCCTGCAACATGGCCCGCTGGCGCTCGTCAAGGTCTAGGCTCATGCCGGCATTCTCACAGAGTCAGGCTCATCACCAGTGCATCTTCGCGCTGACCGTGCCCGCTCGGGTAATACTTGGGACGCCGGCCGACCTGGCGAAAGCCCTGGGCCTGGTACACCCGGATGGCCCGGCTGTTGCCCACCCGCACCTCCAGCCAGAGTGACCTGGCACCCTGGCCGCGCGCCCACAGCGCCAAGGCCTCCAGCATCACCCGGGCCCAGCCCCGGCCCTGGTGCGCGGGGGCCACCGTGATGTTGAGCAGGTGCACCTCTTCCACCCCTTTCATGGCCACAAAGTAACCCAGCAGGGTGTCGCTGGCCAGCAGGCGCTGCGCCTGGTAGCCGGCCACGACCGTGTCCTCAAACACCGCCCGTGACCAGGGATGGGCGTAGGCCAGCTGCTCGACGCGCATCACCGCATCCAGGTCAGCCAGCGTCAGCGGTTCAAACCGCACCTCGGGCGAAGCTGCGAGCCGAGTCACAGCGCGGCCTTCCCGGCGGCGCGCTCCAGCGTTGTCTTGGCCACCTGGTTGCGCACATAGGTTGGCAGCGCCTGCTCGGCGGGCAGCGCGCCGCCGGCGGCCAGCAAGGCCGGCGCCAGCCGCAGCAGGGCATCGGCGGTGGGCAGGGCCGGCACCGGCTGGCCCATGCCAGCCGGCATCCGCGCGATGTAAGCATCGGGCACCAGGCCGGCCAGCCAGTCGTCCGGCAAAGCGGGCAGCTGCTCGGGCTGCACCAGGGCCGGCGCGCCCAGCGGCTGCCACAGCCCGTGGCTGTAGGCATAACGCCCCCAATACAGCTCGTCCATGCGCGCATCGAGCAAGGCCAGCACCTGCCAGCTGGGCGCCGCCGGTGCATGCACAAAGCGGGCCTGCTCGGCCACCGCCAGCAGGGTAGCAACCGGCAACACCGGTACGCCAGCCCCCCAGGCCAAGCCCTGCGCCACCGCACAGGCGGTGCGCAGCCCGGTGAAGGAGCCCGGCCCGCAGCCAAACACGATCGCATCCAGTTGGCCAAAACCCAGCCCGGCCTGGGCCATCAGCGCTTCAATGCAGGGGATCAGGTGGGCCGAGGTCCGGGCGCCGCCCTCGCCCTCGTGCCGCCAGCACTGGGCGCCGGCGCCCGACGCGGTCTGCACCGCAATCGACATGCATTCGGTGCTGGTATCGAACGCCAGCAGCTTCATGCCGCCACCCGCTGGCTGGCCCGCACGCCAAACACAATGCCCAGTGTGACCAGTGCCAGCCCGGCCAACAGATTCCAATACAGCGGCTCGCCCAGAAACAGCACGGCGCCGCAGGCCGACAAGCCGGGCACCAGCGCGGTGATCATGGTCGAGCGCACCGGGCCATAGTGCTGGATCATGCGGGTGAAGGTGATGCCCGAAATCACCACCGAACCCCAACCCTGAAAGACGGCCTGAAAGAGCAGCTCGCGCAGGGGCGACGTCAGCAGGTGGTCGGGCAACACGCCACTGAGCACCAGCAGCAGGTACAAGGGCACATAGCCGACACAGGCCAGCGCGGTCACGGCGATGGTGGCACGCACCGCATCGAGCCCGTGGCGGCGCGCCAGGACGCTGTAGAACGACCAGCTCAAGCCAGCCAGCATGAAGAGCAGATCCCCCTTCCAGACCTGGCCGCCGTCGAAGGCGTGCAGCAGGCTCGCACCGCCCACCAACAGGTCGCCCACCACGATCAGGGCCAGCCCCAGAGCCCGCGCGGGCGTGATGTGTTCGCGCAACACCAGCACTGCCAGAAGCGCGGTCCACAGGGGCAGGCTGCCCGGCATCAGCACCGAGGCATGTGCGGCCGGCGCGAACACAAAACCGCTGTAGGCCAGCACCGCATACAGCAGACCGCCAAAGAGTCCGACCTGGGCCGTGACGCGCCAGGGCAGTGGCGACAGGCCAAACAGGGACGACGATGCGGCGGGGTTGGAGCGGCGGTCACGGCGCACCAGCCACCAGCCCCAGGGCAGCAGCACCACGCTGGCGCCCACCACCCGGCAAAAGGCGATGTCAAAGGGCGACAGGCTGCCGCCACGCGCCGGGTCGGCCGAGGCGCGGGCGATGACGATGAACGAGGTCCAGATCAGCACCGTGACCAGGGCGGCGGCCAGGCCGAGGGTGCGCGATGAGAAGCCCAGAAAGGGGTGCGTGGCGCTAGTGGGCATGGCGCCATTATCCGTGGCTGGATAATGGCCTTTCGATGACCCGTCTGCCACTCCCCTTGCGATCCTTTTGGCACGCGCTGGCGCTGGCCAGTCTTTGGGCGGCATTTGGCCTTGCCGCAGCGCAAAGCCTGCCGCCGGCGGTGGAAGCCGCCCTGCAGCGCGCCAACCTGCCGCGCGAGGCCGTGACGCTGCTGGTGGCGGATGCCGAAGGCCGGCAAGCGCCGCGGCTGAGCCACCGCGCCAGTGTGCCGGTCAACCCGGCCTCGGTGATGAAACTGGTCACCACCTACGCTGCGCTTGATCTGCTCGGGCCGGCCTACAGCTGGCGCACCCCGGTCTATGTGGAGGGTGCGGTGCGCGACGGCACCCTGTACGGCAACCTGTACATCCGCGGTCTGGGCGACCCCAAGTTGGTGACCGAACGGCTGTGGCTGCTGCTGCGCCGGGTGCAGGGATTGGGCGTGCGCCAGATCGCCGGCGACATCGTGCTCGACCGCAGTGCCTTCGACCTGCCCGACATTGACCCCGGCAGCTTTGACGGCGAGCCGCTGCGACCCTACAACGCCGCACCTGATGCGCTGCTGCTCAACTTCAAGTCAGTCACCATGACCTTTGTGCCCGACCGTGGCATCCGCGCCGCCCAGGTGCACTTCGAGCCGCCCCTGGACGGCGTTGACATGCAAGCCAGCGTGCCGCTGGGCAACGGCAACGGCAACGGCGATTGCGGCGACTACCGGGCCGCACTCAAGGCCGACTTCGCCGACCCGGTACGCATCCGCTTCAACGGCAGCTACCCAGCCGCCTGCGCCGAAAAAGTCTGGTCGGTGGCTTACGCCGACCCGAAAAGTTTTGCCACACGGGCGGTTCAAGGCCTGTGGCGCGACATGGGTGGCCAGCTTGGCGGCACCGTGCGCGAGGGTCGGGTGCCCACACTACCCAGCGGCAACGGCGCCGGGCCGGACCTGCTGCCCGAACCGGTGTTTGAACTCAGCTCCGCCCCGCTGTCCGAAATCATCCGTGACATCAACAAGTACAGCAATAACGTGATGGCCCAGCAGTTGTTCTTGACCTTGAGCCTGGCAGCGCCGGCGTCCAACGGGCAGCGCGCAGCGGCTGGCCCGCCACCGCGCGCCACCGCCGAGGCCTCGCGTGCGGTGCTGCGCCGCTGGTGGCTGGAGCGCATCGGGCCGGAGGATGTGCCGGTGGTGGACAACGGCTCCGGCCTGTCGCGCCGGACCCTGATCAGCGCCCAGGCGCTGGCCCGCATGCTGCAGACCGCCTACCGCTCGCCGCTGATGCCCGAATTGATGGCCTCACTGCCGCTCAACGGCGTTGACGGCACGCTGCGCAACCGCCGCACCCTGGCCGGCAACGCCCACCTGAAAACCGGTAGCCTGCGCGACGTGACTGCACTGGCCGGCTATGTGCATGGCGCCAGCGGCAAGCGCTACGTGCTGGTGGCCATCGCCAACCACCCGGCGGCCGAGGCCGCGCGGCCGGTGTTCGACGCCCTGCTGGAATGGACGCTGCGGGACCGCTGAGTTGTTCTTCATCGGCCGAGGCCGCCTGAGGACATCAGGTGCCCTTTGCCGCCTTGCGCATCGCCGGGCTGTCAGGGAAAGGCTCGCCACCCAGCGGCGCTTGGGTGCGTGCGCCCTCGATCTCGGGCAGTCGCTCGGTGAAGCGCCAGCGACCGTCCAGGCACCGGACCAGCTTGTCGCAGTACCGGCCGAAGGCGCGAATGCCTGGCCCATCCGGATAACGATCCAGCCGGGCAAACATGCTTTG
>JBEGOC010000219.1:0-3534 GCA_041182225.1 Pseudomonadota bacterium | reverse complement strand
TCCGGCCCGCGCACGCCGCTCACTCGCGGGGCCCCGCTGTGGGCCTAGGCCCCGGTCTCCGGGGCGCTGCTGCGCGACCGCTGGCGCGCCCGGCACGGGCCCGACAAGCTGCGGGTCGGGCTGATGCCGCCGGGCTGGCGCCCGGCTGATGTGGCCGCGCGCTGGCCGCAACCGGCGTTTGAGCTGGCCCGGGTCGACACCTATGACCCGCCGCTGTCGCCGGCGGTGGCCTGGTTCGCAGGCCTGCAGTTCAGCGCGCTGCTGCTGGGCGTGGCGGCGGTGCTTTGGCAGGCGGACAACTGGCCCCCGAGCCAGGTGGCCCTCTGCAGCCTGGCGCTGCTGGTGAACTACTGGGCCCTGGGCGCGCTGCTGCAGGGGCGGCTGACCGGGGCTGAGCTGCTGCTGGTGCAAGCGGCGGCCGTGGCGACCACCGCGGCGGCGCTGGGCTGGACCAACCTGGCGCTGCTGAGCAAACCGCTGCCCATGGCTATTGCTATTTTATTGATAGCTAAAAAGCTATATACAGCAAGGGCTGGAGACACTTTTTATGCTAGGCTTTTGGTGGCGTTGGTGGCCTCGCTGGCAGGCGACGTGCTGCTGATGCTGCCGGGCGACCACTTCATCGCCGGGTTGGCGGCGTTCTTGCTGGCCCACGGCGCTTACCTGGCGCTGTTCCGCCAGGGCGTGGGCTGGTTCCCGAGCCGAGTGGCTCTGGCCGCCACGCTGCTGGTCGGCGCCCTGGTGCTGGCCGTACTCTGGTCCGGCCTGCACGGGCCACTGCTGACGGCGGCGGTGGCGGTTTATGTGCTGGTGATTGCGCTGATGGCCGCCCAGGCCCCGGGCCGGGCCGCCGTGCTGGGCGACGCGGCCAGCCACGCGGTGGCCAGCGGAGCCGCCCTGTTCATGCTCAGGGATGCGATCCTGGGCGTCGACCGTATTGTGCTGCCGCTGCCACTGGCGCCGCTGTGGGTGCTAGGCTGCTATTTTGTGGCGCAGATCCTGATCGTGCACAACGCCCGGCCGGCCCGGTAGCGTTCAGACCCCGAACATGTCGCCATCGCGGCTGGGCGGCGCCACGCCCAGGTGCCGGTAGGCGGCCAGGGTGGCGATGCGCCCGCGCGGCGTGCGCTGCAGGTAGCCCTGCTGGATCAGGTAGGGCTCGATCACATCCTCGATGGTCTCCCGCTCTTCGCCAATGCTGGCGGCGATGTTGTCCAGCCCGACCGGGCCGCCGTCAAAGCGGTGGATCACCGCCTCCAGCAGCTTGCGGTCCATCAAATCGAAGCCCTGCGGGTCGACATCGAGCATGGCCAGCGCGCGGTTGGCGATGTCGAGCGTGATCTCGCCGGCGCCCTTGACGTCGGCATAGTCGCGCACCCGGCGCAGCAAGCGGTTGGCGATGCGCGGCGTGCCGCGCGCGCGCCGGGCAATCTCGAAGCCGCCGGCGTCGTCGGTGGGCACATGGAGCAGGCCGGCGCTGCGGCGCACGATGCGCGCCAGCTCGTCGGCGGTGTAGAACTCCAGCCGCGCCACGATGCCAAACCGGTCGCGCAGCGGGTTGGTCAGCATGCCGGCGCGGGTGGTGGCACCGACCAGCGTGAAGGGCTGCAGGTCGAGCTTGATCGAGCGCGCCGCCGGGCCCTCGCCGATCATGATGTCGATCTTGTAGTCTTCCAGCGCCGGGTACAAAATTTCTTCCACCACCGGCGACAGCCGGTGGATCTCGTCAATGAACAGGACGTCGTTTTTTTCCAGGTTGGTCAGCAGCGCGGCCAGGTCCTTGGGCTTTTCCAGCACCGGGCCGCTCGTCTGCCGCAAATTGACCCCGAGTTCATGCGCGATGATGTGCGACAGCGTGGTCTTGCCCAGGCCGGGCGGGCCAAACAGCAGCACATGGTCCAGTGCCTCGTCGCGCTTGCGCGCCGCGCCGATGAAGATCTCCAGCTGCTCACGCACCTTGGCCTGGCCCACGTACTCGTCGAGCAGCTTGGGCCGCAGCGCCCGCTCCACCGCCTCCTCGTTGGGTGAGGCCGGGACTGCCGCCACCATGCGCCGGGACGGGGCGGCAAAATCGTCGGTCTGGATACTCACTGGGGCGGGCGGCTCGGTAAAACTGCCCTCACTATAGCCTGCCATTCGCGCCGCCAATTCAAGTTTCACGCCGGGAAGTCGATACCATGACACGACACCACAGTTTTGTAACCAGGGCCCGCGCCGCCCGCACGATCAAGAGGCCCGCCTGACATGACTTATCGCGCCACGCCAACGGCGGCTTACCGCAGCGCGGCCCTGGGCTGGGCCGTCGCAATGGCCCTGTGCCAGCCGGTCTGGGCCTCCGACCCCCCAGCCAAAAAAGCCACTGCGCCAGCCACGCCTGCGGCGCCAGCGGCATCCACTGCGGCTAAGGGCGCCGATGCCAAAAACGCCGGCGAGCAGGTGCTGGCAGCCGTCGAAGCCGGCGCCTCGCCCAAAAAACGCCTGACCCTGGTGGTCAATGGCAAAGAAAAAAAATACATCACGGTGCAGGCCACCGAGGAGCCGCCGGCTGCGGCCAAAGGGCCAACCGAGGGCAAGCCGTCCACCGTCGCGCAAAGCGCGCCCAGACCGGCGGCCGTCGTCAACCCCCAGGCAAGCCGGCAATACATCCGCGCCAAGGCTGCGGCCCTGGCCGGCCACACGGCAGCCGAGGCGACCGTGCCCGGTGGCCACGGCAGCGGCGAAGTCCACTGGAGTTACGAGGGTGACACCGGTCCGCAGGCCTGGGGCAACCTCAAACCCGAGTTCAGTCTTTGCCGTCTGGGCAAGCGCCAGTCGCCGATCAACATCGACGAGGCCGACACGCTGCAAGGTCCGGCCGAGCCGCTGCAGTTCAACTACCAGGCCAGCGACGGCTCGGTGGTGAACAACGGCCACACCATCCAGGTGGACGTGGCAGGCGACAACACGCTCACCGTGCGGGGCTCGGTTTACAAGCTGCTGCAGTTTCACTTCCACACCCCGTCTGAGGAACGCATCAACTACCGGAGTTTTGCGATGGTCGCGCATCTGGTGCACCGCAACAACGAGGGGCAACTCGCCGTGGTTGCCGTGCTGCTGGAGACCGGGGTGGCCAATGAGCTGATCAACCGGGTCTGGACCCACATGCCGCTGGACACCGGTGACCGCGTGCGCCTGCCGGCCGGCCTGATCGACCTCAACGCCCTGCTGCCCAAAGACCAGCGTTACTACCAGTTCTTTGGCTCGCTGACCACGCCACCCTGCACCGAGGGCGTGCTCTGGATGGTACTCAAGCAGCCAACACTCGTCAGCCGCGACCAGATCCGGCTCTTCACCCAGCTGTTCCCCAACAATGCGCGGCCGGTGCAGCCGGTCAACGCGCGGCCGGTGCGAAGCGCGAAGTAACTGGCCCCCACGCTCCCCCACGGTGTGTGGGTCGCTGCCCCCCAGGGGGGCGCGTTTCGCCTTGGGGCGGCCCAGCGGCGAAACTTCAGCCCCCACGCGCCCCCACGGTGTGTGGGTCGCTGCCCCCCAGGG
>JBEGOC010000218.1:0-4110 GCA_041182225.1 Pseudomonadota bacterium | reverse complement strand
CCGATAGAATTGGTTCAGATTGTACGGGCTAGCCCCCGCCGCCCACCGCCATGATTTTCACGCCTACCCAAAAAAGAGTCGCCGCTTGGGCCGGCATTGCGCTCGCGCTAATTTTGCCGTTGTGGCTGCTGGCGCCGGTGCTCACCCCCTTTGTGGTGGCCGCCGTCCTGGCCTATGCGCTCACCCCGCTGGTCGACTGGCTTGACAACCTGGGGCGGGGCCGGCTGCCACGCATTGTGGCGGTGGTGCTGGTGGAGCTGCTGTTCATCGTGGCGCTGTTGGGCATGGCCTTGCTGATCGTGCCGATCGTGGCCAAAGAGCTGCCCCTGCTGCGTGAACAGGTGCCGGTGCTGCTGGAACGGCTGAACAGCACCCTCAAGCCGGCGCTGGCGCAGGTCGGCATCCATTTTTCGATGGACGTGGCCAGCATCAAGGCTTACCTCATGGAGTACCTCAGTGGCAATTACGAAGACGCACTGCGGTCGGTGATGGCCTCGGTCAAACTCGGCGGCAGCCTGGCCTTTGCCCTGATTGGCAACGCCGTGCTGGTGCCGGTGGCGCTGTTTTACCTGCTGATGGACTGGCACCATTTTGTGGAGCGGGCGCTGGAGTTCGTGCCGCCGCGTTTGCGCGCCGGCGTCGATGGCTTTACCAGCGAGGCCGACGAGGTGCTGGGCCAGTACCTGCGCGGCCAGTTGCTGGTGATGGTGCTGCTGGCGGTGTTTTACAGCGTTGGGCTGGCGCTGTTCGGGCTGGATCTGGCCTTGCCGATTGGTGTGTTCACCGGGCTGGCGATTTTTGTGCCCTACCTGGGGTTTGGCCTGGGGCTGGTGCTGGCCACGCTCGCCGGGCTGCTGGAGTTTGCCGGTAGCCATGGCCCCTCCTATGCGCTGATGATGGTGGCGGTGGTCTACGGCCTGGGCCAGATGATCGAGAGCCTGTTCCTCACGCCCCGATTGGTCGGCGAGCGCATCGGCCTGCACCCGCTGGCGGTGATTTTTGCGCTGCTGGCCTTTGGCCAGTTGTTCGGCTTTGTCGGTGTGCTAGTGGCCCTGCCGGCCAGCGCCGTGCTGCTGGTGGCCATGCGCCGGGCCCGTGCCGGCTACCTGGCGAGCAAGCTTTACCAGGCCTGATGCCCGGATGCGGCAGATTGCACTCGACATCGGCCTGGCCAGCGGCCCGACCCTGAGCAATTTTTTTGCCGGCCCCAACGAGGCGGTGCTGCGCCACCTGCAGCTCTGGCTGGGTGACGGTGGCGTCCAGACCCCGCGCTCGCCGGTGCCCACCTACCTGTGGGGTCCCAGCGGCAGCGGCAAGACCCACCTGCTGCGCGCCGTGCAGCGTGCGCTCAGCGAGCAGGGGGCTGGCGTGGGCTGGCTTGATGCGGACATGCAGACGCCGGCCGCCTTCGATGACCAATGGGCCGCCGTGCTGCTGGACGACGTGCAGCTGTACACCGCCGCCCAGCAGCAGGCGGCCTTCAACTGGTTTGTCAATGCCCAGACGCACCAGCGCTGGGTGCTGGCCGCCGGCGACGTGGCGCCGGGCGAGCTTCGCCTGCGCGAGGACCTGCGCACACGGCTGGGCTGGGGCCATCTGTTCAGCCTGCAACTGCTGGGCGAGCCCGACCGTCGGGCGGTGCTGCGCCAGGCGGCGGATGAGCGCGGCGTATTCCTGAGCGACGAGGTGATGGATTTCATGCTGACCCGCTTTGCCCGCGACCTGGGCAGCCTGATGGAACTGCTGGACCTGATGGACGGCTACTCGCTGCAGACCAAGCGGGCCATCACCATCCCGCTGATCAAAGCCATGATGGACGAGGCCTGACACCGTGAGGCTCACGTTGTTCGACCTGGACCACACCCTGCTGCCGCTGGACTCGGACTACGCGTGGGGCGTGTTCACCACCACCATCGGTTGGACCGACCCGGTTGATTTCAACCGGCGCAACGACGAGTTTTACGCCCACTACAAGGCCGGCACCCTCGACATCCACGACTACGTGCGCTTCGCCACCGACGCCGTGCGGCGCCAGGGTGCGGCGCGGGCTGAGGCGGCGCATGCGCAGTTCATGCACAGCGTGATTGAGCCGGCCATCCGGCCCGAGGCGCTGGACCTGGTGCGTACCCACCAGCAGGCTGGCGACGCGGTGCTGATCGTCACCGCCACCAACGAGTTTGTGACCCGCCCCATTGCGGCGCGCTTTGGCGTGGCCGAGCTGATTGCGGTGGAACTGGCGCGCGACACAGCGCATGGCGGCAACGGCTGGATCACCGGCGAGATTGCCGGCGTGCCCTCCGCCCGTGAGGGCAAAGTGACCCGCGTGGCCCAGTGGTTGCACAGCCGCGCCCTGGCTTGGGACGATGTGGAAACCACCTTCTACACCGATTCCATCAACGACCTGAGCTTGATGGAGACCGTGACCCACCCGGTCGCCACCAACCCCGACGCGCGCCTGCGCGCCATCGCCGAGGCGCGCGGATGGCGCATACTCGATCTTTTTCGAGTCCTGTGAACAGCCAGCGCACGCGCTATGACCCTGTCATTCCCGCGCAGGCGGGAATCCAGGGCCCCCTGGATTCCCGCTTTCGCGGGAATGACGCAGCACCCTAACTTCAATGATCAAAAAATTCATCGACAAACTGCTGGGCAAGGTCGCCGGTACGCCCAAAACCAAAAAACTGCCTTTTGGCAAACGCGAAGAAGTGGGGGCGGACCGCCACGGCATTGACCCCACGCTGGTGGACGAGCGGGCCCGTAATGTGGTCAGCACCCTGCAGGGCGCCGGTTTTGAGGCCTACATCGTGGGCGGCGCCGTGCGCGACCTGATGGTGGGGCTGGCGCCCAAGGACTTTGATGTGGCCACCAACGCCACGCCCGAGCAGGTCAAGGGCCTGTTCCGGCGCGCCTTCATCATCGGCCGGCGCTTTCGCATCGTGCACGTGGTGTACGGCCGGGGCCGCGAGCATGAGGTGATTGAGGTGTCCACCTTCCGCGCCTATATGGACAACGCGGCCGCCGAGGCGGTGGCCGGCAACGAGCGCACCAGCAAGAGCGAGCTGGCCGGCATGAAGCACGCGGTGGACGCCTCGGGCCGTGTGCTGCGCGACAACGTCTGGGGCCCGCAGGAAGAGGACGCGGTGCGGCGGGATTTCACCATCAACGCCATGTACTACGACCCGCAGACGCAGATCGTGGTCGACTACCACCACGGCATCGAAGACGCCAAGAAGCGCGTCATCCGCATGATCGGCGACCCCGCCACGCGTTATCGCGAAGACCCGGTGCGCATCATCCGCGCCGTGCGCTTTGCAGCCAAGCTCAGCGGCTTGGGCTTCAAGCTGGAGCCCAAGACTTCGGCGCCTTTGGTTAAAAGCCAGGAGTTGCTGGCCGACGTGCCGCAAAGCCGGCTGTTTGACGAGATGCTCAAGCTGCTGCAAACCGGCCATGCACTGGCCTCGATCGAGCAGCTCCAGCTGCTGGGGCTGGCACGCGGTATCTACCCGCTGCTGGACGTGGTGGTGGAGCGGGTGGGGCAGCCCTTTGTCAATGCCGCGCTCAAAGACACCGACCGCCGGGTGGGCGAGGGCAAACCGGTGGCGCCCAGCTTTTTGCTGGCTTGCGTGCTGTGGGCTGACGTGCGCGACGGCTGGGCCCAGCGCATTCAGCAGCGACAGCATTCGCACCCGGCGCTGCAGGATGCGATTGACGACACCTTCAGTTCGCGGATCGGCGACGTGTCGGGCCGCGGCAAGCTGGCTGCCGACATGCGCGAGATCTGGATGATGCAACCGCGCTTCGAGAAACGCATTGGCAGCGCACCCTTTGGCCTGGTGGAGCAGCCGCGCTTCCGTGCGGGTTTTGACTTCATGCGGCTGCGCGCCGACGTGGGCGAGATTGACGAATTGCTGGCCGACTGGTGGCAGGAATTCAGCCTGGCCGACGACACCCTGCGCCAGGACATGGTGGACCAGGTGCGCGAAGAGCAACAACAGCGCCCGCGTGCCCCCCGGGTGCACAAGCTGCCCCGGTCCACCGCGCCAGATGGCTTGCCTACCCCGGTTACCGCTGCCCGCCAGCCGGCTGCGGAGCCCCGGCCCGATGATGCAG
>JBEGOC010000217.1:0-17697 GCA_041182225.1 Pseudomonadota bacterium | reverse complement strand
TACAAACCGCCATTGCCAACGAGAATCCGGCCAAGCAGGTGCAGGTCTCGCTCAAGGAGTCGGATGAGGCCGACAAGATTGACGTCAGGCTCGTGCTCAAGGAGAGCGACCCGCTCAGTTTATCGCTCAGCCTGTCCAACACCGGCTCGGACTCTACGGGCAACAACCGCCTGTCGCTGGTGGCCTCGCATGCCAATGTTGGCGGGCTGGACCACCAGGCCTCGCTGGCCTACACCACCTCGCCCGAGCGCATCAAAGAGGTGACCCAGCTGGGGCTGAATTACCGCATTCCCCTGTACCGCCTGGGCGGCGTGCTGGGGCTGAGCTACACCCAGTCCGATGTGGTGGGCAGTTTCGGTGCCTTCACCAGCACCGGCGCAGGCAGCACTTTTGGCATCAACTACAGCCACTACCTGCAGCCCGAAGGCGGCCGGCGCAGCTATGTGACGCTGGGGCTGGACCAGAAGAACTTCAATGTGTCGCAGATCAACGGGGTGGCCGCGCCAGGCCAGTTGGACCGGGTCAGCCGGCCGCTGACGCTGGGCTACACCGCCCGCATCGAGGCTGACAAGGCAGCCTGGGGTTACAACGTGGAACTGGGCCTGAACCTGCCGGGTGGCCCCGGTACCGACCTGGCCGCCTACCAGAGCGAGGACCCGCGCGTGAGCACGGTGAACTGGAAGCTGCTGCGCGCCGGTGCCAGCTACTCGGGCGCGTTGGCCGCCGGCTGGTCATGGAGCGCGCGGGCCCAGGCGCAGTACTCGGCCGACGTGCTGATCTCGGGCGAGCAGTTCGGCATTGGTGGCGCCACCTCGGTGCGTGGCACGGGTGAGCGCCCGCTGGCCGCTGACAGCGGCCTGTTCAGCACGGTGGAGCTCAGCACGGCTGAGTTGCTGCCCGGCCTGCGGGCACTGGGCTTTGTCGATGGCGGCTGGCTGCGCAACAACAACGGCGGCGTCAACCCCAACAAACCCGACAGCGACCAGCTGACGAGCGCTGGCCTGGGTCTGCGCTATGCGGCCGGCCGCTATGCGGTCAGTACCGACTGGGCCCGTGTGGTCACCGGGAGCGTGTTACCGTTCGTCTCGGGCTCTGGCATCCCGCAGGCGGGCGACCAGAAAATTCACCTTAATTTGTCGGCGCGTTTTTGAGCGGGCTGGCGGGACATCCTTATGGCAGGTTTGCAGTCTGGCGCTCCGACGCCGCAGTCGATCACGGTGCACAGCGCCTCGCGGGTGCTGGAGATCGGTTTTTCGGATGGTCAGGAATTTCGCATTCCGTTTGAGCTGATGCGGGTGTACTCGCCCTCGGCCGAAGTGCAGGGCCACGGCCCGGGCCAGGAGGTGTTGCAGACCGGCAAGCGCGAGGTGACGCTGACCGGGCTGGAGCCGGTGGGCAATTACGCGGTACAACCGGCGTTTTCAGACGGGCACGATACCGGCATTTTCTCCTGGGACTACCTGTACTTTCTGGGCTCGCAGCAGGACCAGCTGTGGGCTGACTACAACGCTCGGCTGGCAGCCGCGGGGGTGACGCGCGATGCGCCCATGCCCGAAAAAGCCGGCCACGGCTGCGCCAGCCATTGAAGCGGGGGCCGCCATGACCGCCACCCATTTTGGTTACCAGTCGGTCGAAGAGAGCGAGAAGGCGCGCCGTGTGCGCAGCGTGTTTGACTCGGTCGCGCCCAAGTACGACCTGATGAACGACCTGATGTCGCTGGGCTTGCACCGGGCCTGGAAGGCCTACACCGTGTTGGTGGCCGATGTGCGTGAGGGGCACAGGGTGCTGGACATCGCCGGCGGCACCGGTGATCTGGCCTTGGCCTTTGCCAAAAAAGTGGGCAACACCGGCCAGGTGGTGCACACCGACATCAATGAGGCCATGCTACGGACCGGGCGCGACCGCCTGCTGGATGCGGGTGTGGCGCTGCCCACGGTGGTCTGTGATGCCGAGCACCTGCCGTTTGCCGATGGTTATTTTGACCGGGTGAGCGTGGCCTTCGGCCTGCGCAACATGACCCACAAGGACCAGGCGCTGGCCGAGATGAGCCGGGTGCTCAAGCCCGGGGGCAAGCTGCTGGTGCTGGAGTTTTCCAAGGTGGCGCCGCCTTTGGAAAAGGCCTACGACTGGTATTCGTTCAAGGTCTTGCCGCGCCTGGGGCAGTGGGTGGCCGGTGACGATGCCAGTTACCGCTACCTGGCCGAGTCGATTCGCATGCACCCGGACCAGCAGACGCTCAAGTCCATGATGCTCAAAGGTGGATTCAATCATGTGGACTTCCACAACCTGACGGGCGGTCTTGTCGCTTTACATGTTGGAATCAAGGCTTAAGCCGTCGTTTATTTTGGAGAGATCATGAAAATTTGGACCGTGCTCTTGGCCGTGTGTCTCACCGTCGCGGGCTTTCACGCCGATGCGAAGCGGCTGGGCGGCGGCAAATCGGTGGGCAAGCAGTCGAATAACGTGACGCAACGCGAGGCGGCACCGGCGCAAAACGTGGCCAAGCCGGCGGCACCTGCACCTGCTGCGGCGGCTGCGCCCAAGCGGCCCTGGGGCGCCATGCTGGGCGGCCTGGCTGCCGGGCTGGGCTTGGCCTGGCTGGCAAGTTCACTGGGCCTGGGCGAGGCCTTTGGCCAGATGTTGATGTTTGGCTTGCTGGCTCTGCTGCTCATGTTGGCCGTGGGCTGGTTCCTGCGCGCACGCAAGACGGCGCAGGCCCGCGAGAGTGGGGCCGCGCCCTTGGCGTTTCAAGGTGCTGGCCCGGTGGCAGTGCCCACTGCGGGCAGCAGTTACAGCCCGGCCAACGTCGGCAATGACGCATCGGCCCGGCCTTGGGAGCGCAACAGCATGGCGTTTGACACCGCAGGCAGCGCGGGTTCGATGATCGGATCGGGTCTGGCCAGTTCGCAAAACTGGGGCGTCCCGGCGGGTTTTGATACAGAAGGGTTCCTGAGGGCCGCCAAGGCCAATTTCGTGACGCTGCAAGCGGCCTGGGACAAGTCGGACATCGCCGCTTTGCGCGCCATGATGACCGATACCATGCTGCAAGACATCCAGACCCAGCTGGCCGAGCGCGAGGCGCACACCGGTGCGCCGTTCAACCACACCGAAGTGGTTGGTATCGAGGCCCATTTGCTCGGCATCGAAGACCTGGGTGAGGACTACATGGCCAGCGTGGAGTTCAACGGCATGATCCGCGAACAGCCGTCGGAAGGTCCGAGCCCGTTCCGCGAGGTCTGGAACATGACCAAACCCAAGAGCGGCCAGGTGGGCTGGCTGGTGGCCGGGGTGCAGGCTTTGCAGTAAGGCCGGCCGTGTTCCGGCGCCTTGACCGGCAATTCAGGGAATAATTGGGGACTATGGTTACACAGTCCCCTTTTTCATTGTTTCAGACCTTTCTGCAAGGCTTGCGCGCACCGACCCTGGCGCCGCCGCCCTGGGCGATCGAGGAGGGGCAGCGCCGGCTCGTGCTGCTGCTCAACCACATCCTGCTGCAGGAGCCGGAGGCGCTGGCCCGGCTGGCGCGGCAAAAAGGGCAGGTTGTGCACGTCCAGTGGCACTCTGTTGCTCTCGCTTTGATCGCAACGCCGGCGGGTCTGCTCGACCTGGCACCGGTGGGTGCGCAGCCCGATCTGCACCTGTCGCTGACCGAGCCTTCCGCCTGGACGCTGATGCAGCAAGTGATGCGCGGCGACAAGCCGCAGGTGCGGGTGGAAGGCAATGTGCAGCTGGCGGCCGAAGTCAACTGGCTGGCCGACCATGTGCGCTGGGACATCGAGGAGGACTTGGCGCGCTTGCTCGGCGACGTACCGGCCCATATGCTGGTCGATGGCGCCAGCAGCCTGCTGCGTGGTCTGCGCGGTTTCTTGGGCGCCAGAGCTGACGGCACCACAACGCAGGCGCCGGCATGATCCGCCTGTTTCGGGGCGTCTACATTGTCTGGATTGCACTTCGATACGGCCTCGATGAGCTGGTACTGACCAGCTTCCAAAAGCCCTGGCTGCGGGTGCTGGCCACCGTGCTGTCGGTCGGCCGGCGGCTGGATGCGCCGCGCGGGCAGCGGCTGCGCGAGGCGCTGGAGCGGCTTGGGCCGATCTTTGTCAAGT
Organism: Pseudomonadota bacterium; assembly: GCA_041182225.1. GTDB lineage: Bacteria > Pseudomonadota > Gammaproteobacteria > Burkholderiales > Burkholderiaceae_C > Rhodoferax. The sequence goes on along the minus strand of JBEGOC010000217.1, from coordinate 13,591 downwards.
TTGGGCAGGTGCTGTCGACGCGTCGCGACCTGTTGCCGCTGGACATCGCCGACGAGCTGGCGCGTCTGCAGGACCGGGTGCCGCCGTTTGACAGCGCAGTGGCGATCGCCACCATTGAGCGCGCTTTCAACAAGACGGTGGACGAGATATTTGTGTCGTTTGAGCGGGAGCCGGTCGCCAGCGCCTCGATCGCGCAGGTGCACTTCGCCGTGCTCAAGGACCGCCAAGGGCGTGCGCGTGATGTTGCCGTCAAAGTGTTGCGCCCGGGCATGTTGGGCGTCATAGAAAAAGACCTGGGCCTGATGCGGATGATGGCGGGCTGGGTGGATGGCCTGTCGGCCGACGGACGGCGCCTGAAACCGCGCGAGGTTGTGGCCGAGTTCGACAAGTACCTGCACGATGAACTGGACCTGGTGCGCGAGGCTTCGAGTGCGGCCCAATTGCGGCGCAACATGGCCGGACTCGACCTGGTGCTGATCCCGGAAATGGTCTGGGACTATTGCATGACCGAGGTGATCGTGATGGAGCGCATGGTCGGCATCCCGATCAGCCAGGTGGACCGACTGCGTGCGGCCGGCGTGGACCTGCGCAAGCTGGCGCGGGATGGCGTCACCATTTTCTTCACCCAGGTGTTTCGCGATGGCTTTTTCCATGCCGACATGCACCCGGGCAACATCCAGGTCAGTATCGACCCGGCTACCTTTGGCCGCTATATCTCGCTCGACTTCGGCATCGTGGGCACCCTGACCGGTTCTGACAAGGAATACCTGGCGCAGAATTTCACGGCATTTTTCCGGCGCGATTACAAACGGGTGGCCGAGCTGCACATCGAGTCCGGCTGGGTGCCGGCCAGCACCCGGGTGGATGAGCTCGAATCGGCAATCCGTTCAGTGTGTGAGCCCTACTTCGACCGGCCGCTGAAGGAAATCTCGCTGGGGCTGGTGCTGATGCGACTGTTTCAGACCTCGCGCCGGTTTTCCGTCGAAATCCAGCCGCAGCTGGTGTTGCTGCAAAAGACCCTGCTCAACATCGAAGGGCTGGGCCGCGAGCTGGACCCCGATCTGGACCTTTGGAACACCGCCAAGCCGTTTCTGGAGAAGTGGATGATCGACCAGCTCGGGCCGGCCAAGCTGCTGGAGCAGTTGCGGCAAGAAGCCCCGCGCTACGCCAAGCTGCTGCCTGAATTGCCGCGGCTGCTGCATGAGGCCCTGCAGGGCCGCTCGCAACAGCCGGAGCGTGTGATGTCCGAACTGCTGGCCGAGCAAAAGCGGACCAATCGCCTGCTGCAGGCCCTGGTGTACCTGGGACTGGGTTTTTTGCTGGGGCTGATGCTCACCCAGTTCCTGTTCCGGGTCCGGATATTCTGAGTTGGCCCAGCGGCCCGATTGCTTTGACGGCCGGCCCAATACCACGCCGCCGGCCTATAATTGAAAACTTTGCAATCTGACTGCCAAGCCCTGACGCCATGCCAATTTATGCCTACAAATGCGAGTCCTGCGGGTTTTCCAAGGACGTGTTGCAAAAAATGTCCGACCCCCCGCTGTCGGACTGCCCGCGCTGTGGCGGAGGCGGCTTCAAAAAGCAGTTGACGGCGGCCGGCTTCCAGCTCAAGGGTTCGGGCTGGTACGCCACCGACTTCAAGGGCGGCGGCGCGGCTACGCCGGCCGGCACTGAAGCACCGGCCAGCGGTGGCGATGCCGCCAAACCGGCTGACACGGCCGCTAAACCGGCGGCAGCGGCGGCAGCGGCGGCAGCGGCCGCGGGCTGTGCAGCCTCATGCGCCTGCCATTGAATCCACCCTGAATCGGCGTGTCATGCACATCAAAAAATACCTGATCACCGGGCTGTTGGTTTGGCTGCCCCTGGCGGTGACCTTCTGGGTTCTGTTGTGGCTGGTCGGCCTGCTGGACGGCATTTTTGGCGGGTTCCTGACCGGTCTGGCTGCCGTCACACCCGACGCCACCAGCCTGCGACTGGAGCCGCTACGGCATATCCCCGGCCTGGGCGTGCTGCTGGTGTTTGCTGCCCTGTTGTTGACCGGCGCGCTGGTGTCGAACGTGGCCGGCCGCTGGTGGCTCAAGCAGCTCAACCGCTTGTTCACCAACATTCCGGTGTTCAAGACCATCTACAACAGCGTCAAGAAGGTGTCGGACACCCTGTTCTCCGGCACTGGCAACGCGTTTCGCACGGCCTTGCTGGTGCAGTACCCGCGCGCCGGTGCGTGGACCATTGCGTTCCAGACCGGCACGCCGAGTGGGGAGGTGGCGCGGCACCTGGGCCCCGACTTTGTCAGCGTGTATGTGCCCACCACGCCCAACCCGACCAGCGGCTTCTTTCTGATCGTGCCGCGGGCCGAGGTGATTGAGCTGGCGATGAGCGTGGACGAGGCCCTGACCTACGTCATCTCCATGGGTGCGGTGCCGCCGTCATCGGTGCCGCGCTCGGGCGCCACCCCCCCTTGATTTTTCCTGAAGACCTGTCCTGCCGTGCTGGCGGACGATGAAAGCTGACTATGGCCATGCGTTCCCACTATTGCGGTCTGGTGACCGAAGCCCTGCTGGGCCAAACCGTAACCCTTTGCGGCTGGGTCAACCGCCGGCGTGACCACGGCGGTGTCATTTTTGTCGATGTGCGGGACCGCGAAGGCTATGTGCAGCTGGTGTGTGACCCGGATCGCGCCGACACCTTCAAAGTGGCGGAAGGCTTGCGCAACGAGTTTTGCATCCAGGTCAAGGGCCTGGTACGCGCCCGGCCTGCGGGCACCACCAATGAGCAGCTCAAGAGCGGCAGCATCGAGGTGTTGTGTCATGAGCTCAAGGTGCTGAACCCTTCGGTCACACCGCCGTTCCAGCTGGATGACGACAACCTCAGCGAAACCACGCGCCTGACACACCGGGTGTTGGACCTGCGCCGGCCCTACATGCAGAACAACCTGATCCTGCGGTACCGGGTGGCGATGGCGGTGCGCAAGTTTCTGGATGCCCAAGGGTTCATCGACATCGAGACACCGATGCTGGGCAAGTCCACGCCGGAGGGCGCGCGCGACTACCTGGTGCCCAGCCGGGTCCATGACGGCCATTTCTTTGCGCTGCCGCAAAGCCCGCAGTTGTTCAAGCAGCTGCTGATGGTGGCCGGCTTTGACCGCTACTACCAGATCACCAAATGCTTCCGCGACGAGGACTTGCGCGCCGATCGCCAGCCCGAGTTCACGCAGATCGACATCGAGACCTCCTTCCTTGAGGAGCAGGACATCCGCGATCTGTTCCAGGACATGATCAAGACGGTGTTCCAGTCAACGATCCAGGTCGACCTGGGCGAGTTTCCGGTCATGACCTATGGCGAGGCCATGCACCAGTACGGTTCCGACAAGCCGGATCTGCGCGTGCAGCTGGCCTTCACCGAACTGACCGATGTCATGGCGGATGTGGATTTCAAGGTGTTTGCCGGGGCCGCCACCATGAAGGACGGTCGCGTGGTGGGCTTGCGCATTCCGGGCGGAGCCCGTGAAACCGGCGGCCTGAGCCGCGGCGAGATCGACGCCTACACCGAGTTCGTCAAGATCTATGGCGCCAAGGGCCTGGCCTATATCAAGGTCAACGAGCGGGCGCGCGGCCGTGACGGCCTGCAAAGCCCGATTGTGAAAAACCTCCACGACCGTGCCCTGACCGCTGTGCTGGAGCGCACCCACGCGCAGGATGGCGACCTGATTTTCTTTGGCGCGGACAAGGCGAAGGTGGTGAATGACGCCATTGGTGCGCTGCGCGTGAAAATCGGCCACAGCGAGTTCGGCAAAAAGAACAGCCTGTTCCAGGCCGGCTGGCGTCCGCTGTGGGTGATCGACTTCCCGATGTTCGAGTTTGATGAGGAGGCGCAGCGCTACACGGCAGTGCACCACCCGTTCACCGCGCCCAAGGAGGGCCATGAGGACTGGATGGTGACAGCGCCCGAGAAGTGCATTTCACAGGGCTATGACCTGGTGCTCAATGGCTGGGAGATGGGCGGCGGCTCGGTGCGGATCCACCGCGCCGATGTGCAGCAAAAAGTGTTTGACGCCCTCAAGATCAGCCCGGAAGAGGCGCAGGACAAGTTCGGCTTTCTGCTGGATGCGCTGCAGTACGGCGCGCCGCCCCATGGCGGTATTGCCTTCGGTCTGGACCGCATCGTCACGCTGATGACCGGCGCCGAGTCGATCCGTGATGTGATCGCCTTCCCCAAGACCCAGCGCGCCCAATGCCTGCTGACCCAGGCGCCCGGCCTGGTGGACGAAAAGCAGTTGCGCGAGCTGCACATCCGGCTGCGTAACACCGAGTTGGCAAAACCGGTTTGATCAAGGGTTCGGCATTGCTTTGATGCAGAATGATTGGGCGCTCAGTGAGCGCCCTTTTTCATGGATCCATTTTTCAAGATTCCCCAATCGGTGCTGGTGGTCATCCACACCCCGGCGCTGGAGGTGTTGCTGATTCGGCGTGCCGATGCTGCCGAATTCTGGCAATCGGTCACAGGTAGCAAAGACCATCTCAATGAGTCCTTGGGTACCACCGCGCAGCGCGAGGTGCTGGAGGAGACCGGCATCGATTGCCGTGACGGCTCGGATCTGGCATCCAAACTGATCGATTGGCAGCTGGAAAATGTCTATGAGATCTACCCGCGCTGGCGCCACCGCTATGCGCCGGGCGTGACCCGCAACACCGAACACTTGTTCGGTCTGCAGGTGCCGGCGCCAAGACCGGTCCGCCTGAACCCGCGTGAACACACCGCCTACCAGTGGCTGCCCTACCGGCAGGCCGCTGACGCCTGTTTTTCGCCGTCGAATGCCGAGGCCATCCTGATGCTGCCCAAGCTGGCCGCGGCTCGGGAGCGGGCATGAACCTGTTGCGCGTGGCCACTTACAACATTCACAAGGGCGTGCAGGGGCTCGGGCCGCGGCGCCGTCTGGAAATCCACAACCTCGGCCATGCGGTCGAGCAACTGGACGCCGACATCGTCTGCTTGCAGGAGGTGCGCCGGGTGCACCGTCGCGAGCAAACCTTTTTCACACGCTGGCCCGATCTGCCACAGGCCGATTTTCTCGCGCCTGAGGGCTACGAGGCGGTGTACCGCACCAATGCCTTCACCCGGCATGGCGAGCACGGGAATGCCATGTTGACACGCTGGCCGGTGGTATCGCACCAGCATGAGGATATGTCCGACCACCGCTTTGAACAACGCGGCTTGTTGCACGCCGAGGTGATGGTTGCGGGCCGTGCCATCCATGTGGTGGTGGTTCACCTGGGTCTGATCCGGGCCAGCCGCACGCGCCAGGTGGCACAGCTGCAGGCCTTCATCGCCCGCGAGATTCCCCCTGCGGCGCCCCTGGTTGTCGCTGGAGATTTCAATGACTGGGGCGACCGGGTCGGCACGGCGCTGGCCGCCAGCCAGCTGGTGAGCTTCCGGGGCGCATCCAGCCCGACCTTTCCGTCACGGCTGCCGCTGGTGCAACTGGACTACGTCTATGCCCGCGGCTTGGCCCCGCTGGGGGTGCAGGTGCCCCGCGGCCGCATCTGGGGGCGGATGTCGGACCACCTGCCGCTGATTGCCGAGTTCGCCTTGCCGGACTGAGCGCGACTGCCCTCATGCCAATGCTTCAGTCCGGGCATCAGTTGCAGCTGCTCCAAGGTGCGCAGGCCTACTTTCCAGCGCTGATCGAGGCGATTGACCGCAGCGTGCACGAGGTGCGCCTGGAAACCTATATTTTCAATGCCGAGGCCAGCGGGTCCGAGGTGGCAGCCGCGCTCGAGCGGGCTGCCGGCCGTGGTGTGGCGGTTTACCTGGTCATGGACGGCGCAGGCACACCGGCCCTGGCAACACAATGGGCAGAACGATTTAGCCGTGCCGGCGTGGCCTGGCATATTTTTTCGCCGATGGGCCAGCTCGGCTTGCTGCTGCCGAGCCAGTGGCGGCGCCTGCATCGCAAACTGTGCGTGGTGGATGGTCTGGTCGCGTTTTGCGGCGGTGCCAATGTGCTGGATGATTTTTATGATCCCAATCACGGCGTCCTGGCGGTGGCCCGACTGGATTTCACGGTGCGGGTCACCGGACCGCTGGTGCAGGAGGTGCATGCCGTGCTCACGCAGTTCTGGTGGCGACTCCAGGCTGCGAGCACGGCACGCGCCCATGATTTGCGCGCCAGCTGGCAGGCCCTGCATCAGGCGGTGGCCTTGGCGCGCCCAAGCCAGGCTGCCGGGCCGTCCCGGCCAGCCGATCCTGCGTCCGGCGCCCGTGCGGGGCTGGTGCTGCGCGACAACGTCCGGCACCGGGCGCATATTGAGCGCGCCTACCGCAAGGCCATTGGCGAGGCGACGTCTGAGATCATCATCGCCAACGCCTATTTTTTGCCGGGCCGCAAGCTGCGTCAGAGCCTGGTTCACGCGGCGCGGCGCGGCGTGCGGGTGCGCCTGCTGCTGCAGGGCCGCTATGAGTATTTCATGCAGTACCACGCCGCGCGACCGGTCTATGGCCGCTTGCTGGCAGAGGGCGTTGAAATCCATGAATACGGTGTCAGTTTTCTGCATGCCAAGGTGGCAGTGATCGACAACCGCTGGGCCACCGTGGGGTCCTCGAACCTGGACCCGCTGAGCCTGCTACTGGCGCGTGAGGCCAACCTGGTGGTGGAGGATGCGGCCTTTGCCCGGCAATTGCGAACCGAGTTGGAGGCGGCGATGGCGCAGGGCGGAGTTCGGGTCGACCCACAGGCCTACGCCAACCGGCCCTGGCGCCAGCGCCTGCTGGACCGGATCGCCTTCGGCTTGATGCGGCTGGCACTGCTGCTGACCGGCAAACGCTATTAATTCAATAGCTACAAAAGGCCGTGGTACTTGGCGCGCGGCCCATTCGCATGGTTATTCAAAGGCTGGTAATATTGATTTTTAACAATGACCACCAAGAGCCGCATGAACCAAGCCGATGCAGACGAGGGAACGCCTGTTTCCGTCAAGATACGTGAACGTCTTTCGGCTGCGCGCCGGCGCTTTCATGCCAACGACAACATTGCCGACTTCATCCATCCGGGCGAGCTGGAGCAGCTGCTCGATGAGGTCGAGGAAAAAATGCAAGGCGTGCTCAGCAGCCTGGTGATCGACACCGAGAATGACCACAACACCGGCCAGACCGCGCGCCGGGTGGCCAAAATGTACCTCAATGAGGTGTTTCGCGGCCGCTACGTCAAGGGCCCGACCGTCACTGAATTTCCCAATGCCGAGCACCTCAACGAGTTGATGATCGTCGGCCCGATCACGGTGCGCAGTGCCTGCAGCCATCACTTCTGCCCGGTCATCGGCCAGATCTGGATCGGCGTGCTGCCCAATGAGCATACCAATGTGATTGGCCTGTCCAAGTACGCCAGGCTGGCCGAATGGATCATGGGCCGGCCGCAGATCCAGGAGGAGGCGGTGGTGCAACTCGCCGACCTGATCCAGCAGAAAACCCAGCCGGACGGGCTGGCGATCGTGATGGAGGCCACCCACTTCTGCATGGGCTGGCGTGGTGTCAAGGATGTGGACAGCAAGATGATCAACTCGGTCATGCGCGGCAGCTTCCTCAAGGATCCCACCCTGCGCCGCGAATTTTTATCTCTCATGCCCAGGAAAGGCTGAACATGTTGGTACGTCTGCTTTACGCGAGTCGCGCGATCGACACCAGTCCCGATGCCATCGAGATGATCCTCGCGCAATCGCGCCAGCACAACCCGGAGTGCGGCATCACCGGCATACTTTGTTACGGCGGCGGCATTTTCCTGCAGGCGATCGAGGGTGGTCGCATGCCGGTGAGCGAGCTGTACGGCCACATCCAGAAAGATGCCCGCCACAAGGACGTGGTGCTGCTGCACTATGAAGAGATCTCGGAGCGCCGCTTTGGCGGCTGGACCATGGGGCAGGTCAACATGTCGCGCATCAACGCGTCCATCCTGCTCAAGTACGCCGAGAAACCCGAGCTTGACCCCTATTCGGTGTCGGGCAAGGTCTCGCTGGCCTTGCTCGAAGAGCTGATGGCCACTGCCAGCATCATCGGGCGCGCCTGAGGTTTGGCGAGCCACTTGCTGGCGGGCTGCGATTTTTCCAGCAGCCCGTCCCGGCGCAAGCCGATCGTCATGGCGCTGGGCCAGGCCAAGGGGGCGCGGGTTACCCTGGGCGGCTTGGAGAACCTGGCCACACTCGACGAATTTTCTCATTGGCTGAACCGGCCCCAGGCCTGGATAGGCGGCTTTGACCTGCCGTTTGGCTTGCCGCGCGAGTTGATCGAGACTTTGGGCTGGCCGACCGATTGGGCTGCTTGCCTGCGACATTACGCCAGCCTGAGCCGGGCCCAGGTGCGCGACTGTTTTGCTGGTTTTTGCGCGTCACGGCCCGTCGGTGGCAAGTTCGCCCATCGCGCCACGGACGGACCGGCAGGGTCGAGCCCCTCCATGAAATGGGTCAATCCGCCCGTGGCCTACATGCTGCACGCGGGCGTACCGCGCTTGCTGGCCTCTGGCGCCTGCCTGCCGGGCCTGCACCCGGGCGACCCGCTGGACCGGTTGGCGGACGGCCAGCCCCGCAGGGTGGCGCTCGAAGCCTACCCTGGCCTGCTGGCGCGCGAGGTGTTGGGCACGCGCAGCTATAAAAGCGATGACCGGGCGCGCCAGACGCCTGAGCGCCTGATTGCCCGCAAGGATTTGGTGACGGCCCTGGAAATCGGCCAGACCCGCCTGGGCCTGCAACTCAAGCTGAGCCACGCGCAACGCGACACACTGACGGACGACCCCAGTGGCGATTCGCTCGATGCCGTGCTGTGTTTGATGCAGGCGGCCTGGGCCCAGGCTCGCCATACCGCGGGCGACCCCCGTTACGGCCTGCCCGAGGCAGTCGATCCGCTGGAGGGCTGGATCATCACCGCATGACCACTTCCTGCAGCTTGAGCGCGAGTTGAGAAATCGCCAGGCCGGCCGGACAGCCGGGCATTGACTGCAGCAGCAACTGGCGCCGCATGATGGCTTGGCGCACCTGCGGATCGGCCGGAATGTCGCCCATGTGGACCAGCCGCAACTGGCGGCCGGGCTCGCTGGGGACAAAGCGGTCCAGCACCTGTTGCAGTTGGGTGGTGATGGCCCGGCCGTCCCCCAGCCGCGCTGCCTGGTTCACCACCAGCCGGATGGTGTGCCGCTTTTGTTGGGCAGCCAGCACCTTGATGGTGGCATAGGCATCGGTGAGTGAGGTCGGCTCGGGTGTGGCCACCACCAACACCTCCGAGGCCAGGGACACTGCAAACAGCACCACGTCAGAGATGCCGGCGCCGGTATCGAGCAGCACGATGTCGAAGTTGGGCGTGAGCCTGTTCATGATGCGCAGGAAGTCGTCGCGCACCTCGGCCGTGAGCCGTGAATACTCGACCAGCCCTGAGCCGGCCAGCAGCACCGAGAAGCCGCCCGGCGCCCGGATCACCGCGTCTTCGAGCTTGGCCTTGCCGATGAACACATCATGCAGCGTCACCTTGGGGTAGAGGTTGAGCACCACATCCAGGTTGGCCAGGCCGAGGTCGGCGTCGAGCACCAGCACGCGGTTGCCGCGTTTGGCCAGCGCCGCCGCCAGATTGGCTGACACAAACGTCTTGCCAACGCCGCCTTTGCCACTGGTGATGGCCACCACCTTGCCCATGGGCTTGATCGGCGGCGGCGGGCTTGCCCCGGCCGCGTCCTTGGGCGGATTCAGCACGTCGCTCATCGTCGAATTACTTTCATGATTGTGCGGCCCGCGACGCATCGCCTGGCGTGTCGTTGGCTACGCTGTCGATCCAGGCGGCATCGTCCAGCGCGAGGTGTCCGAACAGAAGGCTCTTCTCTTCGGCACTGACCGATATTTCTTCTTGTTCATCAATGCAGACCCGGTTGCGGCCCTCGGCCTTGGCCCGGTAGAGCTGCGAGTCGGCGCGATCAGTCCAGAGTGCAATGGTCGAGCGGATCCATTCCGGCGCGAAAGCGCCGCCAATGCTGACCGTGACCTGCAGTTCCAGCTGGTTCGACAACTGCACGCTGAGCGCCTCGATGCTTTCACGGATGCGGTCGGCCACGACGCGCCCGTAGGCCACCTGACAGGACGGCAGGATCACCGCGAACTCCTCGCCGCCGTAGCGCGCCACGGTATCCATCGGCCGGACACAGTTCCCCAGACACTGGGCGATGGCCTGCAGCACCTGGTCACCGGCGGGGTGGCCGTATGTGTCATTGATTTTCTTGAAATGATCGATGTCAAGCATGAGCAGAAGGGCGGGCTCGCCCGAACGCGCCACCACATCGATTTCACGGTTCAGCACTTCCCGGAAATGCCGTCGGTTGGCCAGCCCGGTCAGCGGGTCTTTCAGCGACAGTTCGCACAGTTGATCGATCACCTGCTGCAGGAAGCCAGTGGCCGATCCCGCTTGATCCGGCAGCGGCTTGGAGGCATCGTGCCCCAGCAGGCTGAGCGCTCCCTTCAGGTTCAAATCATGCAGGGCAATCATGGGTGTTGGCCGGAGTGAGGACCTGGGTGAAAGGACGATCGCTGATCGATGAAAGAGCTTGGAATAAGTTTAGCAGGCCGAGGCACTGCCGGCCCGCCGAATTGAGGGTGAATGGCCAGCCATCAAGCCGCTTGCCCATCCCGGTGAAGCGATCCGCAGACCGGGCATTGCGGGTTGCGCGGTAGGCGCACTTCCTGCCAGGCCATGTCCCGGCCGTCGAGCATCAGCAGGCGCCCGCGCAAGGGGCGGCCGATGCCGCAGAGCAGCTTGAGCGCCTCGGCCGCCTGCATGGCGCCGATGATGCCGACCAGCGGGGCAAACACCCCCATGGTGGCGCAGCGGGTTTCCTCGAAGTCATCACCGGGCGGAAACACACACGCATAACACGGGCCCTCCGCATCGCGCGGGTCATAGACGCAGATCTGGCCGTCGAACCGGATCGCCGCGCCAGACACCAGCGGCTTGCGGTGGCGCACACAGGCGGCGTTGATCGCGTGGCGGGTGGCAAAGTTGTCGCAGCAGTCGAGCACCAGGTCAGCCCGCGCCACCTCGATGTCCAGCAGGGCAGCGTCAGCGCGCTGGGTCAGGGTGGTGACCTGCACCTCCGGGTTCAGGGCGCCGATGGCGGCCTGCAGCGAGGCAGCCTTGGCCAGCCCCACCCGCGCGCTGGTGTGGGCGATCTGGCGCTGTAGGTTGGTCAGGTCCACCACATCATGGTCCACCACCGTCAGGTGACCGACCCCGGCTGAACCCAGGTAGAGCGCCGCCGGCGAACCCAGCCCACCCGCACCGACCATCAGCACCCGGCTTGCCAGAATGCGCTCCTGGCCTTCGATCCCGATTTCGTTGAGCAGGATGTGGCGGGAGTAGCGCAGCAGCTGGTCGTCGGTCATGGACGGGTCAGTCTACTTTCTTGTCTTCCTTGCGTTCGATCAGCGTCTTGCTGACCATCACGGGGCGGCCCTTGAGCTGGTTGAGGGCCTGATTCAGCTGGAAATCCCTGTCCGAGCCGTATTCCGGCAGCTTGCGGTCGGCCACAGGCTTTTTCATTTCGTCTTCGAGCTTTTTGCGGGCGTCCTCACGCGCCTTTTCCCGCGCCGGGTCTTTCGCTTCGGCGCCCTGGCCGCTGCCCAGATGTTTTTCGAGGTCGGCCTCACGCGTGCGCAACGCGGCAAACAGGTTGCCTTCTTCGGTCTCATCCACCATGACGTCGGGCACGATGCCCTTGGCCTGGATCGACTTGCCGCTGGGCGTGTAGTACCGGCTGGTGGTGAGCTTGAGGCCTGCGCTGGGGCAGTTGTCCATGCGGAAGGCCGGGTCCAGGCAGACCGCCGTTTGCACCGAGCCCTTGCCGAAGGTCTGGTTACCCATGATGGTGGCCCGTTTGTGGTCTTGCAGCGCGCCAGCCACGATTTCGCTGGCCGAGGCCGAGCCCTCATTCACCAGCACCACCAGCGCGATGTTCTTGATGCCACCCTTGCTGGCCTCGTTCAGGCGCTTGAGTGGGTCGCTGCCGCCGCGGCGCTGGTAAAACTCGGGCGAGGCCTTGTAGGTGAACTTGCTTTCAGGCAACTGGCCGTTGGCGGACACCACGGTCACGTTCTCCGGCAGGAAGGCCGCAGAGATGGCGACGGCGGCATCCAGGTAGCCACCGGGGTCGTTGCGCAGGTCGAGCACCAGGCCTTTGAGTTTGGGGTCGAGTTTGTAGAGTTCCTCGACCTTGCGGGCAAAGTCTTCGACCGTGCGTTCCTGAAATTGGCTGACCCGGATCCAGCCATAGCCGGGCTCGACCAATTTGCCGCGGACCGACTGGGTGCGGATCTCGTCACGGGTGATGGTCACCGGAAAACTGCGGTTTTCCGACTTGCGCAAGATGGTCAGGATGACCTTGGTGTCGGGCTCGCCACGCATGCGTTTGACGGCCTCGTTGAGTGTCAGGCCCTTGACCGGGGTGTCGTCGATCTTGCTGATCAGGTCGCCGGGTTTGAGCCCGGCACGGTAGGCGGGCGACCCTTCGATCGGCGATACCACCTTGACCAGCCCTTCCTCCATGGCGATCTCAATGCCGACACCGACAAATTTGCCGGTGGTGCCCTCGTTGAACTCCTTGAGGGCTTTCTTGTCGAGGTATTGCGAGTGCGGGTCCAGGCTGGACACCATGCCGACGATGGCATCGGTGATGAGCTTTTTGTCGTCCACCGGCTCCACGTAGTTGCTCTTGACCATGCCAAACACGGCGGCAAGCTGTTGCAGTTCCTCCAGCGGCAGGGTCGCCACCGACCCGCGCGCCACGGTTTGCAAGGACACGGTCGTCAATGCCCCCGCCATGACGCCGACCGCCACCCAACCGGTAATTTTCAGTTTTTGACCCATAGTGTTTCCTGTGCCATCCCAATATACACGCTTGGACGCCGCAGGCCCTGCGGAGTTCCGAATTTACCTAGGCTTTACCTTGCGATGCCACAGCGGCGGCGGCTCGGGCAACGGCCTCTGCGTCGCCCAGGTAGTAGTGGCGGATCGGCTGCAGGGTGTCGTCGAGCTCGTAAACCAGCGGGGTGCCGTTGGGGATATTGAGGCCGACGATGTCCTGGTCGGAGATGTTGTCCAGGTACTTGGCCAGCGCCCGGATCGAGTTGCCATGGGCGGCCACCACCAGCCGCCGGCCGCTTTTGAGTGCCGGTGCCAGCGCCTCGTTCCAGAACGGCATGACGCGCGCCACGGTGTCCTTGAGGCACTCGGTCAGCGGCACCTGCTCGGGCTTGAGCCGGGCGTAGCGCAGATCGCCACGCTCGCAGCGCGGGTCGGCCGGGTCCAAGGGAGGCGGCGGCACGTCGTAGCTGCGCCGCCAGGCCAGCACCTGCGCCTCGCCATACTGGCGCGCCATGTCGGCCTTGTTCAGGCCCTGCAGCGCGCCGTAGTGGCGCTCGTTCAGGCGCCAGTCGTGCTGTACCGGCAGCCAGGTGCGGTCGAGCTCGTCCAGGCAATGCCAAAGGGTCCAGATCGCCCGTTTGAGGACCGAAGTGTGGGCGATGTCGAACTCGAAGCCAGCGGCCTTCAGCAGCCGACCCGCCTCTCGCGCCTG
>JBEGOC010000216.1:0-13529 GCA_041182225.1 Pseudomonadota bacterium | reverse complement strand
GGTCAAAAAACACGCTGCTGGGCACCGGCCGGCCGCCCACGCCCTGGTGCCGGTAGCCCAGCAGCGGCATCACGGCGGCCAGATCCAGCAGGCGGTCAAAGTCGGTGCCGCCCAGGTGGATGCCGGTGGTGGCCAGGATGTCGGCACGCCGGTCGCGCCGCCGGCTGCGCGCCGGGTTCAGCCGAATCACGGTGAAATCCGAGGTGCCGCCGCCAATGTCCACCACCAGCGCCGTGGTTTCACCCGGCACCCTTTGCTCGTAATCCAGCGCGGCAGCAATCGGTTCGAGCTGGCAGCTCAGGCGGGTGAAGCCGGCATCGCGCGCCGCGCGCTCCAGCGTGGCCTGGGCCTGGGCGTCACGTTCGGCATCGTCGTCGACAAAATGCACCGGACGCCCCAGCACCGCGTGGGTCAGGGGATGGCCGGCGTGGGCCTCGCAGCGGCGCTTGAGCGCCTTGAAAAACAGCACCAGAATGTCGTAGAAGCGCAGGCTCTGGCCGTTGACGGCGGTGTACTCGTCCATAAGCCGGCTGCCCAACAGGCTCTTGAGCGAGCGCAGCAGGCGACCGTCGGTGCCGGTCAGATAGGCCTGCATCGCCTCGGCGCCATACAGCACGGTTTGGGTTTCGCTGGCAAAAAACACCGCGGTGGGCATCTCGGCACGGTCACCAGCCAAGGGCACCACCTGCAAGCCACCCTGAGCGTCGATCCAGGCCGCCGCCGAGTTGGAGGTGCCGAAGTCGATGCCCAGCACCAGCGGCCGGCCCTTGGCGGCGGCGCGGCTTGCGGGGCGTTCCAGCAGCTGGTTCAAGCGGCAGGCCCCAGCACCTGGGCCAGGAAGGCCGAGATGTCGGCAATCTCCTTCGGGTGCAGGCTGTGCGGCATTGGGTAGCTGTGCCATTCAATGGGCTGGCCCAGTGCGGCCAGCGCATCCCGCGAGGCCTCACCCCGCGCGATCACCACCACCGGGTCCTGCGTGCCGTGGGCCATGAAGATGGGCGTTTGGGCGTTGGCCGGGTGGCGCTCGGCGGTGAGTCGGTCGGCCAAGGGCAGGTAGCCTGACAGCGCCATGATGCCGGCCAGCCGCCGGGGCAGGCGCAAGCCGGTGTGCAAGGCCATGGCGCAGCCCTGGCTGAAGCCGGCGAGCACGATGCGCTCGGCCGGGATCCCGCGCGCCACCTCATGCTCGATCAGCGCGACGATGGCGCGCGCCGAGGCCTGGATGCCGGCGGCATCCTGCTGGCTGACCAGATTGGGCCCCAGGATGTCGTACCAGGCCGGCATCACATAGCCGCCATTGACCGTGACCGGCATGCTGGGCGCGTGTGGAAACACAAAGCGGATCGGCGGGCAGCCTGACAGGTCAAGCTCGGGCACCAGACCGGCAAAGTCATGGCCGTTGGCGCCCAGACCGTGCAGCCAGATCACTGCTGCGGTGGGGTGCGGGGCCGATTCGAGTTCGACCCGGGGTAACAAAGTGTTCATGGTGTGTCAGAGGGCTTATTGGCCGTAGCGTTTGAGCCACTCGCGCTCCAGTGGCTCCACCCAGCTGCCGTGCGGCTCGGGCAGGGCGGGTGCGCCGCGCGTCACCTGACCGGGCAGCGGCTGCGCCGCAAAGCGCGCCCGGTCGGCCGGGCTCAGGCGCTCCACGGCCAGCACGGTGGGGTCGCCCCACACCGCAATATCGGCCTTGCGCGCCTGTGCCTCCGGGCTGAGCAGAAAGTTGGCCACCACCTGCGCCGCGTCACTGGCGCTGGCGTTGACGGGAATCGCGACAAAGTGGGTGTTGCCAATCGTGCCGCTGTCAAATTGATAGCTGATAATGCTGGCGGGCAGACGCTTGGCGGCAATTTCATTGGCGGCGTCGTTGGGGTTGAAGGTCAGCGCCAGCAGCAATTCACCATCGGCCAGCATCTGGCGCATGGCCTCGGCGTTTTGCGGGACCTGGCGCCCGGCGCGCCACAGCTGCGGGTGCAGCGCGTCCAGCGTGCGCCACAGCGGGGCTGTGGCCTGCGCAAATGCCGCAGGCGTGACCGGTCGGTACAGGGCGCTGCGCTCGGGGTTCAGGTCCAGCAGCAGCTGCTTGAGGAAGGTGGTGCCGTGGAAGTTGGGTGGGCGCGGGTAGGTCAGGCGGCCCGGGTTGGCCTTGGCAAAGGCCAGCAGGGCGTCCAGGCTGCGTGGCGGCTCGGGCGTGCGCCGGCTGTCCGCCATGAAGGTCAGCTGGGCCATGCCCCAGGGCGCCTCCATCCCGTCCACCGGCTCCGAAAAATCCAGCCGGGTGGTCGGTTTGCCCTGCACGTCCACCAGCGCGTAGCCCGGCAGGCTTTCAGCGAACGGGCCGAACAGCAGGCCCTCGCGTTTCATGGTCAGGAAGTTTTCGCCGTTGATCCACACCAGGTCCACGCTGCCCCGCGTCTTGCCGGCGGCTTTTTCGGCCCGCACCCGCTTGACCATGTCGGCGGCGTCGCTGATCTTGACGTGCTCAAGGCGCACCCCATGGCGCTGCTGCACCTCGCCCGCCACCCACTGGATGTAGCGGTTGATCGCCTCCGAGCCGCCCCAGGCGTTGAAGTACACGGTCTGGCCGCGCGCCCGGGTTTCAATCGCCGCCCAGGCAGCACCGGTTTGGGCCCAGGCCGGTGCGCGCAAGCCCGCCGTCATGGCCGTCAGCAAAGCAAGCGTGGTGCGGCGCGTTGGCAAACATGGATCCCCGCTTGCGCGGGGATGACGGATGGTGTGTGGCCCGTCATTCCCGCGCAGGCGGGAATCCAGGCTAATTGGGGCTTGACCAATGTGATGGTTGCTCATGACAGCAGGGCCTGCGCAAATTCGCGGGCGTTGAAGGTTTCGAGGTCGTCGAGCTGCTCGCCCACGCCGATGAAGTAGACCGGAATCGGCCGCTCGCGCGCAATGGCCGCCAGCACGCCGCCCTTGGCGGTGCCATCGAGCTTGGTCACGATCAGGCCGGTCAGTTGCAGCGCGTCGTCGAAGGCGCGCACCTGGGCCAGTGCGTTCTGCCCGGTGTTGCCGTCGATCACCAGCAGTGCTTCGTGCGGGGCGCTGGCGTCGGCCTTCTGGATCACGCGCTTGATCTTTTTCAGCTCCTCCATCAGATGCAACTGAGTCGGCAGGCGTCCGGCGGTATCGACCAGGACCACATCGCGACCGCGCGCCCGGCCGGCGCTCACGGCGTCAAAACTGACGGCGGCCGGGTCGCCGCCATCCTGGCTGATGATTTCCACCGTGTTGCGCTCGGCCCAGGCGCCCAACTGCTCACGCGCCGCCGCGCGGAAGGTGTCGGCGGCCGCCAGCAGCACGCTGGCCCCCTCCTGCGCCAGGTGGTGGGTCAGCTTGCCAATGGACGTGGTTTTGCCGGCGCCATTGACGCCGGTGACCATGATCACGGTCGGCTTGTGCTGCCCGATCAGCAGCGGCCTCTGCAGCGGGGTCAACAGCGCGGTGAGCGATTCCACCAGCAGCGCCTTGACCGCAGCAGGCTCGGTGGCGCGCGCCTCCTTGACCCGGCGTTTGAGGTCGCTCAACAAAAACTCAGTGGCCTTGACGCCGGTGTCGGCCATCAGCAGTGCCGACTCCAGGTCCTCATACAGCGCCTCGTCGATGCGGGTGCCGGTGAACACGCTGGCCAGGCTGCTGCCGGTCTTGCGCAGGCCCATGCTGAGCTTGCGCAGCCAGGAACTGCGCTCTGGCGACGGCGCAGTCGCCTCGGGCGGCATAGGGGATTTCTTTTTGAAAAAACTGAACATTGGGTGCTGCTTAGAATCACCGCATTCTATGAAAACGCCTTTTTTGCGCCTGTCCGGTGCTCGTCTCGTGGCCGCCTGGGTCGTGTGCTGCCAGCTGCTGAGCGGGGTGGCGCAGGCCCAGCCGGCGGCAGGTACAACCCAATTCACGCTGGCCAACGGCCTCACCGTTATCGTGAAACCCGACCGGCGTGCCCCGACCGCGGTCCACATGCTGTGGCTGCGGGTGGGCTCTATGGACGAGGTAGACGGCAGCTCCGGCGTGGCCCATGTGCTGGAGCACATGATGTTCAAGGGCACGGCCGAACTCAAGCCCGGTGAATTCTCCCGCCGGGTAGCGGCCCTGGGCGGGCGCGAAAACGCCTTCACGGGTAAGGATTACACCGGCTACTTTCAACAGATCCCCGCGCATCGCCTGGAGGACGTGATGCGGCTGGAGGCCGACCGTTTCGCGCGTAACCAGTGGGCCGATGACGAGTTCATCAAGGAAATCGAGGTGGTCAAGGAAGAACGCCGGCAGCGTACCGAGGACAGCCCGCGCGCCCTGATGAGCGAGGCCTTGACGGCTACCGTGTTCCTGGCCTCGCCCTATCGGCGCCCGATCGTGGGCTGGATGAGCGATCTGGACGCCCTGACCGCCGCCGATGTGCGCGAGTTTTACCAGCGCTGGTATGTGCCTGCCAATGCGGCGGTGGTGGTGGCCGGTGACGTGGACGTGGCGCAGGTGCGTCGTCTGGCTGAGCAGCACTACGGCCCGATCGCGGCGCGGCCGGTTCCGGCGCGCAAACCCCGCCTTGAACCGGTGCAAACGGGCCTGCGTCGGCTTGAGTACAAGGCGCCGGCCGAGCAGGCGCAGGTAACCCTGGCCTTCAAGGTGCCGGGCCTGGCGGGCCTGGACTCGCCCACCAGTGCCCCCCCTGACGATGCGCTCGCGCTGACCGTGCTCGCGGCGGTGCTCGACGGCTACAGTGGCGCCAGGCTGGACCGCAGTCTGACGCAGGGCGCCGGGCGCCTGGCTGACAGTGCCTGGGCCTACAACGGGCTCTGGGGCCGTGGGCCGCAGCTGTTCTCGCTGGGTGCCACACCGGCACCGGGCAAGACCGTGGCCGAGGTGGAGGCGGCGCTGCGCGGGGCGCTGGACCGCATCGCCCGGGAGGGCGTGACCGAGGCCGAGCTGACCCGGGTCAAGACACAATGGGTGGCGGGGCAGGTGTACAAGCTCGATTCTGTCTTCAACCAGGCGCGCGAACTGGGCAGCCAGTGGGTGCAGGGCCTGCCGCTGGATGCCGGCGACCGGTTGATCGAGCGCCTGCGCGGTGTCAGCGCGCAGCAGGTGCAAGCGGTGGCAGCCCGCTATTTTGGGGACGACCAGCTGACGGTGGGCGTGTTGCGGCCGCAGCCGCCGGATCCCAACCGCAAGGCGCGGGTGCCGGCGGCCGGTTTGCGCCATTGAATCGCAGCACAGTTCCCTCGCATGAACACTCTTAAAAAGATAGCTATAAAGCCAATACTGGCGTGGGCTGGACTGGTGTTTTACCTGGGATCGGCGGTGGCTGGCATTCCCATTGAACGCTGGGTGCAGGCGTCTGGGGCCGAGGTCTACCTGGTGTCCAGCCCGGCGATCCCGATGCTTGATGTGCAGATCGATTTCGACGCGGGTAGCCGGCGTGATCCGGCGGCACAGGCTGGCCTGGCCGGCATCATGGCGGCCATGGGTGCCAAGGGCGTGCTGGCCGGCGGTCCGGCCGAGCCGGCGCTTGATGAAAACGCCCTGAGCGAGGCTTGGGCTGATCTGGGGGCCTCGTTTGGCGCCAGCGCTGGTTCCGACCGGCTGAGCTTTTCGTTGCGAAGCTTGAGCTACCCCGATCTGCTGGCGCGCGCGGCCCATCTGGCTGCGCGCCAAATGGGGCAACCGGCTTTTCCCGACGCGGTTTGGCAGAGCGAGCGTGAGCGCCTGAAGGCCTCACTGCGCGAGTCCAACACCCGGCCTGCCACCCTGGCCGCGCGCGCCTTCAACCGTGCGGTGTACGGCAGCCACCCCTACGGCCAGGACATGACCGAGGCCACCTTGGCAGCGATCGGCGTGGCCGATCTGCAGGCCCTGCAGCGCACCCTGCTGCCCTGCCGAGCCCGCGTCACGCTGGTGGGCGCCGTGACACGGCCGCAGGCCGACGCGCTGGTGCAAACCCTGCTGGCCCGTCTGCCACCGGGGCCGTCAGGGGCCTGCCCACCGCTGGCGCCGGTGCCTGAGGTGGCGGCGCTGACCCAGGCCTCCGAGCAGCGCATTGCCTTTGACTCGGCCCAGGCCCAGGTGCTGTTTGGCCAACCCGGTTTCGCCCGCGCCGACCCGGATTTCTTTGCCCTGACCGTGGGCAACTACGTGCTGGGCGGCGGTGGTTTTGTCTCACGCCTGACGACCGAAGTCCGCGAGCAACGCGGCCTGACCTACAGTGTCTACAGCTACTTTTCGCCGGGGCTGCATGCCGGCGCCTTCACCGTGGGGCTGCAGACCCGGCCTGATCAGGCGGCTGCGGCGCTGCAACTGGCGCGCGACGTGGTGGCACGCTTTGTCGCCCAGGGCCCGACCGAGGCCGAGTTGCGGGCGGCCAAGGACAACCTGGTGGGCGGCTTTGCTTTGCGCATCGACACCAACCGCAAGTTGCTCGACAACGTGGCCAACATTGCTGCGCACCGGCTGCCGCTTGATTATCTCGACACTTGGACCCAGCAGGTCGAGCAGGTCACCGTGGCCCAGGTGCGGGCGGCCTTTGCGCGCAAATTGCAGCCGGCCCGCATGGCCACGGTCGTGCTGGGTGCCACCGGACCGGCCGCCACAGCACCCTGACAGCGGCCCGTCGCAAACCAAACTTGATGGCCCCCAACATCCTGTTCATCATGGCGGACCAGATGGCCGCGCCGCTGCTGCCGCTGCACGACCCCGGCTCGCCGATCCTGATGCCGCATCTGCAGGCGCTGGCCGCGCGGGGCGTGGTATTTGACTCGGCTTATTGCAACAGCCCGCTGTGTGCCCCCTCTCGCTTCAGTCTGGTCAGTGGTCAGCTACCGTCCAAGATCGGCGCCTTTGACAACGCCGCCGATTTCCCCGCCGACGTGCCCACCTACGCCCATTACTTGCGCCGCTTGGGGTACCGTACCGCGCTGTCGGGCAAGATGCATTTTTGCGGCCCCGACCAGTTGCACGGCTACGAGGAGCGCCTGACCAGCGACATCTACCCCGCGGACTACGGCTGGGCGGTGAACTGGGACGAACCCGATGTGCGGCCCAGCTGGTACCACAACATGGCCTCGGTGCTGCAGGCTGGCCCCTGTGTGCGCAGCAACCAGCTCGACTTTGACGAAGAGGTGATGTTCCGCGCCCGCCAATACCTGTATGACCATGTGCGCAACACGCCAGCCCAACCGTTTTGCCTGACGGTGTCGATGACGCACCCGCACGACCCATACACCATCCCCGAGGCGTTCTGGAGCCTGTACCAGGATGCCGACGTGCGTCTGCCGCGCGTCGAACTGGCGCAGAATCAGCAGGACGTGCATGCCCAGCGCCTGCTCAAAGTGATCGACCTGTGGGGCAAAACCCTGCCCGCCGAGGCGGTGCGCCGCGCCCGGCGCGCCTACTTTGGCGCCTGCAGCTACATCGATGACAACATTGGCAAACTGGTGCGCACCTTGGCCGAATGCGGCCTGAGCGACAACACCATCATCGTGTTTTCGGGTGACCATGGTGACATGCTAGGCGAGCGTGGCCTCTGGTACAAGATGCACTGGTACGAGATGGCGGCCCGGGTGCCGCTGGTGGTGCACGCGCCGCAGGCCTTTGCGGCGCGCCGGGTGGCGGCCAGTGTCTCCACCGTCGACCTGCTGCCCACCCTGGTGGAATTGGCTGGCGGGCTGATTGAGCCCGGGCTGGCGCTGGACGGGCGCTCGCTGGTGCCGCACCTGCAGGGCAGCCTGGGGCATGACGAGGTGATCGGCGAGTACATGGCCGAGGGCACCACCACGCCTTTGTTGATGATCCGGCGTGGCCCCTACAAGTTCATCTACAGCAGCCAGGACCCGGCCCTGCTGTTCAATCTGGCCAGCGACCCCGACGAACTCGACAACCTGGCGCGGCATCCGGCGCACCAAAGTCTCGTGAAAGGCTTTCTGGACGAGGTGGCGCGGCGCTGGGACCTGCCGGCGCTGCACCAGCGGGTGCTGGCCAGCCAGCGCCAGCGCCGCTTTGTGGCCGGGGCCCTGAGCCGGGGCCGGCGCACCGGCTGGGACCACCAGCCGCTGGTGGACGCCGGCCAGCAGTACATGCGCAACCACATGGACCTCGACGACCTGGAGCGACGCGCGCGCTTTCCCGGTGTCTGAGCGCCTGCACCGGCCGCCCGCTGAGGTCCGCATCATCGGCGGGCTGTGGAAACGCAGCCGGCTGCCGGTGGCCGACCTGCCGGGGTTGCGCCCCACGCCCGACCGGGTGCGCGAAACCCTGTTCAACTGGCTGGGGCAAGACCTGAGCGGCTGGCGCTGCATCGACGCCTTTGCCGGCACGGGCGCCCTGGGTCTGGAAGCCGCCTCGCGCGGCGCCAGCGAGGTGCGGCTGGTGGAGCAGCAGCCAGCCCTGGTGGCGCAGCTGCTACGCCTGACCGCCCGCCTGCAAGCGGCCGCGGTGCGGGTGGAACGTGGTGACGGCGTGACGGCATTGCAGCGGCTGGTACCGGCCAGCATGGACCTGGTGCTGCTCGACCCGCCGTTTGACTCTGTTTTGTTCGAGCCCGCGCTGGCGGCCGCAGCACGAGCGCTGGCGCCTGAAGGCTTTGTCTACCTGGAGGCGCCGCGGTCCTGGCCCGATGACAGCCTGGCGGTTGCCGGCCTGCAACGCCACCGCTACCTGAAAGCCGGTGCGGTGCATGCGCACCTGCTGCGGCGCGCCGCCGCCCTGATCTGACGCTGCATAATCCGGCCCATTGGTGCTCCACCAGAGGACGACCCCCATGACCACCCCTTCCGCTGACCCGCATCCCGCTGCGCAGGACGTGATTGCTGTCTACCCCGGCACCTTCGATCCGATCACGCTGGGTCATGAGGATGTGGTGCGGCGTGCCACCCAGCTGTTTTCACGGGTGATCGTGGCGGTGGCGGCCGGGCACCACAAGAAGGCGCTGTTTTCGCTGGAAGACCGCATCGCCATGGCGCAAGAGGCGGTCAAGGACTATCCTCAGGTGGAAGTGGCCAGTTTCTCCGGTCTGATGCGCGACTTTGTGGTGGCGCGCGGTGCCAAGGCCATGGTGCGCGGCCTGCGCGCCGTGACCGACTTTGATTACGAATTCCAGCTCGCCGGCATGAACCGAAGCCTGATGCCGCATGTGGAAACCGTGTTCCTGACACCCAGCGACAAGTACCAGTTCATTTCCAGCACCTTCGTGCGCGAGATCGCCCAACTCGGGGGTGAGGTCGACAAGTTTGTCTCGCCGGCGGTCAATGCCCGGTTGATGGCCAAGGTGCGCAGCCTGCCACCTGTCTGAGGCACCGCGCCAATGGCGCCATTGCTTCCTGGCCCAGTTTTAGCCGGCCGGTGCGATTCGACCCAGCCAGTCCAGTAGCCGGGCGTTCACTGCTTCGGGCTGCTCCATCGTCAGCATATGGCCGCACTGCGGCAGCAGCGCCAGTTCAGCGCCTGGGATCGCCGCCGCCAGTTCGCGCGAGCGCTCAGACGGTGTGAGCTGGTCGTTCTCGCCGCACAGCACCAGTACCGGGCAACGCAGCTGCCCGACGTGGGCCAGCGCATCGGGCCGTGCGATCACGGCGCGGTTCTGCGCCACC
This sequence comes from Pseudomonadota bacterium, assembly GCA_041182225.1. Taxonomy (GTDB): domain Bacteria; phylum Pseudomonadota; class Gammaproteobacteria; order Burkholderiales; family Burkholderiaceae_C; genus Rhodoferax. Next base: position 3,939 of record JBEGOC010000216.1, on the reverse strand, counting down.
AGCTGCGCCGCCCCGGCGCGCTCAATCATGTCCAGGTAGGTTTGGTGCAGCTTGGCATCGGCCGTGCGCGAGGCATCGAAGGCCAGGGAGAGGTTGGCCTGCAGCACCTCAGCCATGCGTCCCTGCTCAAACAGCACGATGGCGGCCTCACGCAGGGCGCGCGTCGCTGCATCCTCAGGCCGTCCGCTGGTGCCCAGCAGCGCCAAGCCGCGAATACGCTGCGGCGCCTGCCGAGCCACCTCCATCGCCAGCATGCCGCCCATCGAGGCGCCGCACAGGATCAGCTCGCCCGTGTGCTCTGCCAGCAGGCCGGCGGCCATGGCTTCGAGCGTGACGTGGCGGGTGTGGACATCGGTGACGCTTGCAGCCAGGTGCGCGGGCACCGCGTCCAGCTGCGCCTGCCACATGGCGCTGTTGCAGGCTAGGCCGGGTAGGAAGATCAGGCGGGGCACGGTGCAGCGTTCAAGCCTACGGCACGAGGAACCAGAAAGCGCCCCATCGTTCCTCTGAGTTTGGGATTCCGGCACCAAATACCGAACCAGCGGGAACCTTGATCGTCACGGAATTGCTGCCACTGGGGGGCGTGTACAAAAAGCTGTAGGCGCTGAACTGCAGTGCGCCGGACGTCTTCACAAAATTGGTGATGGTGCCGGGGGCGGCCAGGTTCAGCCCGGTGCTGATATCGGTGGCTGCTACCACGAGCTGACTGGCTGTGAGGTCTGCGGTCAACAGCGTATTGAAAGATACCGTCACCGTGGTGGGTCCGGTGAAGTTCATGCTGTTGGGCGCCGCCTGGGGGGTGAACGTGGCGATCGGGAAATTGGTGTCGATGGCTTGTGTCAGTGTGGCCGCCTGCGTGCTGAAGGCATTGCCGGCGGCGTTCTTGTAAGCGCCCACTGGAATCGTCAAGGTCCACTGACTGTTCTTGCGCCAGTCGGTTGGTTTGACCATGACGGTGTACTGTGTTGCAGACACCTGGGTGAAGGTTGCCTTGTCCGGCACGGCATCGCTGCTGCTGGTGGCCCAGGGAATGACGCCGCTCTCGCTGTAGATCGTGATGGGCCCGCTGAAGGTGAAGGTGACCTTGAAGGGTACGCTCGCGGTCGCAGGGGCGTCACTACTGATCGTCAGGGTAGGGACGCTGGCGTCGGTCGTATCGACCCCACCTCCGCCTCCGCCACCTCCGCTGCCCCCGCCACAGGCGCTGAGCACGGCCAGGGCGCCAAGGACCAGCCACAGCGCTGCGCGTTGCAGACCATGATCGAGTGTCCTCAGACAGAGGGAATCGATGAGCGTTGGGGATGACATCATGTTTTTCATCGTGCAAAGTCCGAAATGATGGGGCGGCAGCATAGCACTTGACCGGCATCAAAAGGCTGCCAGGGGCGGCGTCGGCAACCCCAGCCGCTGCATCAACGCACCCGCCTGCCGTGCCAAGCGCCTTGACTCAGGCTGGGCGTTGGCGCGCTGCAGCAGCAGGTTTTGCGCGCCCACCCACTGCCCGCTGCGCACCAGCGCATCCAGGTGGATTTGCTCAAACAGGTCGCGCTGGGCATGGCTGCCGCCCACCTCCAGCATGCGGGGCAGGGCGCTGCCCAACTGGTGCACGGCGCTGGCGTGGTCGCCCCTGGCGTGGGCCAGCAGGCCGCGGGCGGCGGGCAGCGCCACATCGCGCCAAACGGCGCCTGTCTGCGGCTGCTGGGCATGCGCTTCGATGGCGGCCAGCAGCGTGTCGGCTTGCGGCCGGCCAGCGCGCGCCAGGCCGTAGAGGTATTGCAGGTCCAGAAAAGGCAGCGCCAGATCGATGCCGCGCCGGGCCAGGTGGTCGGCCACATCCTGCCAGCGCGGGCCGACATCAACGCCGGCCAGTTCCAGCCGCGCCAGCAGCGAGACGGCGCCGATCTGGTCTTGCGAGTAATCCTTGGCCACGCCCCAGACCTGCTGGTCGTACAGCGCCAGTACCTCGTCGGCCCGGTCGAATTCCAGCGCGAACAAGGCGGTGTGCCACCAGTTGTGGGTGAGCATGAAGGAGTTGAGGCCGGTCCAGCTTGGGGCCATCGCCCGCATAAAATCCAGGCCTTCGCTGAGCCGGCCCTGCGTCAGCAGCACATGGGCCATTGCGTGGTGGGCCCAGGGCTCCTTGTGGCGAATCGCGATGGCGTGCCGCGCCGCAGCTTCCGCCTGCGGCAGCAAGTGGCACTGCTCCCAGGCAAAAGCCGCCATGCCGTGCGCATAGGGCACATCGGCACTGGCGGGCAGGGACTGCAGCGCCAGACGCAGCATGCCGGGCGAGTTACCGGTGTTGAACAGGTGGTATTGGCCGAGTTTGACCGAGGCCAGGTCACGCGGGCATTCACGCGCCTGCTCCTCGTGCAGCGCGATGGCGCGGGGCAGGTCGCCCGCGGCCCAGGCCGCTACCGCTGTCACGAAGCGCCGCTCGCGGTCGCTGACGGCTCCATCGGTCAAACCGGCTTGGGCCCGGGCAATAAAGGGCGCTGCATTCGCTGCAGCCTGGCCCGATTCGGCGAACAGATGCAGTGCCGCACAGCAGGCCTGCACCAGTGGGCTGGTGTCAGTCTCGGCCACCTGCAGGATGTTGACCACCCGGGCCTCGCAGGCGATGAAGCCCTCGACGAAGTCGTTCACCGCACCTAGGCTGCCGGCTTCACGCAGCGTGACCGGGTTGCCCAGGCTGTCGGTGGTCATGGGCTTCGGGTGCGGGGACTCAGGCCGCTGGAGGTACCGGCCATGGCCGCTGCGGCCCGCGCAATTGCTCGAACGCATGCGAGAGTTGCAGCACGCCCAGGTCATCAAAGCGCTGACCGGCGATCTGCAGCCCGATCGGCAGGCCGCCCGAGGTGTAGCCGCAGTTGACCGACGACGCTGGCTGCTCCGACATGTTGAAGGGCACGGTGAAGGCAATGTGCTCCAGCGGCCGCAGTGGGTCATTGGTGGGCGAGGGAAGCTCGGCGGCAAAGGCTGGCATGGGCGAGGTGGGCGACAGCACGTAGTCGTAAGCGGCGCAGGCCTTGACCGTGGCCAGACGAGTCGCATGGAACTGGCTGAAGGCGGCAAAGGCTTGCGTGCCGCTCAGGCTGGCGCCGCTGTCGGCCCAATCGCGGATATAGGGCAGCACTGCGGCTTTCTTGGCGGGTGACAACGCCGCTAGGTCCAGGTGTGAACGCAGACGCCAGGCGTGGTCCATGCCACTGAGCATGGCCGGGGTCAGGAACGGCGCCATCGGCTCGACAATGGCGCCGGCCTGCTCGAACAGCAGCGCCGCAGCTTCGATGGCGGCGCACACCTCGGGCTCCACCGGCAGGCCGCAGCCGGCGTCCAGCAGCAGGCCGATGCGCAGGCCGCGCAGGCGCTCGCTGCCCCGGTCAAACTGGTCCCAGGCGATGGCCTGGTAGGGCAGGCTCATGCTGTCGCGGGCGTCGGGCAGGCTCAGCACCTGCATCATCAGCGCGGTATCGGCCACGGTGCGGGTCATGGGGCCGGCGGCGCGCCCCGTGTAGGGCGGGTCGAGTGGAATGCGGCCCAGGCTGGGCTTGTGGCTGAAAATGCCGCACCAGCCCGCGGGCAGGCGCAGCGAGCCGCCGATGTCGGTGCCCACGTGCAGCGGGCCGTAGCCGGCTGCGGCCGCCGCACCGGCGCCGGCACTGCTGCCGCCCGGGGTCTTGTTCAGGTCCCAGGGGTTGCGCGCCAGGGGATGGAAGGTGGACAGGCCCGAGGACAGCATGCCGTAGTCGGGCATGGTGGTCTTGCACACCAGCACCGCGCCGGCCTCTTTGAGCCGGGCAGCCGGCGGGGCATCCGCAGCGGCCGGTGTCAGGTCGGTGGCGGCGGTGCCCAGCGGCACCGGGTCGCCCAAGGTGGCAATGTTGTCCGTGATGGTGACCGGCACGCCGTCCAGCGGGCCCAGCGGCGCGCCACGCA
>JBEGOC010000215.1:0-5265 GCA_041182225.1 Pseudomonadota bacterium | reverse complement strand
CCTTGGTGGGGATGGCGCCGGTTACCTTAAAAGGTCTATTTTGAGTGGAAACTGCGGCGGCTGTGATGTCGGCACAACCTGAACTTATATGCCAAATCGGCCTCTAGCCCATATCCAGTATGGCTCTATAGCTATCAAAATCGTAGTGTTTAAACAGCTCCACGCACGTCAATCTGCCCGGTGACGTCAGCGGAAATCAGAGCGGTGCGGCGCTCCTGCAGCAGGTCGATGGCGCGTTGGGCTTCGGTGGTGAGGGTGTCGAAGCGTGCAGTTTGATCGGCAATGAAGGTCAGAATCGATTGCTGCTCAGGTTCGGGCGGCAGGATCACGGGCAATTCCATCAGGTTGGTCGACGAGATTGAGGCCAGGTTGGTACTCTGCTTGGACCGTGTCATGAAGTAAAACTGCGTAAAGTCCGACCTGGTAATCGCATTCAACCAAGCCGATGACGCAGTGCGCGGGCGCACTGCAAACGCGTGGTTTTGCGTGATGCAAGGATCGAATTTGCGCAGCAAAAAGGGCTCGGGGTTCAGGCCTGCGGCTTCTCGGGTGGCTTTTTCAGTCAGCACCGCGGTCTTGGTGGCCTCCAGCAAGCAGTCCAGCCGGCGCAGCACGGTAAACGGCAGGATGACCTTGCCGTACTCGCTTTGCTTGTAGTCGCCGCGCAGCAGGTCGGCAACGGACCAGATGAAGCTGGATAGGTTGGGGTTGGTGGTGGCCCTGGGTGTGTGGCCTGGGTGCGGGTGCTCGGGGCATCAAAAAAACCCCAAGCCAATCGATGACTTGGGGTCCGATTCAAGCGGTTTGTGCCCTGCTTGGGTGGCGGCTGGTGGGAGCCGTTTACATGTGATCGATCATGACCTGACCGAAACCGGAGCAGCTGACCTGGGTGGCGCCCTCCATCAGGCGGGCAAAGTCGTAGGTGACCTTCTTGCTGGCGATGGATTTTTCCATCGAGCTGATGATGCGGTCAGCCGCTTCAATCCAGCCCATGTGGCGCAGCATCATCTCGGCCGACAGGATTTCGGAGCCCGGGTTCACATAGTCCTTGCCGGCGTACTTCGGCGCGGTGCCATGGGTCGCCTCGAAACAGGCCACGGTGTCCGACAGATTGGCACCTGGCGCGATGCCGATGCCGCCCACCTGGGCTGCCAGCGCATCAGAAATGTAGTCGCCGTTGAGGTTGAGCGTGGCCACCACCGAGTACTCAGCGGGGCGCAGCAGGATCTGCTGCAGGAAAGCGTCGGCGATCACGTCCTTCACGACGATCTCGCGGCCGGTCTTCGGGTTCTTGAGACGGCACCAGGGGCCACCGTCGATCAGCTCGGCGCCAAACTCCCTCTGCGCCAGGGCATAGGCCCAGTCACGGAAACCGCCTTCGGTGAACTTCATGATGTTGCCCTTGTGAACGATGGTCACGCTGGGCTTGTCGTTGTCGATGGCGTACTGGATGGCCTTGCGCACCAGGCGCTCGGTGCCCTCGATGGACACGGGCTTGATGCCGATGCCCGAGGTATTGGGGAAGCGGATCTTCTTGACGCCCATTTCGTCAATCAGGAAGCTGATGAGCTTCTTGGCTTTGTCGCTCTGCGCCTCGTACTCGATGCCGGCGTAGATGTCTTCCGAGTTCTCGCGGAAAATCACCATGTTGGTTTTTTCCGGCTCCTTCACGGGCGAGGGAACGCCCTTGAAGTACTGCACCGGGCGCAGGCAAACGTAGAGGTCCAACTCCTGGCGCAGTGCCACGTTAAGCGAACGGATGCCGCCGCCCACTGGTGTGGTGAGCGGGCCCTTGATGGACACCACATACTCGCGCAGCACGGCGAGTGTTTCTTCAGGCAGCCACACGTCAGGGCCGTAGACCTTGGTGGATTTCTCGCCGGCATACACCTCCATCCAGTGAATCTTGCGCTTGCCGCCGTAGGCTTTGGCCACCGCCGCGTCCACCACCTTGAGCATCACCGGGGTGATGTCGAAGCCCGTGCCGTCACCCTCGATGTAAGGGATGATCGGCTCGTCGGGGACATTGAGCGACATATCGGCATTGACGGTGATTTTTTGGCCTTGGGTGGGAATCTTGATGTGCTGGTACATGGCTGTGCCTTTGTAGGAATGGCGTGGTGGTGGTCTGCGGGGCTGGACCGGGCGGGATGACCGATATGCCGCTGGGGTCATTTTAGTCCGCTTTCCAAAGGGCAAACCAGCGGTGCGGCGCACCTTGGGGTAACCTCTGGGCTTGCCTGAAAGCCCCACCATGTCCAGCCACCCCATCCTCGCCTTCAAGCCCCTGGGCTTCACCTGGGACACCGTCGACCCCTTCCTGTTTTGCGCCTACCACGACGACGCCTATCCGGTAGCCAATGCGCAGATGGCGCCACAGGCCTCGCTGGCCGGGCGCGACATCGGCCAGGATTTCAGCCGCAAGGACGGCTGGAGCATGTACCACGGCCGCACGGTGCCGGGGTTCCCGTCGCACCCGCACCGCGGCTTCGAGACCGTGACCATCGTGCGCAAGGGCCTGATCGACCACTCGGATTCCCTGGGTGCCCGGGCCCGTTTTGGCCAGGGCGATGTGCAATGGCTGACCGCCGGCCAGGGCGTGGTGCATTCAGAGATGTTTCCGCTGCTCAATACCGCTGCGCCCAATCCGCTGGAGCTGTTCCAGATCTGGCTCAACCTGCCGGCAGCCCACAAGATGGCGGCGCCCTACTTCACCATGTTCTGGGCCGACCGGATTCCCCACGCGGTCGTGGCCGACGCGCAGGGCCGCGACACCGAAGTGGCCGTGATTGCCGGCCGGCTGCAACAGGCCGAAGCACCACTGGTGGCACCGCCCGCTTCCTGGGCCGCGCAGGCCGATGCCGATGTGGCGATCTGGACCCTGCGCATGGCGCCCGGCGCCCGCTGGACCCTGCCGCCAGCGGCCAGCGCCGCCACCCGGCGCCACTTGTATTTTTTCAAGGGCGCCTCGGTGGAGGTGGCCGGCCACCCGGTGCAGCAGCATGGCGCGATCGAGCTGCGCGGTGATGCGTCGGTTGAGCTGGCCAACGGCGACGGCGAGAGTGAATTTTTGCTGCTGCAAGGCCGCCCGATTGGCGAGCCGGTGGCCCAGCACGGCCCCTTTGTGATGAACACCCGGGCCGAGATCATGCAGGCGTTTGCGGACTACCAGCGCACCCAGTTTGGCGGCTGGCCCTGGCCGGACACGGCCCCGGTACACGGCCGCGACCCGGCGCGCTTTGCCCGGCACCCGGACGGGCGCGAGGAGTACCCCGGCAACTAGGCCCGCGCGTCGCGCTGGCAGACCAGCGCCATCGACTCGGTCACCAACAGGTCCACCGGCGCGTCGTGCGGCTCGGCCGGCACGCGATCCACCAGCAGGGCGTCCTGCACGCAGGCCAGCCGCAGCGCCGATGGCGGCAGGCGCTGACCCAGCCGGTCATACAAACCGGCGCCGTAGCCCAGCCGGTTGCCAGTGCGGTCAAACGCCACACCGGGCACCAGCACCAGGTCAATCTGGGCCGGGTCGACCAGCGGGCAGCGCTCGGGCAGTGGCTCGGGGATGCCCCAGCGGCTGGGCGCCAGGTCTTGCGAGAGATCGACCAGCTGCCGCAGCTCCAGCGCCCGGCCCTGCGCCGGCACCCGGGGTGCGACCAGCAGCCGGCCTTGCTGCAACAGCTCGCGGTGCAACTCGTCCAGATCAAGCTCGGAGCCAAACGCCATGTAGCTCAGCACGCCGCGCGCGCGCTGCCAGGCCGGCAGGCGGCGCACACGCGCCACGATGGTCGCTGTGGCCGCCACCCGCAGCTCAGGCTTCAAACCATCACGGCGGGCCACCTGTGCCGCGCGCAGCGCGGTCTTGGCCTCAGACATGCGGGCTCAAGCGACGACGCGCACCATCTCCAGGCACTTGTTGGAGTAGCCCCACTCGTTGTCGTACCAGGCCACCACCTTGACAAAGGTGCTGTCCAGCGCGATGCCGGCATCGGCGTCAAACACGCTGGTGCAGGTTTCGCCGCGGAAATCGGTGGCGACCACCTTGTCTTCGGTGTAGCCCAGCACGCCCTTGAGCGCGCCCTGGCTTTGCGCCTTCATCTCGGCGCAGATGTCCTTGTAGCTGGCTTCGGTGTTGAGTTCCACCGTGAGGTCGACCACCGACACATCGCTGGTCGGCACCCGGAAGGACATGCCGGTGAGCTTTTTGTTGAGTGCCGGAATCACCACGCCCACCGCCTTGGCCGCGCCGGTGCTGCTGGGGATGATGTTCTCCAGGATGCCGCGGCCGCCGCGCCAGTCCTTGTTGCTCGGGCCGTCCACCGTTTTTTGCGTGGCGGTGGCCGCGTGCACCGTGGTCATCAGGCCGCGCTTGATGCCCCACTTGTCGTTGAGCACCTTGGCCACCGGGGCCAGGCAGTTGGTGGTGCAGGAGGCATTGCTGATGATGGCCTGGCCGACGTAGGTGGCGTGGTTCACGCCAAACACGAACATCGGGGTGTCGTCCTTGCTGGGCGCCGACAGAATGACCTTCTTGGCGCCGGCAGCCAGGTGCTTCTCGGCCGTGGCCTTGTCCAGAAACAGGCCGGTGGACTCGATCACCACGTCGGCGCCCACCTCGGCCCACTTCAGGTTGGCCGGGTCGCGCTCTTGCGTCAGGCGGATGCGCCGGCCGTTGACGACCAGCGTGCCGCCATCGACACTGACCTCGCCCTTGAAACGGCCGTGCACGCTGTCGTACTTGAGCATGTAGGCCAGGTAGTCGGGTTCGAGCAGGTCGTTGATGGCCACCACCTCGATGTCGGAAAAGTTTTGTAGCGCGGCGCGCAGCACATTGCGGCCAATGCGGCCAAAGCCGTTGATACCCAGCTTGATGCTCATGAAGATCTCCTGATGATGTGAATGGGGTCGCGCTCAGTGGCGGGTCAGTGCCGCCTGCACGGTGTCGGCCACGTTCTCGGGCGTGAAGCCGAAGTGCTTGAACAGCACCGGCGCCGGCGCCGACTCGCCGTAGGTGTCAATGCCGACCACCGCCGCACAGCCGTATTTCCACCAGCCGTCGGTGGCACCCATCTCCACCGCCACACGCGGCAGCCCCTTGGGCAGCACGGCGGTTTTGTAGGCGGCATCCTGCCGGTCAAAGGTGGTGGTGCTGGGCATGGAGACCACCCGCACCGCAATCCTGCGGGCGGCCAGCAGCTCCTGTGCCTTGAGCGCCAGCTGCACTTCGGAGCCGGTGGCGATGATGACCGCCTGGGCTTTTTTCTTCAG
>JBEGOC010000214.1:0-4760 GCA_041182225.1 Pseudomonadota bacterium | reverse complement strand
CATCGCGCGCCGGCGCGTCCACCAGGTTGAAGTCCGCCTGCAGGGCGCTCAGGTCGGCGGCCGAGGCGATCAGCGCGGCCGGCGTGGCGCCCAGCGCCTGCGCCTGCTTGCGCGCGGTGACTTGGTTCAGGTCCAGGTCATGCAGCCAGAGCGTCTGGCCGTCAGCGACGATGGTCTGCTCGAAGGGCTTGCGGTAGCTGAAACGAAAGCGGTTGGGGCGGGCAAATTCAAAGCTGCCGGTGGAGGTCCGGGTGCGGCCGGCGGCACCGTCCTTGGGCGGCGCCGTCACTGCCTGGGTGAAGTCGGCCCGTCCGGACTTGGTCGTCTTGACGAAACTCTCAAGACTTTCCAGGCCGCCAGCCCTTGCCCAGCTTGAGGCTATCACTATAAGAATAGGAGCAAATCGCCTCATGCCGGGCCTCATTCAGCGCGCGCCGGCACCAGGATATCGCGCTGCCCGCTGCTGCTCATGCTGCTGACCAGGCCGGCGTTTTCCATGTCTTCGACCAGCCGGGCGGCGCGGTTGTAGCCGATCTTGAGGTGGCGTTGCACCAGCGAGATGCTGGCCTTGCGGTTTTTCAGCACCACCTCCACCGCCTGGTCGTACATCGGGTCTTTCTCGCCGCCAGCGCTGCCGCCCTCGCCCAGGGCATCGCCCTCGCCATCGACGGTGCCGCCTTCGAGCACGCCCTCGATGTAATCAGGCTCGCCCTGGCTCTTGAGGTAACTCACCACGCGGTGCACCTCCTCGTCGCTCACAAAGGCGCCGTGGACCCGCACTGGCAATCCGGTGCCGCTGGGCATGTAGAGCATGTCGCCCATGCCCAGCAGTGCTTCGGCCCCCATCTGGTCGAGGATGGTTCGGCTGTCGATCTTGCTCGACACCTGGAACGCGATCCGGGTAGGGATGTTGGCCTTGATCAGGCCGGTGATCACGTCCACACTGGGTCGCTGCGTGGCCAGGATCAGGTGAATGCCGGCGGCGCGGGCTTTTTGCGCCAGCCGCGCGATCAGCTCCTCGATCTTCTTGCCCACCACCATCATCAGGTCGGCCAGTTCGTCAATCACCACCACGATGTGCGGCAGACGGTCCAGCGGCTCCGGTGCCTCCGGGGTCAGGCTGAACGGGTTGCCGATGTGCTCGCTCCGGGCCTTGGCGTCGTCGATCTTGGCGTTGTAGCCAGCCAGGTTACGGACGCCCATTTTGCTGAGCAGTTTGTAGCGGCGCTCCATTTCGGCCACGCACCAGGTCAGGCCGTGCGCGGCCTGCTTCATGTCGGTGACCACTGGCGCCAGCAGGTGCGGAATTCCCTCATAGACCGACATTTCCAGCATCTTGGGGTCGATCATCAGCAGCCGCACATCGCGCGCCTCGGCCTTGTACAGCAGGCTCAGAATCATGGCATTGATGCCGACCGACTTGCCCGAGCCGGTGGTGCCGGCCACCAGCACGTGCGGCATCTTGGCCAGATCGGCCACGATCGGGTTACCGATGATGTCCTTGCCCAGGCCCATGGTCAGCATGGACTTGGCTTCGTTGTACACGGCCGAGCCCAGGATTTCCGACAGCTTGATCGACTGCCGCTTGGCATTGGGTAACTCCAGCGCCATGTAATTTTTGCCGGGAATGGTTTCGACCACCCGGATCGACACCAGGCTGAGCGAGCGCGCCAGGTCCTTGGCCAGCCCGACGATCTGCGAACCCTTGACGCCGGTGGCCGGCTCGATCTCGTAGCGCGTGATCACCGGGCCGGGCTGCGCCAGCACCACCCGCACCTCGACGCCGAAATCCTTGAGCTTTTTCTCGATCATGCGGCTGGTCATCTCCAGCGTCTCGGGCGCCACCGTCTCCTGGCGCACCTGCGCGCCATCCAGCAAGTCGACCTGCGGCAGGCGGCTGTCCGGCAATTCGGTAAACAGGGGTTTTTGCCGCTCTTTCGCCACCCGCTCGCTCTTGGGCAGCTCAACCAGCACCGGCTCGATCACCATGGGCGCGGCCACATGCGCCAGCACCCCCTCCTCGCGCTCTTCAAGCACCACATCCTCTCGCTCACGCGCAGCCTGCTGGCCCAGGGCAATGTCCTGCGCCAGCTCACGTTTTTCGCGTTGCGACTCGATCCACGACATGAGCCAGGCACCCAAGCGTTCCGCGACCAGCCCCCAGGAGAAGCCAAACACCAGCGCCGCGCCAGCCAGCATCAGCACGATCCCGACCAGGGCCGAGCCGACAGGGCCCAGCCAATGCACGCTCAATGGTCCCAGCCAGTAGCCCAGAACGCCGCCACCATGGCCCGGCAGGCGCGGCTCGAGGCTGGCCAGCCGCACCCACTCCAGGCTGACGCTGCCGTAGAGCAGCAGCGCCAGGCCCACCGCAAAGATGCCGCGCCGGACCCAGGGCGAGGCTTCAAGGCCTTGGTCGGTGTCCGGCACCGACCTGTCTGGATCGCGGCCGCGCAGCCAGCGCGCCAGGCCGGCCAACCACAGCCGCAGCGCCACCGCAACGCACCACCAAACCGAAAAGCCGAGCAGGAAATAGCTGGCATCGGCCAGCCAGGCGCCCAGTTGCCCGGCTCGGTTGCGCACCGGGCCGCCCAGGCCAGAGGTCGACCAGGCTGCATCCTGCGCCGAATAGGTGAGCAGCGCCAACAGCCAGAAGGTCAGCAACAACAGGCCCAGCACCAGCCCGAACTCGTCCGCAAAACGGCCCCACCCCGAGCGGGCCGGCGCCGGCGTCTGGCGGTTCGGTTGGAGGGTATGGAGTGAATAAGTCATGGGGGCAAAGACGGGTCAGCAGCAGGTCTGGGGCCAGGATTCATACAATGGTGGCATCGCGCTCGGGCCGGGTCACAGGCCCACGCCTCCTGCCTGCGGCTGGGAGCCGCCCGAACCCCGACTGTACACGCCCAATTTCCATTTTCGCAAAGGTTTTCTCCATGTCCGTATCCCGACACGCCAAGGTTCTGATCCTCGGCTCTGGCCCCGCCGGCTACACGGCTGCCATCTACGCCGCCCGCGCCAATCTCAGTCCTTTGCTGATCACCGGCATCGCCCAGGGCGGCCAACTCATGACCACCACCGACGTCGACAATTGGCCGGCCGACGTGGACGGCGTGCAGGGGCCCGAGCTGATGCAGCGCTTTTTGGCCCATGCCGAGCGCTTCAAGACCGAGATCGTGTTTGACCACATCAACGCGGTCGATTTCAGCCAACGGCCCTTCACCCTCAAGGGCGACAGCGGCACCTACACTTGCGACGCTCTGATCCTGGCCACCGGCGCCTCGGCCAAGTACTTGGGCCTACCATCCGAGACCGCGTTCATGGGCCGCGGCGTGTCCGGCTGTGCCACCTGCGACGGTTTCTTCTACCGTAACGAGCTCTGCTGCGTAGTTGGCGGCGGCAACACGGCGGTCGAAGAAGCGCTGTACCTGTCCAACATCGCCAGCAAGGTCTACCTGGTGCACCGGCGCGACAAGTTCAAGGCCGAAGCGATCCTGATCGACAAGCTGATGGACAAAGTGGCGGCCGGCAAGATCGAGCTCAAAACCTTCCAGACGCTGGACGAGGTGCTGGGCGACGCCAGCGGCGTGACCGGCATCCGCCTGAAGGACACGCGCAGCGGGGCCACCGAAGACATCACCCTCAAAGGCTGTTTCATTGCCATTGGCCATTCCCCCAACACCGACATCTTCCAGGGCCAGCTCGAGATGACGGGCGGCTACATCGTGACGCAGGGCGGGCTCAAGGGCTTTGCCACCATGACCAGCGTGCCAGGCGTGTTTGCCGCCGGTGACGTGCAGGACCATGTGTACCGTCAGGCCATCACCAGCGCTGGCACCGGCTGCATGGCGGCGCTGGACGCCCAACGCTTTCTGGAACAGGGCTGAAGCCCGGCTATAATCACAGGCTTTGCTGAACTTGGCCGCATGAAGGGCTGGGCTGAAGCAAGCGGGTTACCGCCACCCTGGATCTTGGCGAGGTGAGGCGCTCACGTCAGTGACTGCCGTTTTGAAAATCATGGAGTGTCCACATGGCACGCGTATGTGAAGTCACGGGCAAGGGCCCGATGGTGGGGAACAATGTGTCCCACGCCAACAACAAAACCAAGCGCCGGTTCCTTCCGAACCTGCAATACCGCCGCTTCTGGGTCGAGACCGAAAACCGCTGGGTGCGCCTGCGCATTTCCAACGCCGGTCTGCGTCTCATCGACAAGAACGGTATCGATTCAGTGCTCGCAGACCTGCGCGCACGTGGCCAAGCTTAAGGAGCAGCACTATGGCAACCAAAGGCGGACGCGAAAAAATCAAGCTGGAATCCACAGCCGGCACCGGTCACTTCTACACGACCAGCAAAAACAAGAAAACCATGCCCGAGAAGATGCTGATCAAGAAATTTGATCCCAAAGCGCGCAAGCATGTGGACTACAAGGAAATGAAACTGAAATAATTCGGTTTCTGCCATAAAAAAGCCCGCTTGCCGCGGGCTTTTTTTCGCCTGATGGGTTTGACTACGCTGCTGGCCCAACAAAACCCGCAAACCTAATTGGCATATTCGACACGCCGAACCTTGCCAGAGGTGATCTTGGGCAGATCGCTGAACCCAATAAGCCACACCAGCTTGAAGTCGCACACCCGTTTTCGCATGAAACGAAGTATGCTGGCCGCAGTCTGCGCATCGGGGGTGCGCCGCCGACGCTGGACGAACAGCACGGACTGTCCCAGTATTCAGAGGTCAGAGGTGCTTTATTCTCCTATCCGCTGGGC
>JBEGOC010000213.1:0-13533 GCA_041182225.1 Pseudomonadota bacterium | reverse complement strand
GCCACAGGTCCAGGCTGGGCGGCTCCATGAAGGCCGGGCCCGAGCCGTCCAGCACCACATGCGCGTGGCGCGTGGCGGCGCCGTTGGGGATCATGGCCACCGGCTTGCTGGCCGCGTGGGTGGGGTCCATCTTGAGCTTAACGTCGAGCACCGTGGTCAGACCGCCCAGCCCCTGGGCGCCGATACCCAATGCGTTGACTTTCTCGAACAGTTCCAGGCGCAGCGCCTCGGTCTGGCTCAAAACGGCGCCAGCACTGGCCTTGGCCTGCAGCTCGTACATGTCCAGGTCCTCCATCAGGCTTTCCTTGGCCATCAGCACCGCTTTTTCGGCGGTGCCACCAATGCCGATGCCCAGCAAGCCGGGCGGGCACCAGCCGGCGCCCATGGTGGGCACGGTCTTGAGCACCCAGTCGACCACCGAGTCGCCCGGGTTGAGCATGATCATCTTGCTTTTGTTCTCGCTGCCGCCACCCTTGGCGGCCACCGTCACCTCCAGCGTGTCGCCGGGCACGATCTCGGTGAAGATCACGGCCGGGGTGTTGTCCTTGGTGTTCTTGCGGGCAAACTCGGGGTCGGCCACGATGCTGGCGCGCAGGGTGTTGTCGGGGTGGTTGTAGGCACGGCGTACGCCTTCATTGATGGCGTCGTCCAGACCGGCGCTGAAGCCCTCCAGCCGCACGTTCATGCCGAGCTTGAGGAAAACGTTGACGATGCCGGTGTCCTGACAGATCGGCCGGTGGCCGGTGGCGCTCATCTTGCTGTTGGTCAGGATCTGCGCCATGGCGTCCTTGGCCGCCGGGCTCTGCTCGCGGGTGTAGGCGCGCGCCAGGTGGGCAATATAGTCGGCCGGGTGGTAGTAGCTGATGTACTGCAGGGCGGCAGCGACGGATTCGATCAGGTCGTCCTGGCGGATGGTGCTCATGGGGGAAAGCCTTCGGTTAGGGAGCGCGGGATTGGGTGACAATGTTTCGAGTTTAACCAAGCGACTTTGAGCGACGCTGACGCCGAAGCCAACCCAACATGCTCAAATTCATTGCCCGAACTGCCAACCAGTTTGTCAATGCACAGTCGCTCGGCGGTGTGTTGCTGGCGCTGGCCGCCGTGATGGCGCTGCTGGTCAGCAACTCACCCTGGGCCGAGGCTTACCAACGTTTCCTGCAGATTCCGGGCGAAGTCCGCATCGGTGTGCACGGCCTTGTGTTGGCGAAGCCGCTGCTGGTCTGGGTCAACGACCTCTGGATGGCGGTGTTCTTCTTCCTGGTGGGGCTGGAGATCAAGCGCGAGTTGCTCGAAGGCGAGTTGGCTTCCAAGGCGCAGGCGCTGCTCCCAGCCGGTGCGGCACTGGGCGGCATGGTGCTGCCGGCGGCCCTGTACGCGGCGGTCAACTGGGGCGACCCGGTGGCGCTGCGCGGCTGGGGCATTCCCATGGCGACCGACATTGCCTTTGCGCTGGGTATTCTGGTGCTGCTGGGCAGCCGGGTGCCGGCTTCGCTCAAGGTGTTTCTGACGGCGGTGGCCATCATTGACGACCTGGGGGCGATTTTGGTGATTGCCTTTTTTTATACCGCCGATCTGTCGCCGCCAATGCTGGTGGCCGCTGGCCTGGGCGCCCTGGTGTTACTGGCGCTCAACCGCTTGCGGGTGATGGCAGTCGGTCCCTACGTGATCGTGGGCCTGGTGGTGTGGGTTTGCGTGCTCAAGTCCGGCGTCCATGCCACCCTGGCCGGAGTGGTCACGGCCTTGGCCATCCCGATCTCCGATGGCCGCGGTGGCTCGCCGCTGGGCCGGGCCGAGCACGCCCTGCACCCCTGGGTAGCCTACCTGGTGCTGCCGGTGTTTGCCTTTGCCAATGCCGGTGTGGCGCTGGCGGGGGTGACCCCGGGCACGCTGTTGCAGTCCGTGCCGCTGGGCATTGTGCTGGGCCTGGTGGTCGGCAAGGCCGCCGGCGTGTTTGGCGCGTCGTGGCTGCTGATCCGGTGGGGCGGGGCGCGCTTGCCGGCTGGCAGCAGTTGGGGGCAGTTCTGGGGTGTTTGCGTGCTGTGTGGTGTCGGCTTCACCATGAGCCTGTTCATCGGCTCCCTGGCGTTTGAAGGGGCTGACGCGATCTACGAGGCCCAGGTCAAACTCGGCGTGCTGCTGGGCTCGCTTGTCAGCGGTGTGCTCGGCGTGGTGGTGTTGCTTGGTAGCCGGAGCCGACCAATCTAGTGGACGGCCCCATCCGGACGCGACATCAGGCGATCGGTGTAGGCAATGGCCATGGCGGACAACAGAAAGGTGACGTGGATCACGGTTTGCGCGATCAACACCTTCGCGTCGTAGTTGGCGGCATTGATGAAGGTTTTGAGCAGGTGGATGGAACTGATGCCGATGATGGCTGTGGCCAGTTTGACCTTGAGCACCGAGGCGTTGACATGGCTCAACCATTCGGGCTGATCGGGGTGGCCCTCGAGTTCCATCCGGCTGACAAAGGTCTCGTAACCCCCCACAATCACCATGATCAGCAGGTTGGAGATCATCACCACATCGATCAGCGCCAGCACCACCAGCATGATGATGGTCTCATTGAGGCCCGTGGTGACTGCAGTTTCCTTGTAGCCTATGCTCGAAATCAGCGCCTGCAGCGCGGTCTGGCTCCCAAAGGCGGCCTCCAACAGGTGCACCAGCTCGACCCAGAAGTGGAACACATAGACGCCCTGTGCGGCAATCAGCCCGATGTACAGTGGCAACTGCAGCCAGCGACTGGCAAAGATGAATTTTGGCAATGGCCGCATGCGGCGGGTTTCGGACGGTGCATCGGGCTTCATGGGCAGTCTTTCGGGGAGGTGTCTTGCGCGTTTCCCGTCGATTGTAGGGGCCTGCACCCTGCGTCAAGACGCCCTGCGCCGTGGCTTGACGTTGTAAGCTTGATGCCAGTCAGTGGCTTGTAAGTGCGACCCCTGACAGTCGCGTCCGGTTTCAAATCATTACAGGAGACAGTTCATGAGTGAATCATCATCTGCCATGCAGTCCATGCTGGTTGAAAACCGCGTGTTTCCACCGAGCGAGGCGACGGTCCGCAGTGCCCGTATCTCCGGCATGGCCGGCTACAACGCCCTGTGTGCCGAGGCCGAGCGCGATTTTGAAGGCTTCTGGGCCCGCCTGGCCCGCGACAATGTGCGCTGGACCAAGCCCTTCACCCGCACCCTCGATGAGTCGAATGCCCCGTTTTACAAGTGGTTCGACGACGGTGAGCTCAATGCCTCCGCCAACTGCCTGGACAAGCATATGGGCACGCCCAATGAGCACAAGACGGCGGTGATCTTCGAGGCCGACGACGGCGCGGTCACCAAAACCTCCTACCGCGAGCTGCTCGAGCGGGTCAGCCAGTTTGCCAACGCGCTCAAGGCGCACGGTATCCAAAAAGGCGACCGGGTGCTGGTGTACATGCCGATGACGCTCGAAGGCGTGATTGCGATGCAGGCCTGCGCCCGCATCGGCGCCACGCACAGCGTGGTGTTTGGCGGCTTCTCGGCCAAGGCGCTGCAGGAGCGCATCATCGATGCCGGCGCGGTGGCGGTGATCACGGCCAACTACCAGATGCGTGGCGGCAAGGAGCTGCCGCTGAAAGCGATCGTGGACGAGGGGCTGGGACTGGGTGGCTGCGAGTCCATCAAAAACGTTTTTGTCTATGAACGCACCGCCACCGCCTGCAATATGGTGGCCGGCCGCGACAAGACCTTCGCGCAAGCCTTGGCGGGCCAAAGCACAGCGTGCCCGCCCGTGCCGGTGGGCGCCGAACATCCGCTGTTCATCCTCTACACCTCCGGCTCCACCGGCAAACCCAAGGGCGTGCAGCATGCCACCGGCGGCTTTGTGCTGTGGGCCAAGCTCACGATGGACTGGACCTTCGACCTGCGCAATGACGATGTGTTCTGGTGCACCGCCGACATCGGCTGGATCACCGGTCACGCCTACGTGGCCTACGGCCCGCTGGCGGCTGGCGCCACCCAGATCATCTTCGAGGGCGTACCGACCTACCCTAACGCCGGCCGTTTCTGGCAGATGATCGAGCGCCACAAGTGCAGCATCTTCTACACTGCGCCCACCGCCATCCGCTCGCTGATCAAGGCGGCCGAGGCCGACGAGAAGGTGCACCCGGCCCGTTCTGACCTCAGTTCGCTGCGCATCCTGGGCTCGGTCGGCGAGCCAATCAACCCCGAGGCCTGGATGTGGTACTACCGGCACGTGGGCGGTGAACGTTGCCCCATCGTGGATACCTTCTGGCAGACCGAGACCGGTGGCCACATGATCACGCCGCTGCCAGGCGCCACGCCGCTGGTGCCGGGCAGTTGCACGCTGCCCCTGCCGGGCATCATGGCCGCCATCGTGGACGAAGCGGGCAAGGATGTGCCCAACGGCTCCGGTGGCATACTGGTCATCAAGCGCCCGTGGCCGTCCATGATCCGTACCATCTGGAATGATGCCGAGCGCTTCAAGAAGAGCTATTTCCCCGAAGAAATGGGCGGCCGCCTGTACCTGGCTGGCGACGGTGCGGTGCGCAGCGCCGACCGCGGCTACTTCCGCATCACAGGACGTATCGACGACGTGCTCAACGTCTCCGGCCACCGCATGGGCACGATGGAAATCGAATCTGCGCTGGTTGCCAAGACCGATCTGGTGGCGGAGGCCGCCGTGGTGGGCCGGCCCGACGACCTGACGGGTGAAGCGATCTGCGCGTTTGTGGTGCTCAAGCGACCCATGCCCACGGGCGACGAGGCCAAGGCGATCGCCAAACAGCTGCGCGACTGGGTGGCCAAGGAAATCGGCCCGATTGCCAAACCAAAGGACATCCGTTTCGGAGAAAACCTGCCCAAGACCCGCTCCGGCAAGATCATGCGCCGGCTGCTGCGTTCGCTGGCCAAGGGTGAAACCATCACCCAGGACACCTCCACGCTGGAAAACCCGGCGATTTTGAGCCAGCTGGGTCAGGCTTATTGAGCCGGCCTGCCGAGGCTGATCATTGGCTCAGCACCCAGGCGGCCAATTTTTTGGCGTCGGCCTCGTTGACTTGCGGATTGGCGGGCATGGGGATGGCGCCCCAGACGCCTGAACCGCCTTTGACGATCTTGCTGGCGAGCTGCTCCGCCGCACCCTTTTGGCTGGCGTACTTTTTGGCCACATCTTTGTAGGACGGGCCGACCAGCTTGCGTTCCATCGCATGGCAGGCCATGCAGTTCTTGCTGTTGGCCAGGGCCTGGTCGGCCATGGCTGGCGTGGCGATGATGGCGGCGCCGGCCAGGGCATACAGCATGCGCATGAACATGGTTTGATCCTTGTGGTCAGGGTTAAAGGGCGTACAGTGCATTGTACGGGGGAGGCTCCGCCACGGCCCTGCGTGGGGCCATCACACCAACAGGATGTCGCATGTACCTGCTCGGACTTGGCCTGCTGCTGCTGGCATTGAAGTATTTTGCCTTGGGCCCGGTCGCAGGCTGGAGCTGGTGGCTGGTCTTGACGCCCTTTGGCTTGGCCGTGCTGTGGTGGGCCTGGGCAGATGCCTACGGCTACACCCGCCGCCAGGTAATGCGGCGCGAACAGGCGCGCCGGCAAGCCCGTATCGACCGTCAGCGCCAAGCGCAAGGCCTGCCGCCTGACAAGGGCCGGCGCTGAGCGCGGCTGCCGGGCCCCTCCCGGCCGCCTGTCAGTAGTTGTCGAGCACCGCGCCCTTGCTGGCGGTGGAGGCATTGAAGGCGAACTTGGCCTGCACACCGCGGGTGTAGCGCGGCGCCGGGGCAGTCCAGGCGGCACGCCGCTGGGCGATCAGCGCGTCGCTGACGTTGAGTTGCAGCAACAGCTGGTGCGAATCGATGGTGATCGAGTCGCCTTCCTCAATCAACGCAATCAGGCCGCCAACGGCCGCTTCTGGCGCCACGTGGCCCACCACCATGCCCCAGGTACCACCGGAAAAACGGCCGTCGGTGATCAGGCCGACCGACTCGCCCAGACCCTGGCCGACCAGCGCGCCGGTGGGCGCCAGCATTTCGGGCATGCCGGGGCCGCCCTTGGGGCCCAGGTAGCGCAAGACCATGACGTCGCCCGGAACAATCTTGTTGGCCAGGATCGCGGCCAACGCCGATTGCTCGTCGTCAAACACGCGGGCCGGGCCGGTCATGACCGGGTTTTTCAGGCCGGTGATCTTGGCCACACAGCCCTCGGGGCTGAGGTTGCCTTTGAGGATGGCCAAGTGGCCCTGCGCATAGATCGGGTTGCTGATGGGGCGGATCACGTCCTGGTCGGGGCGCGGTGCATCGGGGACGTCTTTGAGCACTTCGGCCAGGGTCTGACCGGTGATGGTCAGGCAGTCGCCATGCAGCAGGCCGGCCACCAGCAGGGTTTTCATGACCTGCGGGATGCCGCCGGCGCGGTGCAAATCGACCGCCAAATATTTGCCGCTGGGTTTTAGGTCGCACAGCACGGGGGTTTTGACGCGCACGCGCTCGAAGTCGTCAATCGTCCATTCCACGCCAGCGGCGTGGGCAATGGCCAGGAAGTGCAACACAGCGTTGGTGGAACCACCGGTGGCCATGATCACGGCCACCGCGTTTTCGATCGACTGGCGCGTCACGATATCGCGCGGCTTGATGTCTTTTTTGATGGCCTCCACCAGCACTTTGGCCGACTCGCGGGCCGAGTTGAGTTTCTCGTCGTGCGGGTTGGCCATGGTGCTGGAGTAGGGCAGCGAGATGCCCAGCGCCTCGAAGGCCGAGGACATGGTGTTGGCGGTGTACATGCCGCCGCAGGAGCCGGTGCCCGGGATGGCGCGGCGCTCAATTTCCAGCAGGTCGGCGTCGCTGAGCCGGCCGGCTGCGTTTTCGCCCACGGCTTCAAACACGCTGACGATGTTGAGGTCCCGACCCTGGTAGTGCCCGGGCAGGATGGTGCCGCCGTAGACGTAAATGGCCGGCACATTGGCACGCAGCATGCCCATCAGGCCGCCCGGCATGTTCTTGTCGCAGCCGCCCACCACCACCACGCCGTCCATCCACTGGCCCTGCACGCAGGTCTCGATGCAATCCGAGATGACTTCGCGGCTGACCAGCGAGTACTTCATGCCTTCGGTGCCCATGGCCATGCCGTCCGAGATGGTGGGCGTGCCGAACACCTGGGCGTTGCCGCCGGCCTCTTCAATGCCGGCAATCGCCGCGTCGGCCAACTTCTGCAGGCCGGAGTTGCAGGGGGTGATGGTGCTGTGGCCATTGGCCACCCCGACCATGGGTTTTTTGAAGTCGTCGGCTTCATAGCCCATGGCGTAGTACATCGAGCGGTTCGGCGCCCGCGACTTGCCCTCGGTGATGTTTTTGCTGCGCGCGTTGATGGCATGCACCGGGATAACTTTGGAGTCGCTCATGGCTGG
Source organism: Pseudomonadota bacterium (assembly GCA_041182225.1). Classification (GTDB taxonomy): domain Bacteria; phylum Pseudomonadota; class Gammaproteobacteria; order Burkholderiales; family Burkholderiaceae_C; genus Rhodoferax. The sequence continues at coordinate 6,140 of JBEGOC010000213.1, read as the reverse complement.
AAGGGCTGGGACGGTTGAGGAGAGCCGGATTTTAGCCCTCGACAGGGGGTGAACGGGGGCGGCGAACACAGGCACAATGGCGCCATGTTGATGCACCCCTCCATCGATCCGGTCGCGCTCCAGCTCGGGCCCCTTGCCGTGCACTGGTACGGTCTGACCTACCTGGCGGCCTTTGGCTTGTTCATGTTGCTGGGTCTTCGGCGTTTGCGCCATGAGCCTTTTGCCTCGCTCACCGGGGCGCAGGCCTGGTCGCGGCAGGACGTGGAGGACATTCTGTTCCTGGGCGTCATGGGCGTGGTGGTCGGCGGCCGGCTGGGCTACTGCCTGTTTTACAAACCCGCCTACTATTTGGCGCACCCGCTGGAGGTGCTGGCGGTCTGGCAGGGCGGCATGAGTTTCCACGGCGGCATGCTGGGCGTGATTGTGGCCATGGTCTGGTTCGCACGCTCGCGGGGCAAGCCCTGGCTGCAGGTGGCCGATTTTGTTGCGCCCTGCGTGCCGACCGGACTGGCCGCCGGACGCGTGGGCAACTTCATCAACGGCGAGCTGTGGGGCCGCCTCTGTAGCCCGGACCTGCCCTGGGGCATGGTGTTCCGCGGCGCCGGCGAGCTGCCGCGCCACCCGTCGCAGATTTACCAGTTTTTGCTCGAAGGCTTGCTGTTGTTCCTGCTGCTGTGGCTCTATGCCCGCCATACCCGCCCTCGCGGTGCGGTGGCGGCCGTGTTTTTGCTGGGCTACGGCGTGTTCCGCTTTGTGGCCGAATACTTCCGCGAGCCCGATGCGCACCTGGGTGTGCTGGCAATGGGCCTGAGCATGGGCCAGTGGCTGTGCCTGCCGATGATCGTCGGTGGCGGTGCCATGTGGTGGGCCGTGACCCGCCAAGCGGCGAGTGCCAAATAGGCCTCCAGGCCAAGTGGATATTGAATAGTTTGCTATATTAATAGTAGCATTTTTGTATGAATGTGTGATAACAACAGGAGACAAGGTCGATGAATCATTCTGATCACCCCGCCAGCCGTCGTGCTGTGCTGCGGGCGGCTGCGGCCGCCGGTGTGCTCGCGCTGCCCCTGGTGGGCCGCGCGCAATCAGCCTGGCCCACCAAGCCGGTCAATCTGGTCGTGCCGTTCCCGGCCGGTGGTGGCACCGATGCCTTCGCCCGGCCTCTGTCGGCCCAATTTTCCAAGCAGACCGGCAAAAACATGGTGATTGACAACCGGGGTGGTGCCGGTGGCACGCTTGGCGCCGGCGTGGCAGCCAAGGCGGCGCCAGACGGCTACACCCTGTTCATGGGGGCAGTGCACCATGCCATTGCGCCGTCGATGTACCCCAAGCTCGACTACGACATCGAAAAAGATTTCGTGCCGCTGGCGCTGATGGCCAATGTGCCGCAGGTCTTGGTGGTCAACCCCAAGAGCGTCACCGGGGATTTCAAGGCCTTTGTCGCCCAGGTCAAGGCCAGCCCGGGCCGCTTGAATTACGGCTCGGCCGGCACCGGGACTTCGCACCACCTGGCCGGTGAGCTGTTCAAGCAGCAGACCGGCACCTTCATCACCCACATCCCCTACACCGGCGCTGGCCCGGCGTTGCGCGACCTGATCAGCGGGCAGGTGGACATGATGTTCGACGGCCTGGGCTCGTCGGCCGGGCACATCAAGGGCGGCCGCATCAAGGCCCTGATGGTGTCGGGTCCCAAGCGCAACCCGGCTTTCCCCGATGTGCCCTGTGCCGCTGAGCTGGGTCTGCCGGACTACACCGTCACCACCTGGTACGGTCTGTGGGCGCCCAAGGGCACGCCTGCCGATGTGCAGGCGCGCATCGTCGAAGAAATCCGCCGCGCGGCGGCCACGGACGAGCTCAAGGCCATCTGGGCCAGCAATGGCGCCGAGTTCGGCAACCTGTCGCCGGCGCAGTTTGGCAGCTTCGTCGGCGCCGAGGTCAAGCGCTGGGCGGCGGTGGTCAAAGCGTCGGGCGCCAAGCTCGACTAGGCGCTGCCCTGGGCATGCAGGCCGGCATCGCATTGGCGCATCACGGCGGCGTGGCACGCGTCACGCTGCGCCACCCGGCGCGCTTCAATGCCATGACGCGTCAGATGTGGCGCGACCTGCGCCGCGTGTTTGTCGATCTGGCCCGGCGAGACAGCCTGCGCTGCGTGCTGGTGAGTGGGGAGGGTGCGCATTTCTGCGCCGGCGGCGACATCTCCGAGTACCCGGATTTCCGCTTCAAGGCTGAGAGCCTGCGCCAGTTTCATGAAGCCGAGGTCTGGCCGGCACTGCAGGCCATGCTGGACTGTGATGTGCCGCTGGTGGCACACATTGTCGGCAACTGCATGGGCGCCGGTCTGGAGATTGCCAGCTGCTGCGACCTGCGGCTGGCCGCTGCCAGCGCCCGCTTTGGTGCGCCCATCGCCCGCCTCGGGTTTCCGATGGCCCCGCGCGAAGCTGCCCTGGTGGCGCGCGAAGCCGGCGCGCTGACCGCGCGGGAGCTGCTGCTGGAAGCCGCCGTTCTGGACGCGCCGCAGATGCTGGCGCGTGGCTTCCTGAGCCGGGTGGTGCCTGACGACGGCTTGGCCGCCGAGGCCGAGGCAACGCTGCAGCGGGTGGCGGCGCTGGCGCCGCAGGCTGCCCGCATGAACAAGCAGACCCTGCGTGCTTTGATGCCAAATCTGGCGCCAGGCCATGCCAGTATTGGGTCTTTCGCTATCAATAGTGAAGCAAATGCCGGCGCTGACCCCTACGCCTATGCCGCCAGCACCGAGCACCGGGAAGGCGTGTACGCCTTTCTGGACAAACGACCGCCAAGCTTTTGAAGCAGCGCCAACGGTGGCTGGCGCCGGCCAGACCTTGACACCTCCCCTTAGCCCCAAAGCCGTGCCATGACCACAGCCCAACCCTCGCAAAGCCCGGCTACGGGCAATCTGTATGCCGCGCTGCGCGCGGCGTTTCCGGCCGATCTGGACAGCATTGCCGTGGAAACCGACCACGGTCTGCACTACAGCTGGCGCGACCTGGACCGCGCCAGCGCCATGCTGGCCAATCTGCTGACCTCCTTGCAGCTGCCCGAGGGTGCGCGGGTGGCGGTGCAGGTGGAGAAATCCGTTGAAGCCCTGCTGCTCTACCTGGCCACCCTTCGCGCCGGGCTGGTGTTTCTGCCGCTGAACACGGCTTACCAGCGTTTGGAAATCCAGTATTTCATTGGCAACGCCGAACCGGCGGTGGTGGTCTGCACCGGTAAAAACTTTGGCTGGGTCAGCAAGATCGCCTTTCAGGCCGGCACCCGGCATGTGTTCACCCTGAATGACGACCGCACCGGCTCACTGCTGTCGCGCGCCGCCTACTGCGCCGACCAGCAGGCGGTGGTGCCGCGGGCTGCGGACGATCTGGTGGCCATTCTCTACACCAGCGGTACCACCGGGCGCAGCAAGGGCGCGATGCTGACGCACGGCAACCTGCTGAGCAACGCCCAGGTGCTCAAGACCAGCTGGGGCTGGCGCAGCGCGGCCGAAGGCGGCGATGTGCTGATCCACGCCCTGCCGATTTTTCATGTGCACGGGCTGTTTGTGGCGATTCATGCGGCACTGCTCAATGGCAGCAAGATGATCTGGCTGGCCAAATTCGACCCGCGCCAGGTGCTGGCGGCCATGCCGCGTGCCACCGTGTTCATGGGGGTGCCCACCCTGTATGTGCGCCTGCTGGCCGAGCCCGGCCTCATCCCCGAGGTGGCACGTGGCATGCGCCTGTTCATTGCCGGTTCGGCGCCGCTGCTGATTGAAACCTTCACCGAGTGGCAGCGTCGCACCGGCCACACCATCGTGGAGCGTTACGGCATGAGCGAGACGGTGATGCTCACCTCCAACCCCTACCGGGCCAGCGAGGGCGAGCGCCGGGGCGGCACGGTGGGTCGGCCCCTGCCGGGGGTGCGGCTGCGCGTGGTGGGCGAACAGGGCCAAGTGGCGCCGGTGGGCGAGACCGGCGGCATCGAAGTGGCCGGCCCCAATGTGTTCAAGGGTTACTGGCGGATGCCGGAGAAGACCGCCGAAGAATTCACGGCCGATGGCTTCTTCAAGACCGGCGATGTGGGCCGGATCGACGCCGACGGCTATGTGACGATTGTGGGGCGCAGCAAGGATCTGATCATCAGCGGCGGCTACAACGTCTACCCGGCGGAGATTGAGGGCTACATCAATGAGTTCGCCGGTGTGGCCGAGAGCGCGGTGATTGGCGTGCCGCACGCCGATTTTGGCGAGGTGGGGCTGGCGCTGGTGATCGCCAAACCGGGCGCGGCGCCCGACCCGGTGGCGATTTTGGCCAGCCTGAAAGCGCGGCTGGCCAATTTCAAGGTGCCCAAGCAGTGCCTGCTGGTGCCGGAGTTGCCGCGCAACGCCATGGGCAAGGTTCAGAAAAACCTGTTGCGCGCCCAATACAGCGCCGCCTGAGGCGGGCTGGGTCTCAGCGCAAGACCAGCACCGGCACGTGCGAGTGGGTCAGCACCTGCTGCGTTTCGCTGCCCAGCAACAGGCGTTTGACGCCGCGGCGGCCGTGCGAGGCCATGACGATCAGGTCGCACTTCTGTTTCTTGGCTGCCGCAATGATGGCGTCCGACACCAGGTCTGACTTGACCGTGATGCTGCGGGCCTTGACGCCCTTGGCCTCGGCCGCCTTTTTCACGGCATCCACCACCCCCTGGGCCGCTTCGGCCCACTGTTGCTCCACCCGGCTGACTTCGGCCGCCTGTAACGCCAGCCCGCCCTCGAAATAGCTCTGGGGGTAGCGCGGTACCACCTTGAGGGCCACCAGCTCAGCCCCACTCACGCCCGCCAGCGCGATGGCGTGGGCGACGGCTTTTTTGGACAGGGTGGAGCCGTCGGTAGCGACAAGGATTTTTTGGTACATGGTGGGTTCTCCGGGTTGGTCGATGCTTGGGATGACTGGAGCTTAGACCGCTTGGCGCAGCCTCTGCTTGATCTTCGTCAAGAAATGGCGGGGCCTGCTGCGCTACGCTTGGCCCCATGTCTTCTGCCAGTTCTGTCCTGCCCGCCCTGGATCAGGCGAGCGCTGCCGCTGCCCCGTTGGTGTCGCCGGCTGGATTGTTGCCAGACTTGCGGCTGCTCGACGATGCGCAGGAGTGGTCGGCCTTCAGCCAGCCGCTGCCTGGTGCGACTGCCCGGTGGGAATCCAGTGTGGTGATTGAGGGCATGCGCTGCGCCGCCTGTGCGCTGACGGTCGAGGACGCGCTGCGGGCTGTACCCGGAGTGCTGCAGGCCGAGGTCAGTGCCGGCAGCCAGCGGGCGCGGGTACGCTGGGCCGCTGACCAGGTGCTGCCCTCGCGCTGGATGCAGGCGGTGCAGACCGCCGGCTACCGGGCGGTGCCGGCCAATGACACGCTGGCGCGCGCGCGCCGCCTGGCCGAATCACGCAAAGCCTTGTGGCGGCTGCTGGTGGCAGCCCTGTGCATGATGCAGGTCATGATGTACGCCTACCCCGCCTATGTGGCCGCACCCGGCGATTTGTCGGCCGAGCTGGCGCAGCTGCTGCGTTGGGCTTCGTGGGTGCTGACCTTGCCGGTGGTGCTGTTCTCCTGCGGGCCATTCTTCAGCGCAGCGCTGCGAGACCTGAGCCAGCGCCGCATCAGCATGGACCTGCCGGTGGCGCTGGGCATGCTGATCACTTTTGTGGTCAGCAGTGCCGGCACCTTCGAGCCCGATGGCCTCTTTGGCCGCGAAGTGTATTTCGACTCATTGACCATGTTCGTCTTTTTCTTGCTGTTCGGGCGCTGGCTGGAGTTGCGGCTGCGCGACCGCACGGCCGGCGCCCTGGAGGCCTTGACGAACCGCCTGCCCGACAGCGTGGCGCGCCGTACCGCACTGGGTGACTTTGAGCGGGTGCCGGTGCGTCGCCTGCGGCCCGGCGATGTGATCGAGGTGCTGCCGGGTGAGGCCTTTGCCGCTGACGGCGAGCTGCTGCTGGGCGAGACCCGGGTCGACGAGGCCCTGCTCACGGGCGAGTCGTACCCGGTGCTGCGGCGCGCGGGTGACAGTGTGATCGCCGGCAGCCACAACCTGCTCGCGGCGGTGCAGGTGCGGGTGGCCCGGGTGGGCGCCGACACGCGCTTTGCCCGCATCGTGGCCTTGATGGACAGCGCCA
>JBEGOC010000212.1:0-7969 GCA_041182225.1 Pseudomonadota bacterium | reverse complement strand
GTTGGGTTCAGGTAGAGGATGACCCGCTCCAGGCCGGCGCTGATGTACTGCAGGCCGGCGAAATCGAGGAAGCTGGCCAGGTAGTAGCCCAGGAAGCCCAGGCCCAGCACCACGCGCCAGTCGTGCGCCGTCAGCGCCGGCTGGCCACGTCCGGCCCACCACGCCAGCGCCAGGAACAGCGGCAGCGAGAACAGCATGCGCAGCATCAGCAGCGTGACCGCGTCCACGCCGTGGCGGTAGGCCAGCTTGATGATGATGGCCTTGCCGCTGAATGCCACCGCGCCGATGGTGGCCAGGGCCAGCCCGCGCAGCAGGGCCGGGCCATGCACCCCGCTCAAAAGCCGACCGCCTGACCGTCCCGCCGGGCGTCGCTGGCGGCCACATAGCCCTGTACCGCCGGGTCGCCGGCGCGCCAGATGAACTGGCCGGCGCCAAAAGCCTGGTAAGAGTCGTTGATGACCTCCATGCGGTGGCCGCGCTCATGCAGGCCCTGCACCGTGGCCGGGTTCATGGCGGCCTCGACATTGATCTCCAACCCGGCATTGAAGCGCCAACGCGGGGCGTCGCAGGCCGCCTGCGGGCTTTGCCGGTAATCCAGCATGCGCACCAGCGTCTGCATATGACCCTGCGGCTGCATGTTGGCACCCATCACGCCGAAGCTCATCACCGGCTGGCCGGCGCGCGTCAAAAACGCAGGGATGATGGTGTGGAACGGTCGCTTGCCCGGCGCCACCTGGTTGATGCTGCCCGGCGCCAGGCTGAAGGCATGGCCGCGGTTTTGCAAGCTGACGCCGAATTGCGGCTCGACACAGCCCGAGCCAAAGCCCATGTAATTGCTCTGGATGAAGCTGACCATCATGCCGCTCTCGTCGGCTGCCGTCAGGTAAATGGTGCCGCCCTTGACCGGGTTGCCGGCGCCAAAATCCTGCGCCCGCTGCGGGTCAATCAGGCGGGCGCGCGCGGCCAGGTAGGTGCTATCGAGCATCTGCGCCGGCGTGACCGCCATGCTGGACGGCTCGGCCACGTAGCGGTACACATCGGCAAAGGCGAGTTTCATGGCCTCGATTTGCAGATGCTGGGATGCGGCGCTGTCCAGCGGCAGGCTGGCCAGGTCAAAGTGTTCCAGGATGCCCAGGGCGATCAGCGCGGCAATACCCTGCCCGTTGGGCGGGATCTCGTGCAGGGTGTAGCCCCGGTAGTCCTTGCCAATCGGCGTGACCCACTCGGGGCGGTAGCTGGCCAGGTCGCCGGCGCGCAAACCGGCGCCCTGCGCCAGCGCCAGGCGCTCCAGCGCCTGGGCGATTTCGCCGCCATAGAACGCTTCGCCTTTTGTCGCAGCAATGGCCCGCAGGCCGCGGGCTGCCGCCGGAAAGCGGAACAACTCACCCACCTGTGGCGCGCGTCCGAAGGGCAGGAAGGCTTGGGCAAAACCGGGCTGGCCCTGCAGTTCGGCGACCGGCGCTGCCCACTTTTGCTGGATCACCGGTGTGACCAGGTAGCCGCGCTCGGCGATGTCGATGGCCGGTGCCATCAGCTCGGCAAAAGGCAGCTTGCCAAAACGCTCACTCAAGGCCGTCCAGGCGCTGACCGCGCCCGGCACGGTGACGGCATCCAGCCCGCGTTTGGGCGGATTGAGCGCACCGGCCCCGTACTTGCCCGCGAAATACTCCGGCGTCCACGCCTGCGGCGCCCGGCCCGAGGCGTTCAGGCCCTGCAAACCCTGGCCGTCCCAGACCAGGGCGAAGGCATCGCTGCCCAGGCCGTTGCTGACCGGCTCCACGATGGTCATGGCTGCCGCCGCAGCCACCGCTGCATCCACCGCATTGCCCCCCTGGCGCAGCATCTGCAGGCCGGCCTGCGCCGCCAGCGGGTGCGAGGTAGAGACCACGTTGCGCGCAAACAGCGGCGCCCGCGTCGACAGGTAGGGGTTGTCAAAATTGAAGTTCATGCGATCAGCCTTTGAAGACCTTGCGGTGCAGCCGACGCAGGGACCACCACACCGTGAGCGCCACGACGGGAATGGCGGCGGCAGCGCTGCTCTGTGCGCTCCAGGGCCAGCCCCATGATTCGGCCCACTTGGCCAGATAGCTGACCAGCCCGACGATGTAATAGGTAATGGCCGCCACCGACAGGCCCTCGACCGTGGACTGCATTCGCAGCTGCATGTCCTGCCGGTTGTTCATGGTGGCCAGCAGGGCCTGGCTGCTTTGCTGCTGCTCGATCTCGACCCGGGTGCGCAGCAGGTTGCTGACCCGCGACACCCGTTGCGACAAGGAGTCCTGGCGCCGGGTAGCCCACTCGCAGGTGCTGCGCGCCGGTGTCAGGCGGCGCTCCATGAACTCGCCGATGGTCTGCATGCCGGGCAGCGCAGCCTCGTTGATGTCTCGGATGCGTTTGTCGACCAGCTCAAAATAGGCGGCACTGGCCGAAAAGCGCGAGTGGGTGGCGGCGTGCTGGCTCTCCACCTCGCCAGCCAGTTTGGTCAGCCGGTCCAACAGCAGCGGCTCGTCTTCCCGTTTGGCACTGCGGATCGCGCTGGCCAGTTCAGCCAGCTCGCGCTCGGCGCGCGACAGCACACCAGAAGCCGCCCGCGCCGCCGGCAGGCCCAGCAGCGCGGCCATGCGGTAGGTTTCAATCTCGATCAGCCGCTGCACCAGCCGGCCGAGCCGGCGCGGGGTCATGCTGCCGGTGCGCAGGACCATGCGCGAGGCGCCGTCAGGGTGGATCGCGAAATCGGTATACACCTCGGCCGCGCCGCCGGCCACACTGGAGGCCAGCAGGCTGTCTTCCAGCAGCAACTGCCGCACCAGAGCGGCAGCGCCCGGCTCGGCACTGGGAATCGCCCACAGGTGCAGGCAGGACAGGCACTCGCCGGGCAAGCCAACAAACCAGTCCTGCGGCACGCTGTCCAGGGCCCGCGCCGGCTCAGCCTCGCCAAGCCGTTCACAGTTCAGCGGGGCCAGAAAGGTCCAGCTCACAAACTCGGTGTGCAGCTCCCAGCGCAGCTGAAACGGCCCCAGATCCATGCGGAAATAGCTTTGCTGCGCATCCGGCAGCGGCAGGTGTCGGTTGCGCAACAGCTGCACCAGATGGGCCCGGCTGGCCTCGCGCTGAGCACCGTCGCACACCATCACCACATGGGAAATCGCCAGCGGTGCGCTCAGGGCCTGCGGCGGGCGGGCATGCACCTCGTTGTGCAGCGCCAGCCGCTGCGGATGCTGGTTCAATCGGTTCTGGTCGTTCATGGCGGCTCCTGACCCGATTGTGCCGCAGCGCCAGCCGGCGCCGCAAAAGCAAAAGGCACCTCTCAGGCGCCTTTTGCAGGGAGAGGAAGGACGTTCAGTCCTCGACAAACGCCTCTTCGCGCCTCTTCTTGATGGACGGCAGCAACACGATCAGCAGCAACAAAGCGGCCACTGCCAGCAGGCTGGCGGACAGGCCGCGCGTCACAAACACGCTCCAGTCGCCGCGTGACAGCAGCAGGGCACGGCGCAGGTTTTCCTCCATCATCGGGCCCAGGATAAAGCCCAGCAGCAAAGGGGCCGGCTCCATGCCGAGTTTGATGAAGGTGTAGCCCACCACGCCAAAAAGAGCCACCATCCAGATATCCCAGGTATTGTTATTGGTCGAGTACACCCCGATGGCACAAAACAGCACAATCGCCGGGAACAGCCAGCGGTAGGGCACGCTGAGCAGTTTGATCCAGATGCCGATCAACGGCAGGTTCAGGATGATCAGCATGGCATTGCCGAGCCACATCGAGGCGATCAGACCCCAGAACAGCTCGGGGTTGCTGGTCATGACCTGGGGGCCGGGCTGAATGTTGTGAATGGTCATGGCCCCCACCATCAGCGCCATCACCGCATTCGGCGGGATACCGAGCGTGAGCAAGGGGATGAACGACGTCTGCGAGGCCGCGTTGTTGGCCGACTCGGGCGCGGCCACGCCACGGATGTTGCCCTTGCCGAACGGCACCTCACCCGGGTGCAGTTTGGTTTTCTTTTCGATGGTATAGGCCGCAAAAGCCGCCATCACCGCACCGCCACCGGGCAAAATACCCAGCATGGAGCCCAGGGTCGTGCCACGCAGGACTGCCGGGATCATGCGTTTGAAATCCTGGGCGGTGGGCAAGAGCCCCTTGACCTCCGCGGTGAACACCTGGCGCTCGCTCTCGTGCTTGCCCAGGTTGCTGATGATCTCGCCATAGCCAAACACGCCCATACCGATCACGATGAAGCCAATGCCATCGGTCAGTTCGGGAATGTCAAAGCTGAAGCGCGCCACGCCCGAGTTGACGTCGGTGCCGACCAAGCCCAGCAGCAGCCCGAACAAAATCATGCCCACCGCCTTGAGCAAAGAGCCAGAAGCCAGCACCACCGCGCCGATCAGGCCCAGAACCATCAGGGAGAAATACTCGGCCGGGCCGAACTTGAACGCCACCTCGGTCAGCGGCACGGCAAAGCCGGCCAGCACCAGGGTGCCCACACAGCCGGCAAAGAACGAGCCCATACCAGCTGCCGCCAAGGCTGGCCCGGCTCGGCCTTTGCGCGCCATCTGGTAGCCGTCGATGATCGTCACCACCGAGGACGACTCGCCCGGCAGGTTGACCAGGATGGCGGTGGTGGAGCCGCCGTACTGGGCGCCGTAGTAAATGCCGGCCAGCATGATCAGGGCCGATACCGGCGGCAGGGCGTAAGTGGCCGGCAACAGCATGGCAATGGTGGCCAGCGGGCCGATGCCGGGCAGCACGCCAATCAGCGTGCCGAGCAGGCAGCCGACAAAGGCGTACATCAGGTTGACGGGCGTGAAGGCCACGCCAAAGCCGAGCGACAGGTTGTTGATCAGATCCATGATGTTTGTCTTTTAACCTGTGATGAAGGCCGGCCAGACCGGAAACTGCAGCTTGAGCAGCACGATGAACGCCAGGTAACTCATGATGGCCAGGATGGTGGCCAAGACGGCGACCTCCTTGGGTTTGAACTCTTCGCCTGCCAGGCTGGCGACAAAGGTCAGCGCGTAAATCCCGGCGATCAGGCCGAAGGCCGGAAACTTGATGCTGGGCAGACCGCCCAGCATGAGGCCGAACAGCAGGTTGGCCGCAATGATGAAAAACAGCGGCTTCCAGGCCCATCCCCCGACCTTGTCGCCATCTTCGGTCTCGACCACCAAGGCCTTGAAGGTGATCACCCCTCCCAGCACAGCCATCAGGATACCCAGCATCAGCGGGAAATAGCCCGGGCCCATACGCGCACCCGTGCCAATGCTGTATTTGGTGGCGCCCCAGGCAAAAGCCACGCCGACCGCGGTGAACAAAAGTCCGGAAAAAAAGTCTTTTTGACTCTTGATATTCATCGACTCATTCCTTGAAATTGCACTAACTTATGCATTCTGCCCCGGAATTAACCCTGAGCCTACTGTGGATTACACCTATGGCTGATACCGGGCAGACCACCGGCTCAGGCCGGCAGCGGCTGGAGCACGCGCACCCATTTGGTCGCAGGCAGACTCCAGCGCTGCTCGATGTCGGCCGCTCGGGCCAGCAGCAGCTCGCGCCGCGGCCGGCTGCGGCTGCGTTGCGCCAGCACCACGGTGTTGCCTTCGCGCGTCGGCTTGAAGGCCCACACCGTCTCGGCGCCAAAGGCGGCCGAGATTTTTTCCACGCTGCGCTCGAAGCTGGAGGCACGGCCGAACAGGTTCACCGTCATGCAGCCGTCCTCGGTCAGCAGCCGCCGGCAATGTTGGTAAAACGGAAAGCTGTCCAGCACGGGCGCTGCCGCCTCATGGTCGTACAGATCCACTTGCAGGGCATCCACTTGGCTCCACCAGCGCGGGTTCTGGATTTCCTCGGCCGCGTCGGCCAGCACCACCTGCAACCGGGCATCGTCGGCCGGCAGCTTGAACCAGCCGCGGCAGGCCGCCAGCACCTGGGGATTGAGTTCGATTGCGGTGGTTTGCATGCCCAGTTCCTTGTGGCAGAACTTGGTCAGCGAGGCCGCGCCCAGCCCGAGTTGCAGGGCCTGGCGCTGCCCGACACTGGCAGGCTCGACAAACAGCAGCCAGGCCATCATGCGCTGGATGTACTCGTGGTACAGGGCGTTGGGGGCGTCGGTGCGCATCGAGCCCTGGATCCATTCGGTGCCCAGGTGCAGGTGGCGTAACAGACCCTGATCAGAAAAATTGACTTCAGGCAGACGGGGAGCGCGGTGCTTGGGCTTCAAGGTGCGCGCATTATCCCCAATGCCGCCGGGCCGGGCCTACAGCAGACCGGCCGCCGCTACGGCCTCGCGCCAGGCCTGCAGCTTGCGCTCAAAGCGCCAGCTGGCATTGGCCGGGCTGGTGGACGGCAGCCGCAGCATCGGGCACCCCAACACGGCGCTGTGGCGCGCATGGCGAAAACTCTCAGCCCCGTTGTGCGCCACCAGCGCCAGCTGCGGGCAACACTCGCGCAGCGCCGGCAGGTCGTTGGGCAGCGGCTGGCGGATGGCGCTGTCCAGACTGCCCTGACGTTCGCAACTGGCGTACACATCCCACAGGCCTACGCCCTTGTCCAACAGCCAAATGCTGCGTTTTTGATAGCTATCGAGGCCCGTGGGACAAGGACTGGCGGGCCAAATGGCCTGCAAGATCGGCCAGAACTGGTTTTGCGGGTGGGCGTAGTACTGCTGCAGCGCCAGCGAGCGTTGACCTGGAAAGCTGCCCAGCACCAGCAGCCGGGTGGCGGCTGACACCAGCGGCGGCAGACCGACCAGCCGGGCCGCGACGCCGCTCAGGGCTGCGGCCCGACTTTGCGGGCGTGGAAGATGAAGCCGATGCTGTTGAGCAGCAACTGCGCCGCCAGGATCGAGGTTACACCGGTCGGGTCATAGGGGGGCGACACCTCCACCAGGTCCATGCCGATGATGTTGCCGCCGCTGCGCACCGCCAGCGCCTGGATAATCTCCAGCACCTCGTAGTAAAGAAAACCGCCATGGCTGGGCGTGCCGGTGCCGGGCGCGATCGACGGGTCAAAACCGTCGATGTCGATCGTCAGGTAATAGTTCAGCCCGGTCGGGATTTGCGCCAGCACGCCGGCGGTGCCGAGCCGGCGCACGTCGCGCACCGACAGGATTTGGGAGCCGGCGGCACGGGCGGCGGCGTAGTCGTCGCGGTTGGACGAGGACACATTGCGAATGCCAATCTGGGTCATGCCGGTCACATGGGCCATCTCGGAGGCGCGGCGCAGCGGGTTGCCGTGGCCATAGCGCACGCCGTGGCGCTGGTCGACAAAATCCAGATGGGCATCGACATGCAGGATGTGGATCGGGCCGCGCCCTTCAAAGGCCTTCATCACCGGCGCGTGGACCGAGTGGTCACCGCCGAGCACCACCGGCATGGCGCCTTGCTCAAGCATCTTGCGCACCGCCAGCTCGATGTTGGCATTGCTGCCCGCCATGTCGGTGTGGATGATGTCGGCGTCGCCGGCGTCCACGATGCGCACCTCCTCGCGGGTGAGGTACATCACGTCGTCTTCAAAGTCGTAAGCCCCGGCGTGCCCGAACGAGAACAGGGTGGACGCCTCGCGGATGCCACGCGGGCCGAAACGGGCACCGGCCCGCCATTGGGTGCCCATGTCGTTGGGGGCACCGAGCACCGCCACATCGGCGTTGATCTGGTCCCAGTCGGTCACCGGCGGCGCCTTGGCAAAGGTGCAGTGGCCGACAAAAGGCAGGTTCAGGCGGCCGGCTTCGTAGGCGTTGTCTGCCATGGCTTGGGTTCCTCAGGGTCAGGGTGAATGCGGGGGCTCAGGGCTCAGTCTGGCAGTGTACGGCCCCAGGAGCGGCCCCAGCAATGGCCCCAACCTGGGCAGGGCCGTCACGGCGTTGCGCAGGGTGGCCTGCGCCAGCAGCTCGGGCGCGATGCCGCGCAAGGCTGCCAATTCGGCGCCAATCCGCGGCAACTGCTGCGGGCTGTTGCGACCCTGCGGCTGGCC
>JBEGOC010000211.1:0-4832 GCA_041182225.1 Pseudomonadota bacterium | reverse complement strand
TCGGCAGATGCACCAGCGCCGCGCCCACGGCCAGCAGGATGTCGACGTACCAGATCCAGTCGTACGACCCGGTGGCCTCGAACACCTGGCCGCCCAGCCAGGCTCCCAGGAAGCCGCCGATCTGGTGCGAGAACATCACGATGCCGAAGAGCGTGGCCATATTGGCCGGCCCGAAGAACTTCGCCACCAGGCCCGCGGTGGGCGGCACGGTGGACAGGAAGGTCAACCCCATCACCGCAGAGAAGGCCAGCACCACCGGGCCGGTCTTGGGCGCGAGCAGGAACACCAGCACGGCCAGCGCACGCGTGGCATAGACCAGCGACAGCAGCGACTTCATGCGCCAGCGGCCCATGGCCCAGCCTGCGGCCACGCTGCCCACGATGTTGAAGAGGCCGAGCAGGGCCAATGACCAGCCGGCCCAGGCGGTGGGCAGCCCGCAGGACGCAATGACACCCGGCAGGTGCGTGGCGAGAAACGCCACATGAAAGCCGCAGACGAAGAAGCCGGCACCCAGCAGCAGGTAGCTGCGGTTGCGAAATGCGTCGCGTAGGGCTTCGCGCGTGCTCAAGACCTTCTGGCCAGCGGGTGCGGCCTGCAGTGCATTGCCGCGCAGCAGGAATGCCGCTGGGAGGCACAGCAACACCAGCAGGCCCATCACCTGCATCGCATCGGCCCAGCCCAGACCCACGATCAGCGTGGCCGCGATGGGCGCCAGGGCGAACTGACCGAAGGAGCCGCCAGCGTTGACGATGCCCGCGGCCAGCCCCCGGCGTTCGGGTGGGATCAGCCGCGTGGTGGCGGCCATCAGCACGGCCGGCCCGGCCATGCCCGCACCGCCCGCCGACAGCACACCGATGGCCAGGATCAGCCCCCAGGTGCTGGTCATGTAGGGCGTGATGAAGGTGCCCACAGCCACCAGCAGCGCGCCAAAGAACAGCACACGTCCGGCACCAATCTTGTCGGCCATGGCGCCGGCAAACGGCTGCGTGAGCCCCCACCACAGCTGCCCGAACGCGAAGGCCAGGCTGATGCTGGCCAGGCCCAGGCCGGTAGCGGTGTTCAGCGGCGACAGGAACAGCCCCATGGTCTGGCGCGTACCCATGGTCAACGCGAAGGTCCCGGCTGCGGCCAGCAGCACCAGCCACAAGGTGGTGCGTTTGCTTTCTGTCATTCGTGTTCCGTGTGTAAGTAGGGGCCACGCCTTGCAAGAGCGCGGCCGGGGGTGGCAGCTCGGACGGCGATCATGCGATCGCGCTCCTGACCAGGCGGAAGGTGGTGGCGATGGGTTGCAGGTGCTGGGCCTCGGGCAAGTGGCGCCGGCTGGAGACGCGGATGCCCTCGTTGAACAGCATCAGCATGGCGGCCAGCTCCTCGGCGCGTGCCGGCGTGGCGCCCGCATCCAGCAGGCAGGCCTGGAAAACCTGCTGCATTTCGCCCAGGTGGTGGCTGGCCCGGGCAGCCAGCCCGTCGTCCACGTCGGCCATCTCGAGCACGGTGTTCACCAGCATGCAGCCCCAGTTGGCTTTCGAGCCGCGTGCGACGACGAAGCTACGCTCGAAGAAGTCCTGCAGGGCGTCTAACGGTGGCATCTCCGCGCGGGTTCGTTGAACGACGCCCAGCGTACGGGCAGCCCACAGGTCCAGGCACTCGATGAAGAAGCTGCGCTTGTCGCCGAACGCGGCGTAAAAACTGCTGCGCGAAATGCCCATGGCCTGCAGCAGATCAGCCAGCGTGGTGGCCTGGTAGCCCTGGCGCCAAAACAGCGCCAGCGCCCGGTTCACGGCTTGGGGTCGGTCGAATGCAATGGGGCGCGACATGCTTGCATTCTGGACCGCTAGGTTCACAATGGCAAGCCAAGCTCGAAAAGGAAATGGCCGTGAACAAACCCGTCTGCTTGATCCTCGGTGCCGGTGCCGGCATTGGCGGCCACGTGGCCAAGCGCTTCGCACGAGAGGGTTACCACGCCTGCCTGGCGCGCCGCACTGACCAAGCCGGGATGGACCGGCTGGTGGCCGAGATCGAGGCTGAAGGCGGTTCGGTCAGTGGCCACCTGCTCAATGCAGCGGAAGAAGGCAGCATCGAGCAACTGGTGACCCACATCGAGGACAAGGTCGGCCCGATTGGCGTGGCGGTGTTCAACCTGGGCGCGCAGATCGGTGACCGGGGCCTGGCCAGCACCACGCTCAAGCAGTTCGAGATGGGCTGGCGGCTGGCCACCTTCGGCCTGTTCCGCCTGGCGCAGGTGCTGTTTCCGTACATGGAGCAGCGCGGCAAGGGGGCGCTGTTGGTCACCTCCGCCACCGCCGCGATGCGCGGCAACGCCGGCCAGCACTCGCACGCCGCGGCCATGGGCGGGCGGCGCATGTTGTGCCAGTCACTCAACGCGCAGTTCGCCAGCAAAGGCATCCATGTGGCGCATATCGTGATCGACGGCGCGGTGGACGCGCCCGACACCCTGGGCAAGATGCTCGGCCCTGAGCGTTTCCAGGCGCTGCGTGAGAAAAAGGGCCTGGAGAACGACGGCCTGCTGGTGCCGGCCGAGGTGGCCCACACCTATTTCCACATCGCACACCAGCACCGCTCGGCCTGGACTTTCGAGATGGACCTGCGCACCCATTCCGACCTGGCGTGGTGGAACCATGCCAGCAACCCGGATCTCAAATAAGCGCAGCTCGACACAAACCTTCAACCGTTCACTGCCAACGACAACGCACCCGCGAACCAACCCCTTCCGAGGAGCCCCATGAACACCAAGACCCTGGAATTCCACTTCGATTTCGGCAGCCCCACCACCTACCTGGCTTACACCCAGATGCCGCGCATCGCGCTGGAAACCGGTGCCACGCTGGTCTGGCACCCCGTGCTGCTGGGCGGCGTGTTCAAGGCTGCGGGCAACGCCAGCCCGATCACCGTGCCCGCCAAGGGCCGCTGGATGTTCGACGACATGGCGCGCTGGGCCCAGCGCTGGGGCGTCCCCTTGGTGATGAACCCGCACTTTCCGGTCAACACCTTGACGCTGATGCGCGGCGCCTGCGGCATGCTGATGCGCCAGCCCGATGACTTCCGACGCTATGTGGACACCATGTTCCACGCGATGTGGGTTGCGCCGCGCAACCTGAACGACCCTGGCGAAGTCGCGGCGGTGCTGGCCGAGGCCGGCTTCGACACCGCGGCCTTCATGGCCCTGGTGGCGGACCCCGCAGTCAAGGCCGACCTGATCGCGCGCACCGAGGCCTCGGTGGCCCGCGGTGCCTTCGGTGCCCCGACCTTCTTTGTGGGCCCACAGATGTTCTTCGGTCAGGACCGGCTGGACTTCGTGCGCGAAGCGCTGGTTAACGCGTGACGCAGAGCCGCCCAGACCGATGGGTTTCGTCAGGGCGTGCGGCGGAACACGATCGGCTTGATCTTCAGCCGTTGCGCGTTGCGGCTCAGGACATCGTCCAGCGTTGCCATGTGCCTGGCGCCTGCAGCCTCGGCACAGGCGAGGTGCAAGGCGTCGCCTGCGCGCAGGGCGCTTGATGCATCGAGTACGAGTTGTGCTGCCCGATGAAAGTCGGCAGGCGCTACTGGAATCAATCGAAGGTCGGCCGCCACCAGGCGTTCAAAACGGGCCCAGGCGTCCTGGGCCTGCTGGGCGTCGACAGCACCGGTGCGCTGCTTGATCCCGAGGGCGCTTGCGAACTCCGTCACGCACCAAGCCGCAGCGGCGAGTTCACCTTTCTCTCGGGCGTACCAGTTGGCAACTGCCACGCTGTGCGGTTCGTTCAGGAACAACGGCACCAGTACGCTGGTGTCGACGTAGACCATGTCAGTACCGCGCTCCGTTGCGCAGTTCCTCCATCGCGGGCTTGCTCATGGGCATGGCATTGCGTGCCTCGGTCAGCTCGACAGCAAATGCCTTGCGATTCCACTGAGCCGGCCGAATGGAGAGGCTACCGTCTACGGTAAGCTGTGCCTCCACAACAGCCCCTTCACGCAAGCCGAGCCGACGTACGACTTCCGACGGAATTCGCAGTGCAAGGCTGTTGCCCCACTTTGCTATTTGCAGATCCATGATGTATATCTAATCCAGGATATACATCTTACTCGCTGACTGTCAGACTTCAAGCCGGCTCACCCGGCCGCTTCAACACCAGCGTCAGGATGTCGTAGCTGGCCACCAGCTCACCCAGTTGGTTGGTCACCTGCACATCCCAGGCCACCACGCCTTGTGGGGGCTGCCCCTTGCGGGGGGGCTTGTCGGTCTTGCGCTTGCAGGTCAGGCGCGCCCGGATGGTGTCGCCAATGCCCACGGGCTTGACGAAGCGCAGCGTGTCCAGGCCGTAGTTGGCCAGCACCGGGCCCGGTGAGGGCGAGACGAACAGGCCCGCCGCCGCCGAGAGCACGAAGTAGCCATGGGCGATGCGCTTGCCGAACGGGCTCTCCTTGGCCGCAATCTCGTCGAAGTGCATGTAGAAGTAGTCGCCCGAGATGCCGCCGAAGGCCACGATGTCGGCCTCACTCACCGTGCGCCGGTGCGTGAGCAGGCTGTCGCCAATGGCGAGATCGTCAAACCACTTGCGGAAGGGGTGCAGCTCAGACTCCTGCACCGCCGCGCCGCGCACGTACTCACCCGTCACCGCGGCCAGCATGGTGGGCGAGCCCTGCACCGCCGCGCGCTGCAGGTAGTGCTTGACGGCGCGCACGCCGCCGAGTACCTCACCGCCGCCCGCGCGGCCCGGGCCGCCATGCATGAGCAGGGGCAGCGGAGAGCCGTGGCCGGTGGACTCGGGCGCGGCCTGCGGGTCCAGGATGTGCACGCGGCCATGCATCGCGGCCATTTGCGGCACCAC
>JBEGOC010000210.1:0-4463 GCA_041182225.1 Pseudomonadota bacterium | reverse complement strand
CGGTGAATTTTGGGTGGACTTTGGTGTGGTAGCGCGCACCGGCGGTGATCAGCACCGCACCCGGCGTGTGCATGTCCACAGCGTGGCGAACGGTGTTAAACAGGTGATGCTGATGGCGCAGCGCCAAGTTCAGCGCTGTGGCATTGTTGTCCGGGCTGGCCAGGGTGCTAAAGCGTATGTCCAGCAAATCAGGCAGGTCATTGTGGGTCCCATCCGGCCCACGCGCGGCGTGACACTGCTCATCAGGGAAATAACCGCGTTTTTATTCACCCCTTTGAAGGGGGTGGGCCCAAAAAATACACATCAAACAGCGCCAGCAACGCCGGCCACTCCTGGCCAAAGCGCTGCCGGTTGACAAAATAGGCCTCGCAAGCCACGGCAAAAAATTCGGCCGGCGCGGTGGCGGCGTAGGGGTCCAGCCAGGGCTGGGGGCCGCCAAAGCGCTCGGCCATGGCCAGGGCTTCTTTGAAATCGCGGTAGGCGGCTTGCATCACGGTTTGCCAGCGTTGGGCCAGGGCGCGCGAGGGCATGGGCGGGCAGCCGTCGGCCACGCCGTCCCGCATGTCGAGCTTGTGCACAAACTCGTGGATCACCACGTTGTAGCCGTCCTCGATGGAGGCCTCTTGCACGTCGCGCCAACTCAGCGTGACCGGCCCACCGGGCATGGCTTCGCCGCTGAGTTCCTCCTGGTAGTGGTGCACCACGCCGGCATCGTCATGCACTTCGCGCGGCGCCAGCATGGCGTCGGGATGGACCACGATGCCGCTGAAGTCGTCGTACCAGCGCAGCCCCAGTCTCAGCACCGGCAGGCAGGCCTGGGCCGCGATGGCCAGCGCCATCTGGTCGGTGATGTGCAGGCCATGGGCGCCGCTGAACTGCTTGCTGCCCAAAAACTGCGCACTCAGCAGGCGCAGCTGCTGCAGGTCAGTCGGGTCGCGCTCGGCCAGAAAGGGGTGGCGCGCCAGTGTGTCGTCCCACAGAGCCTGCGGGATGATCGGGCTGGCGTCCGCCACGCCCAGGCGCGCTGTGAGGCGATGCCACCAATGTGCCATGGCTTACGTCAGCTTCTGCGCGGGCGCGCGGGGCGGATGGTCGGTGGTGTGTCGCATCAGAGCGAGATTGAACCACCAAATGTGCTGGGCCCGCCAGTACTGCCGGGCTTATCTTTGGACTTTTAACGGGCTGCATGCCGCGCGCATTTGTATGCAAAGTTTGGGTTCGCCCTGGTGCATCAGAGGGCCGGTAGCCATTGGGGGCCGTGGTCAGCGAGCAGCGGTTTGAGCGTGTCGCCTGACGGCCCCCGGGTCGTTTACTTCAGGCTGCGCACATAGCGCAGGCCCACGCCGAACTGGGTCGGTGCATCGGCGTCGTGGCCGGGCTGCAGGCGCAGCTGGCTCAGCACGCTGAGCTTGCCGCCGATGCGCAGAGGGGTGGCGTAGGCCAGTTCCAGGTTGCGCTCGGTGCCGGTCGGCGCCAGGCTGGCGCTCTGGCTGGCGTACTGCAGGCTGCCATCGACCTGGCTTTGCGACACCGCGCCGTACACCTGCAGGCTCCCTGACACGGTCTTGAGAGGCATGGCCAGGGTCAGACCCAGGGCGTCGCCGTCGCGCCACACGTCCTTGCGCGCAAGGCCCAGGCTCCAGGCGGCGGTCTGTGAGCCGCTGGCACCCTCAATCAGCGAGGTAGCTGCGTTGTCGTAGCCTGCCGTCAGGCCTGTGGTGGCCATGGCTGACAGGCTGGTCTTGGGCGCCACCGGCAGCGAGCCGGCCAGCGTCATGAAGGTGGTGCGGCCTTGCGCCTGCAGCGCCAGGGCACCGCTGCCGGTCAGGCCCAGCACCGAGTTGGTCTCTTGCAGCTGGCCCAGTGTCAGCACCCCGGTCACGTTACCAAGCTGTTTTTGCAGCTCTACCGTGGCCAACGAGCGGGCGGCCACTGGCGCGCTCTGGTCGGCCAGGGTGGCGGGTACGCTGGCGGCCTGCGTCATCAAGCCCCAGCGCAGCACGATGCCGTTGTCCAGCGTGCTGCCGTAGCCCAGGTGGGTGGCGGATTCGGCCATGGCGAAGTAGGGCGCGTTGAAGCGGCTGCTTTCGCTGCCCAGGTTCAGCGGTGTGCTGCCGGTGGCGTCCAAGCCGAAGTACTGACCGGCGGTGCCGCCAGTGCCAAAGCCGAAGCTGGCGCCCCGATCGTCGGCAAAGCGGTAGCTCATGCGCGCCAGCTTGAGGGGTGCGGCGCTGTCGGTGGCGCTGGGGTGGTCAGCCGGGTTGCCGATCTGGCTGTACTCGGCTGAAAAATTGACGCCCTTGGTGGCCTTGGTGGTGCTGGTGGCCGCCGGAATGACGGAGCCCGTGCTGGTGGTGCTGGTGGTGGTGCTCGCCAGGTTGACGACAAAGCCGCGGTTGAACTTGTCCACGGCTATCGTGTTTACACCTTTCAGGCCCGAGGCCAGGCCGCCCTTGGCACTGGCCAGGGCGGTGCCGGCAAAGTTGACCATGGTGCCGGTGCGGGTGCCGACGTTGAGGCCGCCGATCGGCTGCAGCGAGGCGCCGATGTTGACCACGCCCCAGCCATACACGGGGTCGGCGGTGGTGCGGGCGGCGCAGGTGGCGGCGGTCATGGCGGTGCTGCACAGGCGCGTGGCGGACTGGAAGATCACCTGGGCCAGGTCGGGCGCGGTCAAAAAGTTCCAGTTGCTCTTGATCAGCGCGGCCTGCCCGGCCACGATGGGGGTGGCCATCGAGGTGCCGGACATGTACACGTAGGCGTTTTGCATGGTGGGCACCGAGTAGCTCGACGCCACGCTGACGCCGGGCGCGTACACCGTCCAGTTGGCCAGGGTCGGGTCGACATTGCTGAAGCTGGCGCGCTTGTTGTTGGCATCGACCGCGCCCACGGCGATGATCTGGCCCTTGGCCCAGCTCGCCTTGGCGAACGCGGCCGGCCAACTCGCGCGGTTGGTAAAGCCATCATTGCCGAGCGCGGCGGTGATCAGCGTGCCCTTGGTTACCGCATTCTGGATCGGGGTTTGCAGTGACAGCGTGTTGGAACCCAGGCTCAGCGACACGATAGGGGCTTTTTGGACATTGACTGTCCAATCGATGCCCCGCTGGATGGTGAGCGTGTCCGAGCTGCCGGTCTGGAATACTTTGGCCATCACCAACTTGGCGCCTGGCGCCACGCCCTGGGTCAAACTGCCATTGGCCAGGCTGCCGGCGATCAGGCCCGACACGTGGGTGCCGTGGCCGATCTGGTCGGTGACGTCGGTGCCGCCGGTGAAGGCGTTGTAGGTGGCCAGCACCTGCCCCTTGAGCGTGGGGTGGGTGAGTTGCAGGCCCGAGTCCACCACGCCGACCGTGACGCCGGCACCGTTGCCGGTGCTCAGCTGGTTGGTATAAGGCGTGCCGAGCTTGGTCAGCCAGCCCTGGTAGGAGCGGGCCCGGGTTTCCGCAGCGGTGGGCGTGGCCTTGACCAGCGTGGCGGCCGAGGTGACCGGTGCGCTGGCTTGCAGCGAGACCACGATATCGTCGGTTTCAGGCGGGATGGCGTCGCTTTGCGCGAAGGCGGGCGCACACAGGGCTGCCAGCAGCGCTGCGTTGAGACGATTGAGTTGGAACATGATGCGGCCTTTATTGTTGAAACAAGCAATAAAGGGCAACGCAGAAACCAGACAAGGCCTTGACGTCGGCCTTTCCCGGCAACCCCGCTGGCATGGCACTGTCGGAACAGCGCCGAAGCCCGGTGGCTTTGCGTCCCTGGCTTTCGCCAGGTTTGCCCTTGTCAGTTTGGCTCCCCATGAGCCCGCCATGCTGACAGCGCGAACTCGAAATTGAACCGAACCCGTCGCTAAATGTTAACTGCCGCGCTTTAAAAGTACAAGCACTTTTCGACAGCACTTTTTCCAGCGCTTTACATCCGTTTGAAAACCAGTTACCGTGGGTTGATGGCAAAAGAAATTCGCGGCGTGCGCGGCACTGATAAACCGACGGCGGTCGTTCGGACCGTGCCAGCACGTCGTCCGGAACCCAAGTTTTGGGAAGTCGATCTGGTCGAGCTGGTCAAGCTCTGGCTGAGCGACCTGTCGGTGTTCATGCGCACCGCCGTGCTGTTTGTCGGCTTGTCGCTGCCGGTGGTGATCTCAGCCTTGTTGCTGTGGTTCATCCAGTGGTACCGCGGCGACAACTGAGCCCTAGCGCAGCCGGATCAGGTTGGCCGATAGGGCGGTGCCGCAGACGATGATGGCGCCGCACAGCAACATCCAGGGCGTGACGGTTTCGCCCAGCAGAATCACCCCGTAAATCACCGCAAACACCGGCACCACAAAGGTCACCGTGATAGCCCGGGCCGGGCCGATTTTTTCAATCAGGCTGAAAAACAGCACGTAGGCCAGACCCGTGCAAAACACGCCCACGGCCAACACTGCTGCCCAGGCGCTGGGGCCTGGCGCTGCCGACCTGGTGGCTGTGGCC
>JBEGOC010000209.1:0-5824 GCA_041182225.1 Pseudomonadota bacterium | reverse complement strand
AGGAGCAAAAGAAGGCGGCTGAGGCCAAGGCCAAGCAGACGGTCATTGAAATCAAGGAAATCAAGTTTCGCCCCGGCACCGATGACGGTGACTACAACATCAAGATGCGCAACATCAGGCGTTTCTTGGCGGAAGGGGATAAATGCAAGATCACCCTGCGATTTCGTGGCCGTGAAATCACGCACCAGGAAATCGGTATGGCCTTGCTGAACCGCATCCGCAACGAACTGGCAGACACAATTTTGATCGAGCAGTTTCCCAAGCTTGAAGGTCGGCAGATGATCATGATGATCGCGCCAAGCAGGAAAAAATCAGCGGCGAAAGCCGCGGCAGACGCCGCTCCTGTGGCGGCGTCTTGAGGGTTTGCAACCGCCGGGTGGTAATGCCCGGCGGCTGTGACAGGGGTACGGTGCCGCAGGGCGCTGGCCCCAAAAGTGGCTCGGGGCCAACAAGGCTGCAAACCGTTTGCAGACGCCTCACGAGCACAATGAAAAAGGAGCATGAAAATGCCCAAAATGAAGACCAAGAGCGCGGCGAAGAAACGCTTTCGCGTCCGTCCAGGTGGCACCGTCAAACGCGGTCACGCCTTCAAACGTCACATCCTGACCAAGAAGACCACTAAAAATAAACGCCAGTTGCGCGGTGCGACCTCTGTTCATGAGACCAACATGGGTCACATGGCGCAGATGCTGCCCGGCCGTGGTATTTGATTAACGACGAACAAGGAGTACTCACATGCCTCGCGTCAAACGTGGTGTAACGGCTCGCGCCCGCCACAAAAAAGTTCTCGCCCTCGCCAAAGGTTTCCGCGGCCGCCGTGGCAATGTCTTCCGCATCGCCAAAGAAGCGGTGATGAAGGCCGGGCAATATGCCTACCGCGACCGCCGCACCAAAAAGCGGGTGTTTCGTCAGCTGTGGATTGCCCGTATCAACGCGGCAGCCCGCCAGTGCGGCCTGACCTACAGCCAGTTCGCCAACGGCCTCAAAAAGGCCAATATCGAGATCGACCGCAAGGTCCTGTCCGATATCGCGGTGCACGACATGGCCGCCTTCGCGGGCATCGTGGAGCAGGTCAAGGCCAAACTGGCAGCTTGAGCTGGCGCTCGCGTGCTACGTATTTCGTAGTGCTCCGGGCAATGGCGACAAGGGCTAGCGCTTGAAAAGGCACTAGCCCTTTTTCAATGACAAGAGACACCATGAACGAGTTGAACGCCGTTATCGACAGTGCACGGACTGCCTTCGCCCAGGCCACCACGCCGGCCGAACTTGAGAACGCCAAAGCGCTGTTCCTGGGGAAGTCCGGCAGCATCACCGACCTCATGAAGGGCATGGCGACCCTGAGCATCGACGAAAAAAAATCCCGCGGTGCCGCCATCAACCAGGCCAAGCAGGCGATCGAAGAGGCCTTGAACCAGGCCCGGCAGGCGCTGGCCGACGCACAATTGCGTGCCCAGTTGCAAGCCGAAGCGCTGGACGTGACTCTGCCCGGCCGTCGCCGGGGCCAGGGCGGCCTGCACCCCGTGTCGCTGACCCTGGAGCGTATCGAGGCCATTTTCGGCTCCATGGGCTTTGAGGTAGCCGAAGGCCCGGAGATCGAAACCGACTGGTTCAACTTCACCGCGCTCAACACGCCGCAAGACCATCCGGCGCGCTCGATGCACGATACGTTTTATGTGGAAGGTGGCAGTGCCCAGGCGCCCAACCTGCTGCGCACCCACACCAGCCCGATGCAGATCCGCCATGCTGTGCAGCATGTCAAGCGCCACCGCGCGGCTGCGGGTCAGTCCGAGCAGGGTTTGTTTGCGGGCGATATGCCCGAGATCCGGGTGATCGCGCCCGGGCGCACCTACCGGGTCGACAGCGATGCCACCCATTCGCCGATGTTCCACCAGTGTGAAGGGCTGTGGATTGGCGAAGATGTCAGCTTCAAGGACCTCAAATTCGTCTTCACCGACTTTTGCCGCGCCTTCTTTGAGTCAGATGATCTGGTGCTTCGTTTCCGCCCCAGTTTCTTCCCCTTCACCGAGCCCAGCGCTGAAATTGACATCCAGTTCCAGCATGGACCGCTCGCCGGTCGCTGGCTGGAGGTGGCCGGTTCCGGTCAGGTGCACCCCAATGTGGTGCGCAACATGGGACTGGACCCCGAGCGCTACCTGGGCTTTGCCTTTGGCATGGGCCCGGATCGGCTGACCATGTTGCGGTATGGTGTGAATGATCTGCGCCTGTTTTTTGATGGTGATATCCGGTTCCTGTCGCAATTCGAATGAAACCGCCCAAGTTCTATGCAATTTCCTGAATCCTGGCTGCGCGAGTTTTGCAACCCGCCCCTGTCCACGCAGCAACTGGCCGACACCCTGACCATGGCCGGGCTGGAGGTCGAAGAGCTCAAGCCTGTGGCCCCCCCTTTCACCCAGATTGTGGTGGGCGAAATTGTGGAGGCGGTGCAGCATCCCAATGCCGACCGTCTGCGCGTCTGCCAGGTGAATGTCGGCCAGCCCCAGACCCTCAACATCGTCTGTGGTGCGCCCAACGCCCGCGCTGGCATCCGGGTGCCCTGCGCACTGGTGGGCGCCGAGCTGCCGCCAGGGGCGGACGGCAAGCCCTTCCTGATCAAGGTCGGCAAGTTGCGCGGGGTCGACAGCCAGGGCATGCTGTGCTCGGCGCGTGAACTGCAATTGTCGGACGATCACGGCGGTCTGCTGGAGTTGGCCGCCGACGCGCCGCTGGGGCAGGACATTCGCCAGCACCTGGCGCTGGACGACACCCTGTTTACCCTCAAGCTCACGCCCAACCTGGCCCACTGCCTCAGTGTGTACGGGGTGGCGCGGGAAGTCGCAGCCCTGACCGGAGCCCCGCTGGCTCAGCCACAATGGCCCACCCTGGTGCCCGGCATCGCCGAGACGCTGGCGGTCCGGGTCAGCGCGCCAGATCTGTGCGGCCGCTTTTCGGGGCGCGTCGTGCGCCACATCAACCCGCAGGCACCCACGCCGGGTTGGATGGTGGACCGACTGGCGCGCTGCGGTCAGCGCAGTGTTACCGCGCTGGTGGACATCTCCAACTACGTGATGTTCGAATATGGCCGACCGTCTCATATTTTTGATCTGGACAAGATCCACGGCGGGCTCAATGTGCGCTGGGGTCGCCCGGGTGAACAGCTCAAGCTGCTCAACGGCAACACAGTCACGGTGGACGCCGACGTTGGCGTGATTGCGGATGACCAGCAGGTGGAGTCGCTGGCCGGCATCATGGGCGGTGACGCCACGGCCGTGTCCGACGCCACGCGCCATGTGTTTGTGGAAGCCGCCTTCTGGTGGCCCAAAGCCATCGCTGGCCGGTCCAGGCGATTCAATTTCTCCACCGATGCCGGTCATCGTTTTGAGCGCGGCGTGGACCCCAGCCAGACTGTGGCCCACATCGAACGCATCACACAGTTGATTCTGGACATTTGCGGCACGGCCGACACGGTCTGCGGTCCGATCGACGATCAGCAGGTCAAGCTGCCCCACGCGGCCCCGGTCACGCTGCGGGTGGCGCGGGCCGCCAAGGTGATTGGCATGCCGCTGAGCCAGGCGCAGTGTGCCGATGCCCTGACGCGCCTGGGATTGCCGCTGACGCAGACCGACGGCGTTTTGACCGTGGTGCCGCCGCCTTACCGGTTCGACCTCCAGATCGAAGAAGATCTGATCGAGGAAGTGGCGCGCATGGTGGGCTACCAGCAACTGCCCCACACCCCGCCGCGGGCTCCGATCACTGCCAAGATACGGTCCGAAGCCCAACGCAGCCCGTTTGCGGTGCGCCGCTCCCTGGCCGCACTGGGTTACCAGGAAACCATCAATTTCAGTTTCGTCGAGGCACGCTGGGAGCATGAGCTGGCTGGCAATGCCGCGCCCATTCAGCTGCTGAACCCGATCGCCAGCCAGATGAGCGTGATGCGCTCGTCCCTGCTGGGCTCCTTGCTGCAAGTGCTCAAGTTCAATCAGGACCGCAAGACGCCACGGGTGCGGGTGTTCGAGTTAGGCCGCGTGTTTTTGCGCGATGCCTCGGTACCGGACACCGACACCACGGTGGCCGGTTTTCACCAGCCCATGCGGGTGGCTGGCGTGGCCTGCGGCAGTGCCGACGCACTGCAGTGGGGCAGCAAGGAGCGGGCGCTGGATTTCTTTGACATCAAAGGCGATGTCGAGGCCCTGCTGGCGCCGCTCAAACCTGTGTTTGAGTCAGCGGAGCACCCGGCCATGCACCCTGGGCGCTGCGCCCGCGTGCTGCTGGCCGGCCAGGCCATTGGCTTTGTCGGCGAGTTGCACCCGCGCTGGCGGCAGGGCTACGAGCTGGCGCAAACCCCCATGCTGTTTGAACTTGAGCTCGATGCTCTGCTGCAGCGCCGGGTGCCGGCGTTTCAGGGCGTGGCCAAACACCAGCCGGTGGAGCGTGACATTGCGGTGCTGGTGGACGAGGCGCTGACCCACGCCGAACTGATGGCCGCCATCTGGGCGGCGCCGGTGGGTGATTTGCTGCGCGATGCGCTGCTGTTTGACGTGTACCGTCCCAAGTCGGTTGCCGCTTCTGACGAGCTTGGTGCTGCTGCCCGTGATCAGAAAAGCATGGCGGTGCGCCTCACGCTCAACAGCGACGAAGCCACCCTGACCGAGAGCCAGATCGATCTGGCGGTGCAGGCGGTGTTGGCCAGCCTGGTGCAGCGCCTGGGCGCCCGGCAGCGTGTCTGAGACAGGCATAACCACTTTGACGTTAGTTCCCATGGACATATCGGTTGAAAGCCTCGAAACCCCCGCGCTGACCAAGGCGCAGTTGGCAGATTTGTTGTTCGAGCAGATCGGCCTGAACAAGCGCGAGTCCAAGGACATGGTCGATGCCTTTTTCGACCTCATCGCCGACAGCCTGGTCGAGGGACAGGATGTCAAGATTTCCGGCTTTGGGAATTTCCAGATCCGGACCAAGGCGCCACGACCCGGCCGCAACCCACGCACCGGCGAAGCCATCCCGATCGACGCGCGCCGGGTGGTGACCTTTCACGCCAGCCAGAAGCTCAAAGAGCAGATCCAGGACGAGGGCCGCGTGAGCACGCCACCCCCAGCGCGCTGATCCAAGTGGGCTTGGGGCTCAATTGCCGCTTTACAGCCGGTACAGGCTTAGAGTAACCTCACAGCTTTGTGTCCCACCGCCTTGATTTCAATGGAGAAAAGTCTCCCCCCCATCCCTGCCAAGCGCTATTTCACCATTGGTGAGGTGGGAGACCTGTGTGGCGTCAAACCCCATGTGCTGCGCTATTGGGAGCAGGAGTTCACGCAGCTGCGGCCGATGAAGCGGCGGGGCAACCGGCGCTACTACCAGCATCACGAAGTGCTGATGATCCGGCGCATCCGTGACCTGTTGTATGACCAGGGCTTCACCATCAGCGGTGCGCGCAACAAGATGCAGGAGATTCTGCAGGCCGAACGCGACCGCAAGCGCAATGGCGAGGTGCTGCTGGACGGGCTCGAAGAGATCGACGGCTTGGATGCTGATGCTGACGATACCGTCACCGAGACCGATCTGATGCCGCCCACCATCGAGACCGCGGGTGAACGGCTGTTGTTCCTGCGGCGTGAATTGTTCGAGATCCGGGATCTGCTGTCGCCCGCCTGGTAATCTTGCGGGGCATCGGCGTTGCGGGGCATCGGCAGCCTCCACCGGTTATAATTCGTGGCTCGTTCGGTGTGTGGCGCAGCCTGGTAGCGCACTTGCATGGGGTGCAAGGGGTCGAAGGTTCGAATCCTTTCACACCGACCATATGAATCAAGGACTTAGCTTCGAAAGGGGCTAAGTC
>JBEGOC010000208.1:0-4485 GCA_041182225.1 Pseudomonadota bacterium | reverse complement strand
TGCGCCTCGGGCGAATCCGGCGCTGGCACCTGCTGGTAGGACCAGCTCGCCAGCGGCGGCCGGGAGAGCAGGCTGGACTCGGTGCGCCCCCCCGACTGAAGGCCAAAGTGGGGGCCGCGGTCCCACACCAGGTTGAACTCGACATAGCGGCCCCGGCGGTACAGCTGGAACCCGCGCTCCCGTTCACCATAAACGCTGTCCTTGCGCCGCTGCACAATCGGCAAATAGGCCGGCAACAGGGTGTCTCCGACCGCCTGCATCATGGCCAGACTGCGCTCAAAGCCGAGCTCGGAAAAATCATCAAAAAACACGCCGCCCACGCCGCGCTGCTCGCTGCGGTGCTTGAGCACAAAATACTCGTCGCACCAGCGTTTGAAGCGCGGGTATTTGTCGTCACCAAAAGGCGCCAGCGCCGTCTTGCAGCTGCTGTGGAAGTGCTGGGCGTCTTCGTCAAAGCCGTAGTAGGGGGTCAGGTCCATGCCGCCGCCAAACCAGCAGACAGTTTGGCCGTCGGGGCCCTGCGCCGCCAGCATGCGCACATTCATGTGCACCGTGGGCACATAGGGGTTGCGCGGGTGGAACACCAGCGACACCCCCATGGCCTCAAAGGGTGCGCCGCTCAGTTCGGGCCGGTGCTGGGTGGCCGAGGGTGGCAGGCGCGGCCCGCGCACATGGGAAAACCCGCAACCGGCGCGCTCAAACACCGGACCACCCTCCAGAATCTGGGTGACCCCCTGGCCTTGCAGCATCTCGCCGGGCGCCTTTTCCCAGGCATCGACCACAAAAACACCGCCGTCGATGACAGCCACCGCACTCGTGATGCGGCTTTGCAAGCCCAGCAGGTAGCTGCGCACCCGCGCCACATCGGGCCGGTCCAGAGTTGGCATGGTCATTTCACAATCGTTTCGGTTCGTGGCACGCTGCGGTCCAGCAGCCGGATGGGCGCCGCCTGAGCGGGACTATACGCCGTGACACCGGCATAGAAATGCGCGATGCGGTCGAAGTCGGCCTCCGGGTCACCCGTCAGCCGGATAAAGGTCTGCGCCCGTACCTCGCGCCGCCGATAGTCGAGCGTCACCAGCCCGAGCGGCACGTCGGCTTGCAGGGCAGTTTGGTAGAAGCCGCTGCGCCAGCCAGGTATCCACTTGCGGGTCCCCTCGGGCGACAGGCCAAGCCAGAACAAGCGGTCCGCCGCTTGCGCCTGGCGCATCTGGTCCACCAACTGCCCGACTGCACCGCCGGGCGCCGTGCGCTGCACCGGCACGCCGCCAAGCCAACGCAGCCAGCGGCCGAACACGGGCACGCCAAACAGCTTGTCCTTGCCCCAGAAACGCAGGGGCAGGCCGACCGCCGCCTTGGCCAGCACCAACACCAGGAAATCCCAGTTGCTGGTGTGCGGGTAGATCACCAGCACACCCTGCTTGGTTGGCAAACCGTCAAACCATACGCGCCAGCCGCAGCCAGCCAACAGACCGCGTGCCAGCCGGCTGCCGCTGAACCGCACCGGATGCGGATGGGAAGCGCCGCCCAAAGTCATGCCACCTGCTCAGCCCTTGAGTGCCCGGTGGCCGATGTCGGAGCGGAATTGCATGCCGTCCATGTGCAGGCCCTGAATCAGCTCGTAGGCACGCTGCTGAGCCTGGCGCAGGTTATCCGCCAGCGTGGTCACACACAGAACGCGGCCGCCGCTGCTCAGCAGCTGTCCCTCACGCAGCACCGTGCCGGCGTGGAACACCATCGCATCAGGGCTGGGCGGCGGCAAGCCGCCGATGCTGTCGCCGTGGCGCGGCTGCAGCGGGTAGCCCTGCGCCGCGATCACCACCCCCAGGGCCGGGCGCCGGTCCCACTGCAGCTCAACCTGGTCCAGCCGGCCGTGCGGCCCGGGCTCGGTGGCCGCCAGCAGCACCTCCAGCAAGTCAGATTTGAGGCGCATCAGAATCGGCTGAGTCTCCGGGTCGCCCAGACGGCAATTGAACTCCAGCGTCTTGGGATGGCCGGCGGGATCGATCATCAGGCCGGCGTACAAAAAACCGGTGTAGGGAATCCCGTCTTTTTCCATGCCGCGGATGGTGGGCAGAATGATCTCGCGCATGGCGCGGGCGTGCACATCGGGCGTGACCACCGGCGCTGGCGAATAGGCGCCCATGCCGCCGGTGTTGGGACCGGCATCGCCGTCCAGCAGGCGCTTGTGGTCCTGGCTGGTCGCCAGCGCCAACACGTTCTTGCCATCACACAGCACGATGAAGCTGGCCTCTTCGCCCTGCAAAAATTCCTCGATCACCACCCGGGCCCCGCCCGCATTGTGCGCCACGCCCAGGCGGTTGCCTTCGAGCATGAAATCCACCGCGTCATGGGCCTGCGCCAGCGTCTCGGCCACCACCACGCCCTTGCCGGCAGCCAGGCCATCGGCCTTGACGACGATCGGCACGCCATGCTGGTCAATATACGCATGCGCCGCCACCGGGTCGGAAAAGGTCTCATAAGCCGCAGTCGGAATACCGTGGCGCTGCATGAAGGCCTTGGAAAAGGCCTTGGAACTCTCCAGCTGGGCGGCGGCCCGGGTCGGCCCAAAGACGCGCAGGCCGTGCGCGCGAAATTCATCCACGACGCCAGCGGCCAGCGGCGCCTCGGGCCCGACCACGGTCAGGCCGATTTTTTTGTCCGCCGCCCAGGCACGCAAGGCCTGGATGTCGGTGATGGGCACGTTTTCCAGGTCCGGGTCGAGCGCCGTACCGCCATTGCCAGGCGCCACATAGACCTTTTGTACCCGCCTCGAATGGGCCAGCTTCCAGGCCAGCGCATGTTCACGGCCGCCGCCGCCAATCACCAGAACATTCATGCGGCGACGCCATCAAGCTGGGCGTTGTGGTACACCTCTTGCACGTCATCAAGGTCTTCGATGATGTCCAGCAGCTTCTGCATGCGCAGCGCCTCCTCGCCACCGAGTTCCACCATGTTTTCCGCCCGCATGGTGACACCCGCCACCTCGGGCACAAAGCCAGCCGCCACCAGCGCGTTGCGAACCGCCTCAAAGTCGGCCGGTGCCGTCAACACCTCGACCGCGCCGTCATCGTCGGTCAGCACATCGTCTGCCCCGGCCTCCAGGGCGATGTCCATGATGCGCTCCTCGGGCGTACCCGGCGCAAAAATCAGCTGGCCGCAGTGCTTGAACTGAAACGCGACCGAGCCCTCGGTACCCATGTTGCCGCCGTGTTTGCTGAAAGCGTGGCGCACCTCGGCCACGGTACGCACCCGGTTGTCGGTCATGGTGTCCACGATGATGGCGGCGCCGCCAATGCCGTAGCCCTCATAGCGGATCTCTTCGTAGCTCACGCCCTCCTGGTTGCCGGTGGCTTTGTCGATGTTGTACTTGATGCGGTCCGCCGGCATGTTAGCGGCCTTGGCCTTGTCCACGGCCAGCCGCAGCCGCGGGTTGGCGCTGAGATCCCCACCCCCGGCACGCGCCGCCACCGTGATCTCACGGATGATGCGCGTCCAGATCTTGCCGCGCTTCTCGTCCTGGCGCCCCTTGCGGTGCTGGATATTGGCCCATTTGCTGTGTCCTGCCACGGGATTCTTTCTAAAAAATTCGTTACCCTATGCGCTGAATTGTACTTTTCGGGATTTCCATGACATTGATCCAGGACCAGGGCATCCTCATCGCTCAGCGCACCCAGGGCAAAGGCCGTGTGCAGTGCTTTCTGCGGCCCGACAAGGCCAACCGGCATGGCCTGATCACTGGCGCCACCGGCACCGGCAAGACCATCACCCTGCAAACCCTGGCCGAGGGCTTTTCCGCGCTGGGCGTGCCGGTGTTCATGGCCGATGTCAAGGGTGACCTTACAGGCCTGTCGCAGCCTGGCCGTTTAGGCGAAAAACTGGCCAAAGTCCTTGCTGAGCGTGGCTTGGATGCTCCTGACTTTGTAGCATTTCCAACCACGCTCTGGGATGTGTTCGGCACCCAGGGCCACCCGGTACGCGCCACCGTGAGCGATCTGGGGCCGCTGCTGCTGGCGCGCATGCTCAACCTGAACGAGACCCAGGCCGGGGTGCTGCAGCTGGTGTTCCGCATCGCCGATGACGATGGCCTGCTGCTGCTGGACATGAAAGACCTGCGTGCCATGTGCCAGCACGTGGGCGACAACGCCGCCAGCTACACCACCGAGTACGGCAACATCAGCGCCGCCAGCATCGGCGCCATCCAGCGCGGCCTGCTGCAAATCGAGTCCCAGGGCGGCGACCAGTTTTTTGGCGAGCCCATGCTCAACATTGCCGATTTCATGCAGACTGACGGTAGCGGCAAAGGCGTGATCAACATCCTGGCCGCCGACCAACTGATGAACGCCCCGCGCCTGTACGCCACCTTTTTGCTGTGGCTGCTGAGCGAGTTGTTCGAGACCCTGCCCGAGGTGGGCGACCTGGACCGGCCCAAACTGGTGTTCTTCTTTGACGAGGCGCACCTGCTTTTCAATGACGCGCCCAAGG
>JBEGOC010000207.1:0-3238 GCA_041182225.1 Pseudomonadota bacterium | reverse complement strand
TTCCAGTTTGCCCACACCGCGCCACAGGACCCGGGCAACAACACCAACCGCGCTCCCTATCCGACGCTGCACCTGCTGCGCGAAGCCAGCATCGCACGCGCGGTGCAGGCGGTGCCCGATGCAGCCGACAGTTATGAGCGCAACCGGCAGACCCTGGCGACGCTCGGTTTTGCCGGCTGGGCCGCTCTGGGATTGGATCGATAGCTATGAAAAAAGTAGCAAACGGCGGTAGCCAACTGCCCCCCGAGGTGCGGCCGGGCCAGTCGGTCGAGTTGTTGCAGGCGCTGCACATCCTCACACGCGACGGCAAGCTCAACCAGGATTCGCGCCGCAAGCTCAAGCAGGTGTACCACCTGTTCCAGTTCATTGAACCGTTGCTGCTGGCGCTGCCAGTCAAACCCGGTGGCATCACCCTGGCCGACCATGGCGCCGGCAAGTCCTACCTCGGCTTCATCCTGTACGACCTGTTTTTCAAAGCGCGAGCCCAGGGCCACATCTACGGCATCGAGACGCGCCCTGAATTGGTGCAAAGCTCGCGCGAGCTGGCGGCGCGGCTGGGTTTTGCGCGCATGTCTTTCTTGAACCTCAGCGTGGCCGAGTCGGCCCGGGCGGCGGAACTGCCGGCGCGGATCGATGTGGTGACCGCGCTGCATGCCTGCGACACCGCCACCGACGATGCCATCGGCTTTGGCCTGGCCAAACAGGTCACCTATATGGTGCTGGCGCCCTGTTGCCAGGCCGAGGTGGCCCGCGTGCTGAGCCAGCACAAAGCCCTGTCGCTGGCGCGCACCCCGTTGGCCGAGTTGTGGCGCCACCCCCTGCACACGCGCGAGCTGGGCAGCCAGCTCACCAACGTGTTGCGCTGCCTGTACCTGGAAGCGCGCGGCTACCAGGTCACCGTCACCGAACTGGTGGGCTGGGAACACAGCCTGAAAAACGAACTCATCATCGCCCGCCACACCGGGCAGCCCAAACACAGCGCCGCCGAGCGCCTGCGCGCCATCCTGGCCGAGTTCGGCCTGAGCAGCCTGCTGCAGACACGCTTTCAACTTTAATTGGGGTCAGATTCCAATTAACATCGGGTTTTGGCTTGTCAAGGAGCGTCCATGGCCCGTCTGCCACGCCTCACGCTGCCCGGCTACCCGCACCACGTCATCCAGCGCGGCAACAACCGCCAGCCCTTGTTTGCCCGTACCGCCGACTACCAGCGCCTGCTGGATTTGCTGGACGACAATGCGCGCCAGTTTGACGTTGCCATCCATGCCTATGTGCTGATGAGCAACCACTTCCACTTGTTGGTCACGCCCCAAAGCGCAGAGGGCGTGCCGCAAATGATGCAGGCGGTGGGTCGGCGCTACGTGCGCTACTTCAATGACAGCCAGCAGCGTAGTGGCACCCTGTGGGAAGGGCGCTACCGCTCCACCGTGATCCAGACCGACCGCTACCTGCTGGCCTGCATGGCCTACATCGACCTCAACCCGGTGCGCGCCGGCGTGTCGGCGCAAGCAGCGGACTACCCGTGGTCCAGCCACGGCCACTACATTGGTCGGCACCTGGACAAACTGGTCACGCCGCACCCGCTGGTGTGGAACCTGGGCAACACCCCGTTTGCCCGCGAGGTTGCCTATGCCGAGCTGGTGCAGGCGGGCGTCAACCCGGTGCAGCAATCGGCGCTGACTGACGCCACCCTGCGCGGCTGGGCGCTGGGCGAGCCCGATTTTGTGGCGGATTTGCAAAAAAGAACACAGCGGCGGCTCAGCAAAGCCCAGGCCGGCCGACCCGTAAGCAACAAGGATTTATAAGAAAAAGGGCTTTTACCCCCGTAGATATTAAATAGTTTGCTCTTATTTTTGATGTGTCCCCAATTTAAGAGCGAGTCATCAACCAGCGAATTAATTGGAATCTGACCCCAATTAAATTGCTTGGCACTTTTGTTGCATTGCAGTATCCTCGCTTCCCCGTGCCAATTACAGGAGTAGGCCATGACGACGGCTGCCGAAATCGACTATCTGAAAAACCAGGGCTTGTACGCCAGCGAGCAGGAGCATGACGCGTGTGGCGTGGGCTTTGTGGCACATATCCGCGGCGAGAAGAGCCATGACATCGTCAAGAACGCACTGAAGATTTTGGAGAACCTGGACCACCGGGGTGCGGTCGGGGCGGACAAGCTCATGGGCGATGGCGCTGGCATCCTGATCCAGCTGCCCGACGCGCTGTACCGCGCGGAAATGGCGGCGCAGGGTGTGCTGCTGCCGCCGCCGGGTGAATATGGGGTGGGCATGATCTTTTTGCCCAAGGAGCACGCCAGCCGGCTGGCCTGCGAGCAGGAGATGGAGCGGGCGATCCGGGCCGAGGGCCAGGTGCTGCTGGGCTGGCGCGATGTGCCGGTCAACCGCGAGATGCCGATGTCGCCCACCGTGCGCGACAAAGAGCCGGTGCTGCGCCAGGTGTTCATCGGCCGCGGCAACGACGTGATCGTGCAGGACGCGCTGGAGCGCAAGCTGT
This sequence comes from Pseudomonadota bacterium, assembly GCA_041182225.1. Lineage (GTDB taxonomy): Bacteria > Pseudomonadota > Gammaproteobacteria > Burkholderiales > Burkholderiaceae_C > Rhodoferax. The sequence goes on along the minus strand of JBEGOC010000207.1, from coordinate 733 downwards.
ATGTGATCCGCAAGACCGCCAGTGCGGCCATCCAGAACCTGCAACTCAAGCACAGCAAAGAGTATTACGTGCCCAGCATGTCCAGCCGCACCGTGGTCTACAAGGGCCTGCTGCTGGCCGACCAGGTGGGCGTCTACTTCCGCGATCTGGAAGACGTGCGCTGTGTGTCGGCCCTGGGCCTGGTGCACCAGCGCTTTTCCACCAACACCTTCCCCGAGTGGCCGCTGGCCCACCCGTACCGCTATGTGGCGCACAACGGTGAGATCAACACCGTCAAGGGCAACTACAACTGGATGCGCGCCCGCGAAGGCGTGATGTCCTCTCCGGTGCTGGGCGAGGACCTGAAAAAGCTCTACCCCATCAGTTTTGCTGGCCAGTCCGACACCGCCACCTTTGACAACTGCCTCGAGCTGCTGACCATGGCCGGCTATCCGCTGGCGCAGGCGGTGATGATGATGATTCCCGAGCCGTGGGAACAGCACACCATGATGGACAGCCGCCGCAAGGCGTTCTACGAATACCACGCCGCCATGATGGAGCCGTGGGATGGCCCAGCCAGCATTGTGTTCACCGACGGCCGCCAGATCGGCGCCACCTTGGACCGCAACGGCTTGCGCCCCTCACGCTACTGCATCACCGACGACGATTTGGTCATCATGGGTTCCGAGTCCGGCGTGCTGCCCGTTCCCGAGAGCAAGATCGTTCGCAAATGGCGTTTGCAGCCCGGCAAGAT
>JBEGOC010000206.1:0-93358 GCA_041182225.1 Pseudomonadota bacterium | reverse complement strand
GATGCCGCTGCGCCGAACGCCCCACCACCCTGATCTGGCAAGATGGTTGGTGCGCCAACCACTCGCCTGCTGCAGGGGCTGATGGCGTGACGCGGCGAGGTTAAGGAAGGAGCCCACAGGGCGGAGGGACACGAGCGGCGGCACGCCGTCGGCCCCTGCAGCCCGCCAAATCAAACCAGTCGTGCTGTCAGGGGTGACGACTAGCTACCCAGCACCCGGCCCGCCTCGATCGTGATACAGCGCGCACAACGGCTGGCAATGGCGCGGTCGTGGGTGACCAGCACCAGGGTGGTGCCCTGCTCCTGGTTCAGGGCGAACATCAGCTCCATCACCTTTTCGCCGGTAGCGAAATCCAGGCTGCCGGTGGGCTCGTCGGCCAGTAGCAGCGCCGGCTGCAGCACAAAGGCCCGGGCCAGGGCCACGCGCTGCTGCTCGCCGCCGCTGAGCACCCGCGGGTAATGGCGCAGCCGCTCGGCCAGCCCCACCCGGCCCAGCATGGCGGTGGCGGCCTGGCGGGCATCGCGCCGGCCGGCCAACTCCAGCGGCAGCATCACGTTCTCCAGCGCCGTCAGGTTGCCCAGCAGCTGAAAGCTCTGAAACACGAACCCGACTTTTTGCGCCCGTAAACCGGCACGCGCGTCTTCATCCAGAGCGAACAGGTCCTGGCCAGCCAGGCGGACCGTGCCCCGGGTTGGCGTGTCCAGGCCAGCCATGATCGACAACAGCGTGCTTTTGCCGGAGCCCGACGCGCCGACAATGGCCACGGTTTCCTGCGGTTTCAGCGCAAAATCAATATCACGCAAAATGTCCAGGGTGCCGGTAGAGTCCGTGACCGACTTGAACAGATGCTCGACCGAAATAATTGAATCAGACATGGGGCTTTCTTTGTACCGACGACACTTTATCGCGCTTGCGCTAACTGGGACAGTCATGGGGCTTTGCCTGCCCGCGTTGGCCGCAGGCACACCGCCCACCACCCGGACCATTTTGGTGGTGGGCGACTCGCTCAGTGCCGAGTATGGCCTCAAACGGGGCACCGGTTGGGTTGCGCTGCTGGAGCAGCGCCTCAAAGCCGAGAAACTCAATGCCATAGTGGTCAACGCCAGCATCAGCGGCGACACCACGTCGGGCGGCCGCTCGCGCCTGGGCGCGCTGCTGACCCAGCACCGACCCAGCCACGTGATCATCGAGCTCGGCGGCAATGACGCCTTGCGCGGCCTGCCGCTGAGTCTGACCGAAGACAACCTGCGTCAGATGACGCAGGCGGCGCAGCAAGCCGGCGCGCGTGTGCTGCTGGTGGGCATGCAGGTGCCGCCGAATTACGGGCGCGACTACGCCGAGCGCTTTGCTGCCATGTTTGCCACGGTGGCCAAGGCGAACAAGGCGGCCCTGGTGCCGTTTCTGCTGGCCGGCGTGGGCGACGGCCCTGACCCGACGCGCATGTTCCAGGCCGACCGTATTCACCCCAAGGAAGAGGCACACCCCATCATGCTGGCCAATGTCTGGCCCGCGCTGCGAAAGCTGCTGCCGTGAGCCTGACCACCCTAAGGGCGGAAGAGGCCATCAGCCGGCTGCACGAGTTCGACACGGTGATCGATGCCCGCAGTGAAGCTGAATTCCAGGAAGACCACCTGCCGGGTGCGGTGAACTGGCCCACACTCAACAACGCCGAGCGGCACGCCATCGGTACCCTGTACAAACAGGTCAACCCGTTTGAGGCCAAAAAACGGGGCGCCGCCCTTGCGGCGCGCAATATTGCGGCGCACATCGAGCGCGAACTGCTGTCCACCGCCAAGGAATGGCGCCCGCTGACCTACTGCTGGCGTGGCGGCAAGCGCAGTGGCTCGCTGTCACTGATCCTGGATCAGATCGGGTTCCGGGTGACACTGCTGGAGGGCGGCTACAAAGCCTTTCGCGCGGCCGTGGTGCAGGACATCGCGCGCCGCGTTGCTACCTTGGACTGGCGCGTGGTCTGCGGCACCACCGGCTCGGGTAAGACCCGGCTGCTGCAGGCGCTGGCCCAGGCCGGCGCGCAGGTGATCGACCTGGAGGCGCTGGCCAACCACCGCAGCTCGGTGCTGGGGGCCATTCCCGGGCTGCCGCAACCCAGCCAGAAACGCTTTGACACCCTGATCTGGGACGCCTTGCGCCAGCTCGATCCGGCGCGGCCGGTCTTCATCGAGAGCGAGAGCAAAAAAGTAGGCAATGTGGCGGTGCCCACGGCGCTGATTGACGCCATGCGCCAGAGCCCCTGCCTGAATCTGGTGCTGCCCGACGCGGAGCGGGTGGCGCTACTGCTGGAAGACTATGCCTTTTTCGTGCAGGACAGCGCCTACTTTTGCGATCGCCTGGAGGTCTTGACCGAGTTTCGCGGCAAGGCCGTGGTGCAGGCTTGGCAAGACTTGGTGCGCACCGGACACATCGCCCCGGTGGTGCAAGAGCTGCTGACGCTGCACTACGACCCAGTCTACCTGCAATCGATGCGGCGTAACTTCAAACAGTACGAAACATCAAAAATGATAGCGCCAGAGGACCACAGCACAGGGGCTATGGCCGATTTGGCTGAAAAAATTCTGCAAGACCTGCGCTGACCCGAGCCCGCACGGGCAGGGCTGAAAGGGTTTCAGTCAGTCCATCGAGTCGGCTTCAGCCGGCAGCGGGGGTCCCGCCTTCAGCCGACGTCTGCGGGCTGTCTGCACCGTCAGCGTCGGGCGTATCCGGCCCGCCTTCGCCGACCTTGCGCTCGGCCTTGCTCTTGAGCTTTTCCTCTTTCTTTTTCTTCTTCGCCAGCTCTTTCTGACGTTTCTCGTAACCGTAGTTGGGTGTTGCCAAGTTGTGCTTTCAGGTAATTACAAACACTTTAACATTTTGCGGGCTTGGTCAACGGGGACAAGTCCGGTTTTATTGCGTCATCTCCGCGTCGGATTCAGGCGCGGCACCCTGCCAGCGCACCGTACCCCGGTAAGCGTGCCAACTCGCGTGGCCCAGCCAGGGGCCGACCAGCAGCAGGCCCAGGCCCCACGGCAGCAGAGCGACCAGCACCAGGACGGTGATCAGCAGGCCCCAGCTCAGCATGACCAGCGGGTTCGCAGTCACCACTTGCAGGCTGGTGATGGCGGCGGAAATAGCGTCGGTGTCGCGGTCCAGAATCATAGGGATAGCCACCACACCCACCCCATAGACCAAGCCCGCAAACACGCTGCCAACCAAGCTGTAGACCAATAAAAACGCCCAATTTTGGGGGTTGAACACCGCCTGCAGCACACCGGTGGTGGACGGCATGCCAGTGTCAAAGAACACCGCAAACACCACCAGCGAAGCCCGGCCCCAGAGCAACTCCAGCACGATCAACACCAGCACCAGCAGGCCCATGCTGCCCAGGTGCCGGTCCCAGCAGGTCAAGGACGCGGCGAGTTCGGGGGCCAGGCCCAGTTCACGACGCCGGCTCACCTCGTACAGGCCCATCGCCAGGAACGGCCCCAGCAGCAGACAGCCTGAGGCGACCGACATCACGTACTCGGGCCGGCTGCGAAACACAGCGCCGAGCACCAACGCCATGCCCCAGAAGCAGACACCGTAAAACAGGCCGATCGCCTTGGACGCCCAAAGGTCTTGCGCACCCAACCTCAACCAATGCCAGGGATCTGACAGGCGCAGCCGGCGGATGTCTTTGCGGGCAGGCTCGGCCGGTGGCCGCGGCAGTGCCGCGGGCGGTGATGGCAGGGTTTCGGGCGGGGGCGGCGGCTGGGACATGGTCGACAGGCTAGCCCTGACGGCCGCCGGTCGCCATACAGGAAAACACCAACTCAGCCAAAAGCTGCGCGCAAAGCTTGCGCCAGATCAAGTTGCAGGTCGGCCACCGCCTCCAGCCCGATCGAAAAGCGCACGACATGGCCAGCCTTCAAGGCCGCCGGCCAGCTGGCCCGCATGGTGTCCAAGGCATAGGGCACCACCAGACTCACCGGGCCGCCCCAGCTGTAGCCGAGCTTGAACAATTGCAGCGCATCGCAAAACGCATCCACCTGGGCCTGGCTGAAACGCGGATCCACCATCACACTGAACAGGCCGGCGGCACCGCCCGGGCCGGGCTTGCACAGCGCAGCCCAGGCCTCATGACCGGGCGAGCCCAGCAAAGCCGGGTGCAGCACCTGGACAAATTCAGGACGGCTCTGGCACCAGCGCGCCAGCGCGCGCGCGGTCTCGTCGTGGGCCTGGTAACGCAAGGCGATGCTGGGCAGCGCGCGCAAAATGGCTTCCACATCGTTGGCGCCAACACCCAGACCGAGCCGCATGTGTGTGAGCTTGACCGCCAAGTGCAGCGCCGGGTCGCGGGTGATGACGCTGCCCATCAGCACATCGCCACCGCCACTGGGGTACTTGGTCAGGGCATGCACCGAAAAATCAACCGCCAGCGCCGGGCTGCTGGCCGGTACCAGATCAAATGGGGCAAAGGCCAGGCCGGCACCCCAGGTGTTGTCAAGCGCCGTCCAGACACCACGCGCCTGGCAGATGCGCACCAGCGCTGGCAGGTCCGGGAACTCCATGGTGACCGAGCCGGGTGCCTCCAGCCACACCAGCCGCGTGGCCGGGCTGATGCGCGCGGCCAGGTCCTGCGGGTCGAGCGGGTCATAAAAACGGTGGCTGACGCCCCAGGCGGCGAGCTCGCCGGCGGCCAACGCCTTGCTCGGGCCATAGGCGTTGTCGGGAATCAACACTTCGTCACCACTGCGTAACACCGCCAGCGACAGGTTGGCGATCGCGGCCAGGCCGCTGGGCGACAGCACGCACTGCAGGCCGCCCTCTAAGGTGCACAGACGCTCTTCCAGCAGGTAACTGGTGGGGGTGCCGTGCAGACCATAGGTGTAGCCGCTCTTGTCTTTCCACTCGGTCTGGCGCATCGCGGCCACGTTCGGGAAATAGACGGTGGAGGCTTTGAACACCGGTGGCTGCGGTGAGTCGAAACCGGCCGGAGACCGGTAAGGGTGATGAATCAGCGTGGTGGCGATGTCCAGAGGTGTGGCCGCCATGCTCAGACGCTCCATTTCTGGATCAGTTGTTCGGGCCGAAGCGAATCGTAGCTCTCGAACGGCTGGTGGATCCAGGGGTTGGTGGGTAGAAACTCCACCGAATAATCAGGTGTAAAAGTGGACAAGGCCTTGGTCCAGATCACCGCGCTGCGCAGATCGCTGATGGGGGAGTAATTGGTGCGCAGCTGTTTGATCACCGCGTTGAGGGTATGGCCAGAGTCAGCCAGATCGTCCACCAGCAGCACACGGCCGGCAATCTCGCCCTTGGGCGTGGTGATGAAACGGGCGATATCGAGGTGGCCCTGCACCGTGCCGGCATCCGACCGGTAGGAACTGGTTGACATGATGGCCAGCGGTTTGTCGAACACCCGCGACAGGATGTCGCCCGGGCGCATGCCGCCTCGCGCCAGGCACAGGATGGTGTCAAACTGCCAGCCCGACTGGTGGATCTTGATCGCCAGCTTCTCGATCAGGTTGTGGTACTCGTCGTAGCTCACATACAGGTGTTTGCCGTCTTCCGTCAACATGATGATGCTCCTGATTAGATAGCTGAAAAGGCTTGCTGCGTATGGCTTGAGGGCCTTTTTGGTCAAATATTTGCGATCTGGCTCAGTCGGCCAGAAACGGATGGCGCAGCAGGATGGTGTGGTCCCGGTCCGGGCTGGTCGACACCATGTGGATCGGCACACCAGTGACCTGCTCGATACGCTGCAGGTACAGTCGGGCCTGGATCGGCAGGCGCTCATACTGTGTGACCCCGACCGTGCTGTCACTCCAACCGTCCATGGTTTCATAAACGGGCTGACAGCGGCTGATGTCGTCGGCGCCCATCGGCAGGATGTCGATCAGTTCGCCGTCGAGCTCATAGCCAGTACACAGCAGCAACTCGGGCAGGCCGTCGAGCACGTCGAGCTTGGTAATGCACAGCCCGGTCAGGCCGTTGACCTGGGCCGAGCGCTTGAGCAGGGCTGCGTCGAACCAGCCACAGCGGCGGCTGCGGCCGGTGGTGACGCCTTTTTCGGCGCCGACCGTGCTCATGTGGTAGCCCGGCGTGCCGGGTGCCTCCCAGTCCAGCTCGGTCGGGAACGGGCCGCCACCGACGCGGGTGCAATAAGCCTTGGTGATGCCCAGGATGTAATGAAGCATGCCGGGCCCGACGCCGGAACCAGCCGCGGCGTTGCCGGCGACGCAGTTGCTGGAGGTGACGTAAGGGTAGGTGCCATGGTCCACATCCAGCAGTGTGCCCTGCGCGCCCTCGAACAGCAGGTTGGCCCCTTTCAGGTGGGCATCGTTGAGTTCGCGTGACACATCAGCCATCATCGGCTTGAGCAGTTCGGCGTGGCGCAGGGCCTCGGCATACACAGCGTCGAACTGCACCTCGCCGGCCCGCAGATAGGGCTGCAGCGTAGGGCCAAAATCAAAGGCGACCGAACCCAGGTAGCTGGTCAGCACATGGTTGTGCAGGGCCAGCAGCTCGCGCAGCTTGTCGGCAAAGCGCTCGGGGTGTTTGAGGTCCTGAACGCGCAGGGCACGGCGGGCGATCTTGTCCTCGTAGGCCGGGCCAATACCGCGCCCGGTGGTGCCGATCTTGGCGTTGCCGCCCTTCTCCCGGGCGGCTTCACGCGCCACATCCAGGGCGGCATGAAACGGAAGGATCAGCGGGCAGGCTTCGCTGATGCGCAAACGCCCGCGCACCTCGACGCCGGCCCGCTCCAGGCCCTCGATTTCCTCGAACAACTTGGCCGCCGACAGCACCACGCCATTGCCGATGTAGCACTTGACGCCCGGGCGCATGATGCCGCTGGGGATCAGGTGCAGCGCGGTCTTGACGCCGTTGATGACCAGGGTATGGCCCGCATTGTGCCCGCCCTGAAAACGGACCACGCCTTGGGCGCTTTCGGTCAGCCAGTCCACCAGCTTGCCCTTGCCCTCATCGCCCCACTGGGTGCCGACGACAACGACATTGCGTCCTTTGATGACATTCATGAATTGACTTTACTCAGGTTATCTTCAGACCGATTGCACCACCCACTGGCCCGCCACCTCGGTCAGCTCGCGGTCACAGTGAAATTCGTCGACTTCGCTCTCGTGCCCCGGCAAGGCGCAGACCACGGTCTCGCCCCGGGCGCGCCAGGCGGCGATGGCCTCACGCAAGGCAGCCGTGTCACCCCAGGGGGCCCGAATGGCAGCGCGCAGGGCTTGCGGCGCCAGCGCGCCGACCAAAGTCTTGAGGTCCAGGCTGAAGCCGGCCGCCGGCCGGTTGCGGCCGAACACCGCGCCCACCTCGTCGTAGCGCCCGCCACGCACCAGTGCATCATTGACACCCCGGGCGTACACCGCGAAGGTAGCGCCGCTGTAGTAGGCGTAGCCGCGCGAATCGGCCAGATCGAACGTCGCCTTGACGCCTTCCAGGTGACTCGCCAGCCACTTCAAATTTGATAGCGCCTCACGCACGGCTGGTAAGGCTGGCAGGGCTTTTTCGGCCTCAACCAGCACCTGGGCGTCACCATACAGCTGCACCAGCGTGAGCAGCGCCTGACGCGTCGCCCCGGGCCACTGGCGGGTCAGTGCTTGCAGTGCACTGCGGTCCTTCGCAGCCAGTGCCTGGTGCATCTCGGTCAGTTGCTCGCGCTTGACAGCCAGGCCGGTGAGCAGCGCCTGAACAATCCGCGCGTCGGCCATGTCCACCGCGAGGGCCTGGGCCTGTACGGCGCGCAGCCCATCGAGCGCCAGGCTCAGCACCTCCAGATCGGCTTCCAGGCCGGCGTGACCATAAATTTCACAACCAAACTGCAGCGGCTCCCGCGTCGCGTGTGGGCTCCCCGGGCGCGTGTGCACCACCGGACCGCAGTAACACAGCCGGGCGACGCCGCGACGGTTCAGCAAATGGGCATCAATGCGGGCAACCTGGGGCGTGCTGTCGGCACGCAGGCCCAGCATGCGACCGGACAACTGGTCCACCAGCTTGAAAGTTTGCAGGTCCAGCGCCTCGCCGGTGCCGGTCAGCAGCGACTCCAAGTGCTCCACCAGGGGCGGCATCACCAGCTCGTAGCCATAGCAGCGCGCCATGTCGAGCAGGGTCCGACGAAGTTCTTCGATGTGCCTGGCCTCGGAAGGCAGCACATCGGCAATGTGATCCGGCAGGACCCAAGCGGACATGGATGGAAGATGAAACAGTTGAAACCGGCATTTTACCGGGCGGCAGCCCCTATTCCGGCTGCAAAAGGATCAGGTCAGCAACCAAATCAACAGGCAACCAGCCAGGATGCTGCACATGCCGAAAAACTGCAGCTGGCCATCGCGCAATTGCAGGATTTGCCCGAACATGCGCCGCCAGCCGCTCGGTGAGAGGAAAGGAAACAGGCCCTCGATCACCAGCACCAAGCCCAGCGCCAGCCAGAGGGTGTCGCTGTCCAAGGCTTACTTCTTCGCCGGCGCCGGGGCGCCGGGCGCCGCGACACTGCCACGAAACACTTTGAAAAATTCGGACGATGATGGGTCCACCACCATGACATCATTTTTCTTGCCGATGCTGGCCTTGTAGGCGTCCAGGCTACGGTAGAACTGGGCGAACTGGGGATCGCGCCCAAAGGCATCGGCATAAATCCTCGAAGCCTCGGCATCGCCCTCGCCCTTGATTTTCTGCGCATCACGGTAGGCGTTGGCAACTGTCACTTCGCGCTGGCGGTCGGCATCTGCCCGAATTTTTTCACCCTCGGCGCCGCCGGTGGACCGCAGCTCGTTGGCCACGCGCTTGCGCTCCGCTTCCATGCGCCGGTAGACCGATTCAGTGATCGCCTCGACATAGTCAACCCGGGTGATGCGAACATCCACCACATCAACGCCCCAAGGCTTGTCACCACGAACTTTCTCGAGCACCTCACCCTTGACATCGGCCATCAAGGCTTCGCGCTGGGTCGACAGCAGCTCCTTCACGGTGCGTTTGTTGATTTCTTCCTGGAACGCATTGCGGACCACGCGGTTGAGCTGGCTGGCACCCGCAGCCTCATTGGTGCCCACGTTGCGAATGTACTGCGATGGCTCCGAAATGCGCCAGCGCACATACCAGTCAATCACCACCCGTTGCTTCTCGGCTGTCAGCATCGGCTCGGTGTCGGTGCTGTCGAGCGTCAGCAGACGTTTGTCGATGTAGGTGACGTTTTGGAAGGGCGGCGGCAGCTTGACATTAAGGCCAGGCTCCGTGATCACCTCTTTGATCTGCCCCAAGGCATAGACCACACCAAACTGGCGCTGATCCACCACAAACAACATCGAACTGGCCAGGCCCAGCAGCACCAGCAGCGATGTCAAAATCAATCCCAAGCGGTTCATCTCAGCTCCTAACGGTTGTCGCGGTCACGCGAGCGGGTGGTATCCCGTGCGCGTGCATCGTTGCCCGCGCCGGATGCCGCAGCGCCTGCGGCCGGCAAGGCCGGCGCCGGACTCTCCGCCACGGCGGGCGCTTGCACACTGCCCTGCATCAGTTTGTCCAACGGCATGTACAGCAGATTGGAGCCCTGCCGGGAATCCACCAGCACCTTGGTCACGTTGGTGTAGATCTGCTGCATGGTGTCCAGGTACATGCGGTCCCGCGTCACCTGCGGCGCCTTTTGGTATTCCGTCAACACCGACCGGAAGCGCTGCGCATCACCCTGCGCCTGCGACACAATGCGCGACTTGTAGGCGTCGGCCTCCTCCTTGAGGCGCGAGGCCGAGCCAACGGCGCGCGGCACCACATCGTTGGCATAGGCCTGGGCCTCATTCTTGGCCCGCTCCCGCTCCTGGCCGGCCTTGAGCACATCGTCAAACGCCGCCTGCACCTGCTCGGGCGGGCGCACGCCGCCCTGTTGCAAGTTGATACCCACCACCTCGACACCGACCTTGTAGCGGTCCAAAATCTTTTGCATGAGGATCCGCACGCGTGGGCCAATCTGGTCACGCTCCTCGGACAGCGCGCTGTCCATGCGCATTTTCCCGACCACTTCGCGCACCGCCGACTCGGCCGCCTGCACCACCGCCTCACCGGGGTTCTTGCTCTCGAACAGGTAAGCTCGCGCGTCGCTGAGCCGGTATTGCACGGCGAACTTGATTTCAACGATGTTTTCGTCTTCGGTCAACATGGCCGATTCGCGCAGCCCGGTGGCCTTGATCACCGTGTCACGCCCCACGTCCACAGAGCGGATTTGCGTGACAAAGATCAGTTCATGGCGTTGGATGGGGTATGGCAGCCGCCAATTGAAACCCGCACCTGCGGTCGACTTGAAGCGGCCGAACTGGGTGATCACGGCCTGCTGTCCTTCTTGCACAATGAAAAAACCCGTGCCGAGCCAGATCAGGGCCGCCACGGCGGCAAGCAGAATCAGGCCCCGGCGGGCATCTTTCATGTCGGGCTGAAAGCCACCGCCGCCGGAACCACCAGCACCGCCACGGCCACCGGGCTTGCCACCGCCAAACAGACCACCCAGCTTGCGGTTGAAGTCGCGCCAAAGCTCATCGAGGTCCGGTGGCCCCGCAGTGGGACGGGACGGCTTGCCACGCGGCGGCACTGCGCCCGGGGCCGGCGTCTCGGGTCGCGCAGGCTCGGCCGCGCCAGGGCCCTCGGCCGGTGGGTCATCACCCCGACCCCAACGCGGATCGTTCAGGTTGAACATGCCCCTGATCCGACCCGGCATTGCCGGCCATCGTACGGCTCGCACATTAAATTTCATTGTGATATCCCATCATCGTTAAGGGCGGATTGTGCCCAATCCGACCTCATCCCCACGAAAATCCCGGGAATAGTCAGTCTCGAGCTGCGGTGGCTGGCCCGCGCTGGCCAGTGCCGCCAGTTGCTGGCGCAGAGCCGCAAGACCTTCACCGCCGGCTGCGCTGAGAAACAAGCGCGGCGTGCGAACCCCACCTAAGTCGAACCAGTCCTGCAGCTGCGCCGGGCGGCGCGCTTCGTCCAGCGCATCAAGCTTGTTGAAAACCAGCACCTGCGGAATGTCAGCGGCGCCGATCTCGGCCAACACCCGCTGCACCTCGGCCATCTGCTCCACAGAGTGCGGACTGGCCGCATCCACCACATGCATTAGCAGGTCGGCATCCACTGCCTCCTGCAGCGTGGCCTGAAAGGCATCGATCAGACCGTGTGGCAAATCGCGGATGAATCCAACGGTGTCGGACAGCGACACCGAGCGCCCGGCCTCGCCCAGATACAGCTGGCGGGTGGTGGTGTCGAGCGTCGCAAACAGCTGATCTGCCGCGTAGGCCCTGGCCTTGACCAGCGCATTGAACAGCGTGGACTTGCCGGCATTGGTATAACCGACCAGCGAAATATTGAAGGCATCGCGCCGTTCGCGCTGGCGTCGCTGGGTTTGCCGCTGGCGCTTGACCTTGCCCAGGCGTTCCTTGATCTTCTTGATGCTGTCGCCAATCATGCGCCGATCCAGCTCGATCTGCGTCTCGCCCGGGCCGCCACGCATGCCGATGCCGCCGCTCTGCCGCTCCAGGTGCGACCAGCGGCGCACCAGCCGGGTGCTCAGGTACTGCTGCCGCGCCAGCTCGACCTGCAGCTTGCCCTCATGACTGCGCGCCCGCTGGCCAAAAATTTCCAGGATCAGCAAGGTCCGGTCATTGACCGGCAATTCCAGATGCCGTTCCAGGTTACGCTGCTGCGCGGGACTCAGGCTCTGGTCAAACAGGACCTCGACCGCGCCCAGCTGCGTCGCCATCAGCTTGATTTCGTCGGCCTTGCCGCTACCGACAAACAGCGCAGCGTCCGGCGCCTTGCGCTTGCAGGTCAGGCGGGCCACCGGGTTGAGCCCGGCGGTTTGCGCCAACAGACCCAACTCTTCGAGCTCACTGTCAAAATTCGGAAGCCCCAGGTCTACCCCAACCAGCAGAGTAGGTGCAGGCTGACGTTCAGGCGGCCGCAGGTGCGTCACCCTCGCCGGTGGAGAAATTCACGGCACGCCCCGGCACGATGGTCGAAATGGCGTGTTTGTAGACCATTTGCGTCACGGTGTTGCGCAACAGCACCACATACTGGTCGAAGGATTCGATCTGACCCTGCAACTTGATGCCGTTGACGAGATAGATCGCGACCGGCACGTGTTCCCGACGCAACGCGTTGAGAAATGGGTCTTGAAGGAGCTGGCCTTTGTTGTTCACGATATTCTCCGTGTTCAAAAAAATAATGAGATAACGACGATACCACAGGGCGCCGACTCACCCCGGACAAAACGCAGGGTAGCCCCTGAAAGATCCGGCGAATTGGCTGACCGCCCTCGCCTGCACGCACTCATTGGTCGGTAAACGGGTTACTCGATGTCTTCAACTCAATGCGCAGGGGCGTGCCCACCAGGTCGAACGCCTTGCGAAACCGGCCTTCGAGGAAGCGCTTGTACGTGTCGGTCACATGCTCGAGTGAGTTGCCATGGATCACGATCACCGGCGGGTTCATGCCACCTTGATGGGCGTAGCGCAGCTTGGGGCGGTACAAGCCTGCCCGTTTCGGGCTCTGGAACTGAACCGCCTCCAGCAGCAGCCGCGTCAGGACCGGCGTCGACATCTTGCAATGGGCCGCCTTGTGGGCTTGCACGATGGCGGCCCACAGTGGCCCCAGGCCCTGGCGCTTTTGCGCCGAAATCAGGTGCAGGCTGGCAAACTTGAGAAAGGGCAGGCGGGTCTCAATCGAGCGTTTCACCAGCTCCCGCTGGTAATCATCGACGGCATCCCATTTGTTGACCGCAATCACCACGGCCCGACCATTTTCCAACACATAGCCCGCGATGTGTGCATCCTGGTCGGTCACACCCTGGGTGGCATCGATCAACAGCAGCACCACATTGGACGACTCAATGGCCTGGAGGGTCTTGACCACCGAGAATTTTTCGATCGCCTCAAACACCTGACCGCGCCGCCGCAGTCCGGCGGTGTCGATCAGTTCAAACTTCTGACCGTTACGCTCAAAGGGAACGGAAATGGCGTCGCGCGTCGTACCGGGCAGATCAAAGGCCACCAATCGCTCCTCACCCAGCCAGGTGTTGATCAGCGTGGATTTGCCCACGTTGGGCCGGCCCGCCACCGCCAGCTTGACGGGACCCGCACCGTGCGCCGCTTCGGCCTCATCAACCTCATCCTCGGTCAGCCCCAGCGGCGCCAGCGCCGACTCGATCAATTCCCGGATGCCCTGTCCATGCGCCGCAGAGACCGGCTGCACCTCGCCCAAACCCAATTCAAAGAACTCCACCAGTTGGGCCCCTTCGCGCAGGCCCTCGGCCTTGTTGGCCACCAGCAAGCAGGGTTTGCCCAGACGGCGCAGGTATTTGGCGATGTCATGGTCTTGGGCAGAGATGCCTTCTCGGGCATCGACGACAAAGAGCACCACATCGGCCTCGGCAACGGCCTGGCGCGTCTGCTTGGCCATCTCACGGTAAATACCGCTGGTGGCGTCAGGCTCGAAACCACCGGTGTCAATGACAATGAACTCATGCTTGCCAAGCCGGCCATTGCCGTAATGGCGGTCCCGCGTGAGGCCAGCGTAGTCCGCCACGATGGCATCGCGCGATTTGGTCAGGCGGTTGAACAGCGTCGACTTGCCAACGTTGGGGCGGCCCACCAGGGCAATCACGGGTTTCATCAGCGGGGCTCGCGCGCTCAGTCGGGTTGAAACCCGAACACGCCGCCCTTGCGTGTGACCACCACCACCGTGCCGCCAGCCAACACTGGCGCACCCACCACGGCAGAACCATCGGTGGCCATGCGTGTCAGCAGGCTGCCATCCTCACGCGACAGCCAGTGCACCAGACCGTTGTTGTCACCGATGGCCACAGACCGGCCCACAGCCAGCGGGGCGCTCAGGTCGCGGTAGCGCAACAGCTCGGTCGACCATGCGGGCTGGCCATCGGAGCGTCGCCAAGCCAGGATCCGCCCGTCGCCCTCGACGCCGAACACCGAGCGCGCATCACCGTGCACACCCACGGCGCCCGAGGCCGGCCGGGTCCACACCACATTGCCGCGTACGGCATTGACACACCCGACCGATGCCTGAAAGGCACGGACACACACCACGTCGCCGTCCCGGCTGACCGGCCCCACGAGATCCACCAGCCGCTCGACATCGTTGGTACCCCGGGGCGACGCCAAGGGCGCCTCCCAGCGGATACCGCCACTACCAGGGTTCATGCCGATCAGGCGACCCCCGAGGCCGACCACCAGCGTGTCACCCACCGCCAGCAGGACGCCGGCCTGGCGTAGCACCAGCGCTTCGCCAGGCCGCTGCTGGCTCCAGAGTTTACGGCCCGATACCGCGTCGAAAGCCGAAACGCTCCGGTCAGCCGTCAGCAAAAATACCCGGCCTCCCGCCACCAGCGGCGCAGTAAAACCCTGGGCCGGCACCTTTTGGCGCCATAGCTCACGTCCCGCCTCAATGACCACCAATTCATTGCTGCGCGTCAACACCGCGGTCAGTCGTCCGTCACTGCCAACGCCAGCGCCAATCAGCCCGGCCGACTTGGCACGCCATAACTCATTCCCTTTGCGGGCATCCAGCACCGCCACGCTACCATCACCGCTGGCCAGCGTGATCTGCGCACCATTGACTTTGATATCCAGTGGAAAATCGACGGGCCCTATTTGCGCTGCCCAGGCCAGCCGTACCCCCAACAAACCCGGGTTCGGCCCCAATTCAGCCGGCTTGAACTTTTGCGGGGTGCCGGAACACGCGACCAAAACCAGCACGATGCCCAGCAAGGAGGACAGGCGGCCGATCATGCCGATTCGGCAAACTCGATTCACGGCGTCCCTTTGACCACAGAGGCTTCCGGCGCAGGTTGGGGATCAATGCCCAGCGCATTCAGTTTGAACTCGACCAGCCGCCGGTACTCCACCCGCTGCTCAAAACCGCGGTACGCTTTCTCATACTCGGTACGCGCCTGGTCTTTCTTGCCCTGCAGCATCAGGATATCGGCCTTGCGGTCGGCCACCATGGGCGCGAAGGCAGCCGGGAATTCAACACCAAGCTGTTTGAGCGCCTCATCATAGGCTTTGGCGTCTGCCAATACGCCAGCCAAGCGCAACCGGGCGACGGCCTGGTAGCCGGCATCCCCTGACTTTTCGGCGACCCAGCTCAAGGCCGCTTTGGCGGCATCCGCCTGACCCGCTTCCGCGTAATACCGAGCCACCAGCAAGCCGGCCTGCTGGCCGTAAGCGGTCGAGCCGAACCTGTCTTTCATGTCGGCAAAGGCACGGTCAATTTTTTTCAAATCGCCACCTTTTACCATGCGGTCCACTTCGTCAAACATGGCGGCCGCCTGCGTGGCCTGGTTGCGCTGCCAGTACTGGTAGCCATTCCAGCTCGCAAAAGCGCCCAAGACGACGATCAGCAGCCAAGTGATGGCATTGCCGTACTGCTTCCAGAAGTGCTTGAGTTGGTCAAGCTGTTCTTGTTCTTCAAGGTCGAGTTGGTTGGCCATGGGTGTCTTCGGTTAGAGCGGCGATTGTAGGGTGGGCGCCCAGCCTGCCAGATCGGACAGCGCCCGGCTGACCTGCACACCCGCCGCCTCACGCAGGGGCTTGACCGTGACCCGTCCGGCGGCGACCTCGTCGGCACCAAACACCAGGGCATAGCGCGCGCCACTGCTATCGGCCCGCTTGAACTGGGACTTGAGGCTGCCCATGCCGCCAGTGGCGCTGGCATGCATCATCACGCTGACGCCCGCCATCCGCAATGCTTGCAGCGTCTGCAGCACCAACGGTAGCGCCGCCACATCCGCCACGATGGCATAGGCGTCCAGCGGCACCTCGACCTGGGCACCTCCCTGCGCCCGGATCAGGTCCAGCACCCGGTCCACGCCGAGCGCCCAGCCCACGGCCGGAGCGGGCTTGCCGCCGAGTTGTTCGATCAGGTAGTCATAGCGACCACCGGCACACACCGTGCCCTGCGCGCCCAGACGGTCGGTGATGAACTCAAAAACGGTCAGGTTGTAATAGTCCATGCCCCGCACCAGCCGCGGGTTGATGGTGTAGGCCACGCCATTGGCGTCCAGAATCGCCCGCAAGGCATTGAAGTGCGACAGTGATTCGGGCCCCAGTGCGTCGATCAGCCGCGGCGCCGAGGCCACCACGGCCTGCATGGCCGGGTTTTTCGTATCCAGGATGCGCAGCGGGTTGCTGTACAGGCGGCGGCGCGCATCCTCGTCCAAGACGTCAGCGTGCCGCTCCAGGTGGGCAATCAGTGCCTGCCGGTGCTGCAGGCGCTCAGCAGGCTGCCCCAGGCTGTTGATTTCAAGACGAATGTCACTCAGTCCAAGGTCTTGCCACATCGCCACAGCCAACAGGATCAACTCGGCATCGACCTCGGCGCCGCCGAAACCGAGCGCCTCGGCGCCGATCTGGTCAAACTGGCGGTAGCGCCCACGCTGCGGCCGCTCATGCCGGAACATCGGGCCAATGTAGTAATACCGCTTGCCGCCGTCGTAAAGCAGCGAATGCTCTACCACTGCGCGCACCACGCCGGCGGTGCATTCCGGTCGAAGCGTCAGCGAGTCGCCGTTGAGGCGATCCTCAAAGGTGTACATCTCCTTTTCGACGATGTCGGTCACCTCGCCCAAACCGCGCGTGTACAGCGGCGTACGCTCCACGATCGGGGTGCGGATGTTGCGGTAGGCGAAGCGGGCCATGAGGGCCCGCACCCTGGCCTCGAGCCATTCGACGGCGGCCGAATCAGGCGGCAGGACATCGTTCATGCCCTTGACACCGGTCAATTTGGTCACCTTGGGACTCAGGCCGGCCTCACTCATTCCGATCCTCGCACAGTTGCGACTGGCATGGTTTTGCCGAAACGGTTCTCAATGTAGTCCTCCACGATCTTCTGGAACTCCTGCGCAATGCCGGCGCCTCTGAGGGTCAGGCGCTTTTCACCGTCGATGAACACCGGGGCGGCGGGCGCCTCGCCGGTGCCCGGCAGGCTGATGCCGATGTCAGCATGCTTGCTCTCCCCCGGCCCATTCACGATGCACCCCATCACGGCGACCCGCAGGGTTTCCACGCCAGGGTACTGATGGCGCCAGACCGGCATCTGCGCGCGCAAAAAGCCTTCGATTTGTTGTGTCAATTCCTGAAACGTGGTGCTGGTGGTGCGGCCGCAACCCGGACAAGCGGTCACACTGGGCACAAACGAGCGCAATTCGAGCGCCTGCAGGATGTCGGACGCAATCACCACCTCCTGGGTGCGCGCCTCGCCCGGCTGCGGCGTGAGCGATACCCGGATGGTGTCGCCAATGCCCTCTTGCAACAGGATCGCCAGTGCCACACTGGAAGCCACGGCCCCTTTGGTGCCCATGCCGGCTTCGGTGAGCCCCAGGTGCAAGGGGTAGTCGCAGCGCCGGGCCAATTCGCGGTAGACCGAGATCAGATCCTGCACGCCACTGACCTTGCAGGACAGAATGATCTGGTTCGGGTTCATGCCCATGTCAACCGCCCGCGATGCCGACTCGGTGGCAGAGGTGATCAGGGCCTCGTACATGACCGACTTGGCGCTCCAGGGCGTCGCACGCCGGCTGTTGTCGTCCATCAATTGAGCAAGCAACTCCTGGTCGAGACTGCCCCAGTTGACGCCAATGCGCACGGGCTTGTCCCAGCGCATCGCCGCCTCGATCATCAGGCCGAACTGCCGGTCCCGCTTGTCACCCTTGCCCACGTTGCCCGGATTGATGCGGTACTTGGACAGAGCCTGCGCGCAGTCGGGGAAGTCGGTCAACAGGCGGTGACCGTTGTAATGGAAGTCGCCTACCAACGGAACATCAATGCCCATGCGGTCGAGTTGTTCGCGCACATAGGGCACAGCTTGCGCTGCCTCTGGGGTGTTCACTGTGACGCGCACCATTTCGGACCCGGCCAGCGCCAGCTCCTTGACCTGAATGGCTGTTCCGATGGCGTCTGCCGTATCGGTATTGGTCATGGATTGCACCCGGACCGGCGCATCGCCGCCCACCGTCACGATGCGCGAATTCCAGCTGACCCGTGCTTGGCGTGATCGCCGCGCCATCGGCTTGGCCGGCTCAATAACTTGACAGGGTTCCATCATTTCACCTCAAAACGGGCGACCTTGTCCTTGGTCGCAGCCTGAATGTCAAGGGGCGTCCCGCGTACCAGCACGTCCACCACTTCCGCGCGGCCGAGCACCACCGCCAGGGGCAAAGGTCCGGATATGCCGAGCACATCACCCTGGTTCATGATCTTGCGCACTTGCACCACGCCCTTGGCATCGGTCACCTCGACCCAGGAGGCACCGCGCGCCTGCAAGACCAGAACACCAGTGAGGGCGCCGGAACCGGCCACAATGGCTTTTGCGCCGAGATCGCTTGGCGCACTGGGGAGCGCGAGCGCGGGCGCGGCGATCGCCGCTTCAGGCACGAGGGTGACGGTAGCTGGCGCCACCGGCGCGGACGGCATCGCCGCCGCTGGCGGCGCGGTCTCTGCTTCCGGTGACTGGCTCACGGGCGCATCAGTTGGCGGTCTGAACGGCAAAACCACCATGGCGGCCACGCCGAGGATGAGCGCCAGAATCGCCAGGCCATAGGGGCGCGACAAACGTTCCCAGAGGGCCCATCCCGAGCGATCTCCCCTCACGCGGTAGCTCGCATTGAGGCTCGTCGCATCGGCACCAAGGCTGGGCAGGTTGCTCGGCGGCAGTCGATCCAGCACCGGGCCAGGTGCAACTCTCAGCGTCCGACAGATACTGGAGGCCAGTGCCCGCACGAAAACCATGTCTGGCAATTCGTCCAGTCGGTCTGCCTCCAGCGCCTCAATTTTCTTGACGGGTACTTTCAGGGTGACCGCCAGTGCTGCGATGTGCAGACCTTCGGCCATGCGAGCCTGTCGGAGCAGGGCTCCGGCAGATTGAACTGGCGGGGTCAGCAATGGCTGATCCGCAGCAGTTGGGACATCACCTGGCTCATTCATCGAAGGCACCCCTCTGGAAAGCCGCAGTTTCCCGCGACTGCGGGAAACGCTTGATCAGCTGCGCACTCAATTGGAGCACGGCTTCACGACTGTCGAGTGCCCGCTCCACCTTGATACCCAGCCACAAGGTCTCCGCATTGGCCAGCTCGCTGTTGTTCAGACGACGCAGGTGAAATCGAGCCCCCGTCAGCTCGCCGCGCTGGTACATCAGGGACGCCAGATTGAAACTGGTTACCGGGTTTCCGGCATCAAACTCGAAGGACTTGACCAGACTGCGTTCGGCCTCGGCCAGTTGGCCCGCCCGCGCCTGACATAGCCCGAGGGCCCGAAAAGTCTTGGCGCGCTCCAGGTATTGGGGATCCGCCAGGGCCTGCTCGAAACGTTGGGACGCCTCTTGCCAGCGCGACTGCTGGCAAAGCAGCCAGGCCAGGTTGTGCATCACGGCCGGATCGCGCGGGCTCAATTGCAGGGCCCGGCGGAAACCCTCCTCTGCCGTGCGCAAATCATTGAGCCGCATGTAAATCAGGCCGCGCAGGTTATGCGCCGGAGCAAAGGCTGGATCGATCGCCAGCGCCTGCTTGAGCTCGTCGAGCGCAACCGCGGTTTGCCCCTGTTCAAAGTACCCCAGCGCCAACTCGAGCCGGATACGGGCCCGCTTGCGTGTGTCAGGCTCGTCCGAGGCGGTCATGATGTCACCGCCACTGCGCTGGGCAGCGGGCCAGTCTGTCCCGGAGGATGTGGCGCAGCCAGCCAGACCCACCCAGGCCAACGACAGGCCTAGCCAAGCCCAGGGACCAGGCCAGTACGGAAACTTGCGTGTGCCAGGAGCGCGCATGGTCAAGGCTCGACCACAGCCCGAGTCATCGCCGGCACGGGATGCAGCATGATCTGGCGCTGCCGGACGATCCGCTGGTCGACCCCGGTTCGGTCCATCACGTCACCGGCCAACTGGCCGCAAGCGGCATCGATATCGTCGCCGCGGGTTTTTCGGATGGTGGTGACCAAGCCCGCATCGATCAACACCTTGGCGAACACTTGCACCTGGGCGGCCCCCGACCGCAGCAGGCCCGAAGCCGGGAAAGGATTGAAGGGGATCAAATTGAACTTGCAGGACAAGCCTGAATCTTGATGCGCGCGGACCAGCCGGACCAAGGCCTGCGCGTGCGAAATCTGGTCGTTGACCCCTTGCAGCATGCAGTACTCAAAGGTGATGAAGTCGCGTGGCGCATGTTGCAGGTAGCGCGAGCAGGCTGCGAGCAATTCGGCAATCGGGTATTTCCGGTTCAAGGGCACGAGCTTGTCCCGCAAGGCATCGTCGGGGGCGTGCAGCGACACTGCCAGCGCGACCGGACAATCGGCGGCCAGCCGGTCGATCATGGGCACCACGCCCGAGGTCGACACCGTCACGCGTCGCCGCGACAAGCCGTAACCATGGTCATGGAGCATCACCCGCAGCGCCGGCACCAAGGCCGAATAGTTTTGCAGCGGCTCCCCCATGCCCATCATGACCACGTTGGAAATGACGCGATCCGTTCGCTTGAGATGAACCCGCAGAAAGTGTTCGGCGAACCAGAACTGCGCCAAGATTTCAGCTGTCGTCAGGTTTCGGCTGAAGCCCTGATGTCCCGTCGAACAAAACCGGCACCCGACGGCGCAACCGGCCTGCGAGGAGATGCATAGAGTGCCGCGATCGTCCTCGGGAATGAACACGGTTTCGACCGCATCACCCGCTCCAACATCGAACAACCACTTGATGGTACCGTCGTCGGACAGGTGTTGCGACAAGACCGGCAAGGCCGCCAGATGCGCCGACGCCGAGAGCTTGTCACGCATCGACCTGGCAAGATCCGTCATCTCGTCAAACTGGACGGCGCCTTTTTGATGAATCCATCGAAAAAGTTGAACGGCACGGTAGCGCTTTTCACCCAGCCGCTCGCAGAAAACGGCCAAACCCTCGAGATCGAAATCCAGCAGGTTAGCCGTCATTGCATCGCTTAGCGCGAGTAGATGTTCAGGCCGGGGAAGAAGAAGGCCACTTCCGCCGCCGCAGTCTCGGGAGCATCCGAGCCATGCACCGCATTCGCATCAATGCTGTCGGCGAAGTCAGCACGAATGGTGCCGGCGGCAGCTTTCTTGGGGTCAGTGGCACCCATCAGGTCGCGATTTTTCAAAATCGCGTTATCACCTTCGAGCGCCTGGATCATGACCGGACCGGAAATCATGAATTCCACCAGGTCATTGAAGAAGGGACGCGCCTTGTGAACGGCATAAAAGGCTTCAGCCTCGCGGCGGGACAGGTGCGCCATCCGGGCGGCAACCACGCGCAAGCCAGCGGCTTCAAACCGCGCGTAGATCTGGCCGATCACGTTTTTGGCCACTGCATCGGGCTTGATGATGGAAAGTGTGCGTTCGATAGTCATGAAGTATCCTGATCTGGTGAAAAAATTGCCCGAAAGGCAAAGCCGGCTAGTTTAACCGACAGGCCGGAGGTCAACGGCTCCTGCCACCGCGACGCGACCCGTTGCCAGGGCCGCCCGAAGTGGACCGGCGTTGGCCCTGATCCTGCCTCTGTCGTGTGAAGCTGTCAGCCCCGATGTAGCCAAACGCGGTTTTCATCGGGTCAGGCTGACTGGCGGTGGTCTGCCGGTCGCCGCGCTCCCCCCGACCCTTGCGCTCCAACGGGGCACCGCCGGGCATCCCTGGTTGCCGGCCCGACCCTGAAGCACGGGCTGACCCCGTGGCGCCGCGTGGCCCACTGCCCCGGGTAGCCTGGTTGCCGCGACGGCCCGCACCTTCGCGCACTGCAGCAGCGGCAGACCCGGGCCGGGCGCCATCGGCGCCGGCCGACCGACGACCGGCACCCGCCGCCTGCATCAGGGCTTTGATGTCCGCCTCGTCGAGCTCCATCCAGCCGCCGCGCTTGAGGCCCCGCGGCAACAGCATGGCGCCATACCGGATGCGGATCAGGCGGCTGACCGCGTGCCCCACCGCCTCAAACATGCGCCGGACCTCACGGTTGCGCCCCTCGGAAATCGTGACGCGGTACCAGGTGTTGGAACCCTCGCCGCCCCCCTCTTCGATCGAGCCGAACTGCGCCACGCCATCGTCGAGTTTGACGCCATCAGTCAGGCGCTGCCTTTCTTCCTTGCTCAAGGCGCCCAGAACCCGGACCGCGTACTCACGTTCAAGGCCAAAGCGCGGATGCATCAGGCTGTTGGCCAATTCGCCCGAACTGGTGAACAGCAGCAGGCCCTCGGTGTTGATGTCCAGCCGACCGACCGACTGCCATTTTCCCTGAAACAGCTTGGGCAGGCGCCGGAAGACAGTCGGCCGGTTTTGCGGATCGTCATGGGTCACGACCTCGCCGACGGGCTTGTGGTAAGCGATCACGCGCGCTGGCGGCGCATCAATGCGGATGCGGATCGGCTTGCCGTTGACTTTGACATGGTCGCCAAACTGGATGCGCTGGCCGATGTGAGCCGGTTCGTTGTTAACCGTGATCCGTCCTTCCATGATCAGTTGCTCCATCTCCAGGCGGGAGCCCATGCCACTCTGGGCCAGCACCTTGTGCAGCTTGGGCGTCTCCGCCTGCGGTGCCAACACGCGTTTTGGGGGCACCAAGTCAGCCACGTCCTCGTCCGCATCAAACTGACCCGACACCACATCGTTGAACCGGACGATGGCCGCGTCCGGCTGGCCAAGCGTGCCGTGGGCAGGGGGTGTCAGGGGCACAACCGGCGGTTGGGCTTCGTCCGGTGCGGCGGCATCGTGTTCGGTCATCATGGTGTTTCCGTCAAAAAAGGCCTTGCGGCTCAGGTCCGGGCTCGCTGGAATCCGCGCTAGCCTGCACGCTCAGCGCCTCCGGCCCGGACAAATCGGCAGGTTCGGCAAAGTCGGGGCCGGCCAGGGCGCCCTGCTCAATCGCAGCCCGCACCCGGGCTTGCTGCGCCGGCGTATCCAGCAAGGGCAACTGCTCCAGCGAGGCAAGCCCAAGGTCGTCCAGAAACTGGCGCGTGGTGGCCAGCAAGGCCGGCCGACCCGCCGACTCCCGGTGCCCGATCACCTCGACCCAGCCGCGGTCTTCCAGCTGTTTGATGATGAGCGAGTTGACGGTCACGCCGCGAATATCCTCAATGTCGCCCCGCGTAACCGGCTGCCGGTAGGCGATGATGGCCAGCGTCTCCAGTGTGGCGCGGCTGTAGCGCGGCGGCTTTTCCGGATGCAGTCGGTCCAGGTAGAGACGCATCTCGGCGCGGCTTTGAAAACGCCAGCCGGTCGCCACCGCCACCAGCTCCACGCCACGGCCCGACCACTCCAGCTGCAGTTCCAGCAGCAGTTGCTTGACTGTATCGGCGCCCAGTTCATCATCGAACAGCGCGCGCAGTTCCCGCAACTGCAGCGGTTGCTGGGCGCAAATCAAGGCGGTTTCCAATACACGCTTGGCAGCTGCCGTGTTCATGTGTCAGACGGTTCCGAAAGCGACACCGTGGCGGTGCCGCATCATGGCGGTTCAAGACGGCGCATCAGGCAGATCAGAGCGACTGCGGCGCGAACGATTCTACCGGTTGCCAACCCCGAGGGCGGCACCGCGGTACTGGCTTAATTGTAGCTCAGGCCCCACCGGCTGAGGGCCGCTTGCAGATCGGGCGGCACCTCGGATTTGAACGTCATGGCTTGACCCGTGACTGGATGGACGAAAGCCAACCGGTAGGCGTGCAATGCCTGCCGTGTGAGCCCCGCGGCGCAGGCACCACCGTAGAGTTCATCCGCCAACAGTGGATGACCGAGCCAAGCCATATGAACCCTGATTTGATGGGTGCGCCCGGTCTGCAAGACGCACCGCACCAGACACGCTGCCTCGGCGTTTTGCAGTCGTGTGATGTCAGTGCGGGCCGCTTTGCCGGGATGCGTGTTCAAGTCGACCACCGCCATACGCAAGCGCTGACGGGGGTCGCGCCCGATGGGCTGGACGACCTCGCGTTGGTCTGCGCCGGTCCAGCGTCCATGCGCCAAAGCCAGGTAATGGCGTTGGACTTCGCGCGCCGCAATGGCGCGGACCATTGCATCCATGGTGGCACGCGTGCGGGCCACCACCATCAGGCCGCTGGTGTCTTTGTCGAGGCGATGCACGATGCCGGCACGGGGCAAGGCCATGAAGGCCGAATCAAAGGCCAGCAGGCCGTTCATCAGCGTACCCGTCCAGTTGCCTGGGGCAGGATGCACCACGAGCCCGGCAGGTTTATTGATCACCATCAGGTGGGCATCCTGATAGACCAGATCCAGCGCCATCGCCTCGGGTTTGAAGGCCTGGCTTTGCAGCGTCGGGCGCATTTCCAGGGTACCGACATCGCCAGCTTTGAGCCGGGCTGAGGGCTTGACAATGCTCGCGCCGTTGAGCGCGACAGCCCCCGCTGCAATCAATTGCTGCAGGTAGCTGCGTGACAGTTCCGGCACCAGTCTGGCCAGGGCCTGGTCCAGGCGCAAGCCATGCTCAGCCGCGCTCGCCAGCCAGGGCCGCAACTCGAACGCCGGCCCGGCGTCAGCCAGGTCTTCAGCGTCGTCTTCGGACGACCCGGCCGATATAATTCCGTGGGTGTTGTTCAAGAAAGCTGCCCTACATGCCTAGCGCTAAATTATCGGCGGTCCATGCCGGCTTGGTCATCAGCATGGCGCTGTGGCTAACCGCCTGCTCATCGGTCACCAAGGATGCGACAGCCGGCTGGAGTCCGAACAAGATTTACGCCGAGGCCAAGGACGAGATGAACGCCGGCGCTTATGACAAGGCGATTGCGCTGTTCGACAAGCTCGAAGGTCGGGCTGCCGGCACGCCGCTGGCCCAGCAAGCGCAGCTGGACAAGGCGTATGCGCACTACAAGTCCGCCGAAGCGCCGCAGGCGCTTGCTACCATTGACCGCTTTTTGAGGCTGCACCCGGCCAGCCCGGCACTGGACTACGCCCTGTACCTCAAGGGCTTGGTGAATTTCAACGACGACCTGGGGCTTTTTTCGGCCTTAACACGGCAGGACCTGTCCGAGCGCGACCAGAAAGCAGCCAAGGAATCGTTCGAGTCGTTCAAGGAGCTGGTGACACGCTTTCCCGATTCGCGTTACAGCCCGGACGCGCGGCAGCGCATGGCCTACATCGTGAACTCGCTGGCCGATTACGAGGTTCATGTGGCGCGCCATTACCTGAGCAAAGGCGCCTATGTGGCGGCGATCAACCGCGCCCAATTGGCCGTGGCGGACCACCAGGGTACGCCGGCGGTGGAAGAGGCCCTGTACATCCTGGTCAAGGCTTATGACGCGTTGGGCCTGACGCAGCTGCGCGACGATGCGCAACGCGTTCTGGCCAGCAACTACCCGCAGAGCAGCCTGACCGCCGGTGGGCTCAAAAAAGGGACTGATCCGTGGTGGAAATTTTGGTGAGTTGGGTCAGGTAGTCCTGAAATTCGCGTTCGCTGCCTAGCCGTTGCATGGCCGGCAGCGCCGCCAGCAGTCGACGCCCATAGCCCATGCGCGCCAGGCGGGGGTCGCAAACGACCAGCACGCCTCGGTCCGATTCATGGCGAATCAGTCGTCCCGCCCCCTGCTTGAGCACCACCGAGGTTTCCGGCAGGGCGTAGTCCTTGAACACATTGCGGCCTGCCTGGGTCAATCGCATCGAACGGGCTTCCACCAACGGGTCTGCGGGTGACGGAAACGGCAATTTATCGATGACCACCATCTGCAGCGCCGTGCCCGGAATATCCACTCCCTCCCAAAACGAGGCCGAGGCCACCAGCACGCAACCAGCGCGTTCACCCTGATTGGCCTGACGGAACCGCTGCGTCAGTTCGCGCTTGGACCCCTGCCCCTGCACCAGGATCTCGAGCCCAGCCGCATCGCCCGCCGCTTGCAGGGCCTCGCTGATGATTTGCAGCGCGCGCAGGCTGGTCGTCAGGACCAGGGTCCGCCCGCCCAGCACGCGGGCCGCACCCGCCACCAAATCGGCCACAGCCAGACTGTGGGCCGGATCGCCCGGCTTGGGCAGGTGCGCCGGTACGTAAAGTGCCGCCTGCGACGCATAGTCAAACGGGCTGCCGATTTTCAAAATCCGGGCGTCGGCCAGGCCGCAGGGCTCGGTAAACCAGCTCAGTGCGGCATCGTCGCCCAGGGTGGCCGAGGTGAAAATCCAGGACCGTCGGCTGGCCGCGTCTTGCAAGGGCAACATCAGCCGGGCCTGGACCGTGTCTGCAATGTCGAGCGGCGTCTCAAGCAGCTTAAGGTGGGTGCCGGCCTCCAGCCAACGAACCGAATTGTGCTGGCAGGGTCCGCGAAAACCTGCCAAACGTTCCGCCAGCGTCGCCAGGCGTTCGGCCAGCCGCAGCAGTTCCGGGCCAGTCTCCACCACCGACGCCAGCGCATCGCCCGCAGCTTGGCAGGCCAGCTGCATCCCCTCCAGCGCCAGTTGCCAGGCGGTCGTATCCAGCGTGTCGGGCGCGTCGCCCAACCAGCGCAACTTGGTGCCGGCGGGCTGTTGGCCCACCATCAGGCGCCAGTCGCGCGCCGCGCGCTCCAGACCGGCTGCCAATTGGAGCCAATCGCACCACCCACGCGCCTGCTGCGTGCCGACGCTCAGCAGGTCACGCGCGGCATCCAGCCATTGACCCGTGCTCAGCTGCCGTCCCAAAAACTGAACGCCGGTCTCATTGAGTTGGTGGGCCTCGTCGAAGATCACGGTCTGCACCGAGGGCAGCAATTCCGCCAGCCCGGACTCGCGCACGGCAAGATCGGCAAAAAACAGGTGATGGTTGACCACCACCACGTCAGCCGCCAGGGCCTCACGACGGGCCTGGTTGACATGGCAGACGCGAAAACTGGGGCACTGCGATCCAAGGCAATTGTCGCGCGTCGAGGTGATGAGCGGATTGAGTGGCGAGCGTTCATCCAGCCCGGGCACCTCAGCCAGATCGCCCGTTCGGGTGCCCAGCGCCCAGACTTCGATACGCGCCAACTCGGACAGTGCGCTGCGATCCAGCAGCTCCGCCTGCTGGCGCGCCAACATCAGCCGGTGCTGGCAGAGGTAACTGGCACGGCCCTTGAGCAGGGAGGTCCGCAACGGTAGTCCCAGCGCCTGCACCAAGCCGGGCAGGTCCCGCTCAAACAATTGGTCCTGCAAGGTCTTGGTGGCGGTCGACACCAGCAGGCGATTGCCGCTGAGCAGCGCCGGCACCAGGTAGGCGTAGGTCTTACCAATGCCGGTACCCGCCTCAACCACCAGCGCGCCACCCTCGGCCACTGTGTGGGCAATGGCTTCTGCCATCTCGGATTGGCCCGGGCGCGGGCGAAATGCCCCGACCATCTGCGACAGCACGCCATGAGCCGAGAAGGCGTCGCGAACCGATGAGAGCAATTCCAGGGGTGATGCCGAGGGCTGGCCGGTCATGGCGCGGCGGGCCGGCCGTCCTGGGTGGCTGTCTTGTCGCGGATGCGTTCGACCTGGTCGAGGGCTTTGTTCTTGCGTTCGGCGCTGTCCAGCGCCAGGGTCTGCCGTCGCAGATCGTCCAGCACGCCGCGCCGCTGCGCCCGGTTGGCCGCCAGGCAATCGTTGACGGCAAAACGTGCATAGCAGGCGCGTTCCTGCTGCTCATAACGCGCTGTTTCACGCGCGCGTTCCGCCTGAATCCGGCTGCGCTCCGCCTGCACGTCCATGGGAGGCTGCGGCACGGCCGCAACCGTCTGCGCCAGCGCGGTCAGCTGCAGCAGGGCGAGGCAACCAAACAAGAGGGCTCGCATCATGTCAGGCTCGTGTCCACCTGACGTCGCTCCAGCGCCAAAAACGCGCCGGATTGCATTTCCTTCAGGCGCGACACCGTGCGCGGGAATTCATGGACCAGCGGCCCTTCGGTGTAGAGGGCCTCCGGCGCCACTTCGGCCGAGATGACCAGCTTGACCCGTCGGTCGTACAAGACATCGACCAGCCAGGTGAAACGGCGCGCCTCCGACGCCATGCGCATCGGCATCTGCGGCACATCGCTCAGAAACACGGTGTGGAACTGGGACGCGATCTCCAGGTAATCGTTCTGCGACCGGGGACCACCACACAGGGTCTTGAAATCAAACCAGACCAGACCGCCGGCGCGGCGCAGGGCGCGGATCTGGCGCGACTCGATGGCCAGCACCGGGTTCTCGTCCTGCGACTCGGCCAATCGGTTAAAGGCCTCGGTCATGTCCTGCTCGGATTGCGGGCCCAGGGGCGTCAGGTACAGCTTGAGCTGTTCCAGGGTCAGGCGCCGGTAGTCGGTCCCGTTGTCAACGTTCACCACCTCAAGCTTGTCGTTGAGCAAGGCAATGGCCGGCAGGATGCGGCTGCGGTGCAGGCCATGGGGATAGAGGTCGTCAGGCCGGAAGTTGGAGGTGGTGACGAAGCCGACACCATGGTCAAACAAGGCCTTGAGCAGGCGATGCAGAATCATGGCATCCGTGATGTCGGCAATGTGGAACTCGTCAAAGCAGATCAAGCGGTACTTGTCGGCAATGCGCTTGCCCAAGGCGTCGAGCGGGTTGACGGTGCCTTGCAGCTGCGCCAACTCGCGGTGCACCTCACGCATGAACTCATGAAAATGCAAGCGGGTCTTGCGCCGGATCGGCACCGCGCCAAAGAAGCAATCCATCAGGAAGCTTTTACCCCGCCCGACCCCTCCGTAGAGGTAGACGCCGCGTGGGATGCTTGGGCGGTTGACAAGCTTCTTGAGCGCATTGGAGCGCTGCGCCTTGTAGTGTTGCCACTCCAACGCACAGCGCTCAAGCGCCGCAATGCCGCGCAGTTGAGAGGGGTCGCTGGCGTAGCCGCGCTGCTGAATTTCGCGCTGGTAGGCCTCGGTCACCAGGGCCACGGCATGCCCTTCTGCGAAAGCCGGGCCGGAGACATCACGGGAGCCAAGCCGCTTGCGCCTAGAAGTTCAGGGTTCGTTTGTCGACCGCCAACGCCGCCTCTTTGGTGGCCTCACTCAAGGATGGATGGGCGTGGCAGATGCGTGCCAGATCTTCGCTGCTGGCCCGGAATGCCATGGCCACGACACACTCCGCAATCAATTCACTGGCCATCGGACCCACGATGTGGACGCCGAGGATTTCGTCGGTTGCCGCATCCGCCAGCATCTTGACCATGCCGGTGGTGTCGCCCAGCGCACGCGCACGGCCATTGGCCAGAAACGGAAACGTTCCCGCCTTGTAAGCGCGGCCGCTGGCCTTGAGCTGCTGCTCGGTCTGCCCGACCCAGGCGATTTCCGGGCTGGTGTAAATCACCCAGGGAATGGTGTTGAAATCGACATGACCATGCTGGCCCGCGATGCGCTCAGCCACCGCCACGCCCTCTTCTTCTGCCTTGTGCGCCAGCATGGGTCCGCGCACCACATCGCCCACCGCCCACACACCCGGCAGGTTGGTGCGGCAGTCGCCGTCCACCACAATCGCGCCGCGCTCGTCGAGCTGCAGCCCGACCGCCTGCGCATTGAGCCCCTCGGTGTTGGGTACCCGCCCAATGGAGACAATCAGTTTGTCGACAGCCAGCGTCTGGGCTTCCCCTTTGGCGTCCGAATAAGCGATGCTGACGCCTTGACCGCTCGCCGTCACAGCGCCGACCTTGACGCCCAGATTGATCTTCAGCCCTTGCTTGTCGAAGGCTTTTTTGGCTTCCTTGGCGATTTGCTCGTCCACGGCCCCGAGAAAATTCGGCAGGCCTTCCAGCACCGTCACCTCGGCACCAAGGCGCCGCCAGACCGAGCCCATCTCCAGGCCGATGACGCCAGAGCCAATCAGACCCAGGCGTTTTGGAACGGTGGTCAGGGCCAGAGCGCCCTCATTCGACAGGATGTCTTTTTCATCAAACGGCGTGCCCGGCAATGCACGGGCGCTGGAACCGGTGGCGATCACCACCTGCTTGCCCGACAGGTTTTGCGGCGCGGCGCCATCAACAGCCAGCTCGTAAACACCGTCAACCACGCGGACAAAGGACGCACGGCCATGAAAAAAACTGACCTTGTTCTTCTTGAACAGGAACAGGATACCGTCGTTGTTCTGCTTGACCACCGTGTCCTTGCGGCCGATCATCTTGCCAAGGTCCAGCGTCAGACCCGCGACGCCAATGCCATGCTCGGCAAAGTGGTGACCGGCATGCTCAAAATGCTCGGACGACTGCAACAGCGCCTTGGAGGGGATACATCCGACATTGGTGCAGGTGCCGCCAGGGGCCGGTCCACCCTTGCTGTTGCGCCAGGCGTCCACGCAGGCGACGCTGAAGCCCAGCTGAGCGGCCCGAATCGCGGCGATATAGCCGCCAGGGCCGGCCCCGATCACGACGACATCAAAGGTTTTGCTCATGGTGATACCGCCTTCAGATGTCAAACAGCAGCCTGGCTGGGTCTTCCAGCGCCTCTTTCATCGCAACCAGGCCCAACACCGCCTCGCGGCCGTCGATGATGCGGTGGTCGTAGCTCATGGCCAGGTAGTTGATCGGGCGCACGACCACCTGACCGTTCTCCACCACCGCACGGTCCTTGGTGGCATGCACCCCCAGGATCGCCGACTGCGGCGGGTTGATGATGGGGGTGGACAGCATGGAGCCGAACACCCCGCCGTTCGAGATGGAAAAGGTGCCGCCGGTCATTTCCTCGATGCCGAGCTTGCCGTCACGGGCCTTGGCGCCGTATTCGGCAATTTTCTTCTCGATGTCGGCAAAACTCATCTGGTCGGCGTTGCGCAGGATGGGCACCACCAGACCGCGCGGCGATCCCACCGCGATACCGATGTCAAAGTAGCCGTGGTACACGATGTCGTTGCCGTCCACCGAGGCATTGAGCACCGGGTATTTCTTGAGCGCATGCACTGCGGCCTTGACGAAGAAACTCATGAAGCCGATCTTGACGCCATGCTCTTTTTCAAACTTGTCCTGGAACCGTTTGCGCATCTCCATCACTGGCGCCATGTTGACCTCATTGAAGGTGGTCAGAATGGCGTTGCTCGACTGGGACTGCAACAGGCGCTCGGCCACGCGGGCCCGCAACCGGCTCATTGGCACGCGCTGCTCCGGGCGGTCGCCCAGCGACACCGCCGGTGCCGCCACCTGAGGCAGTAATGGGGCTGCAGCCCTTGTCGGAGCTACAGGTACCGCTATTACTTTAGGAGCAGAAGGTGCGATAGCCGCAGCCGCCACGGCACCCAGGACATCGCCCTTGGTGACGCGACCGTCGCGGCCGGTGCCAGGCACCGAGCCCGGGGCGAGCTGCTGGTCGGCCATCAGCTTGGCCGCGGCCGGCATGGCCACACCGGCCATGGACGCGCTGCCCGGCGCGGCCGCCGCCGCAGCCACAGGAGCAAGCGCGGCAGGTACCACCGCCTGACCCGCGCGGCCTTCGGTGTCGATGCGGGCGATCAACTGATCGGCCACCACCGTGCCACCATCCGCCACCAGAATGTCGACCAGCACGCCAGCGCTTGGGGCCGGCACCTCCAGCACCACCTTGTCCGTCTCGATCTCGATCAGGATTTCATCCACCGCAACGGTATCCCCAGCCCTTTTTTTCCATTGGAGCATGGTGGCTTCGGCCACCGATTCGGACAGCTGCGGGACTTTGACTTCTACGATCGCCATGACTTTTCTTTCAATGTATTGGGGGAAGGCGCGCTTTTCAGGGAGCGCGCGCCGACCTTATTTGGTCAGGATGAACCCTTTGAGCTTGCCGAACGCGCCCTCGACCAGCGCCTTCTGCTGTTCCTGGTGCAGGTGGGAATAGCCAACGGCTGGCGACGCCGAGGCGGTCCGGCCTGAATAGCCCAGTTTTTGTCCCTCGAGCATGTTCTCGTGAATGTAATGCTGGACAAAGAACCAGGCACCCTGGTTTTGCGGCTCGTCCTGGCACCACACGACCTCGGTCGCTTGGGCGTATTTTTTCAACTCGTTCGAAAAAGCCTTGTGTGGGAACGGGTACAACTGCTCGACGCGCAGGATGGCCACGTCGTCAAAGCCTTTTTCTTCCCGTTTCTTAACCAGGTCGTAGTACACCTTGCCGGAGCAGGCCACCACCCGGCGGACTTTGTCAGCTTTCTTGCCAATGTCGTCCTTTTGCTCCGGAATGATGGTCTGGAAGCTGCCTTTGGTGAATTCCAAGAGCGGTGACGTGGCATCCTTGTTGCGCAGCAGCGACTTGGGCGTCATGATGATCAAGGGCTTGCGGATGTTGCGCACCATTTGCCGCCGCAAGATGTGGAAGATCTGGCTGGCAGTGGTCGGTTGCACCACCTGCATGTTGGTGTCGGCGCTGAGCTGCATGAAGCGCTCGAGCCGGGCCGAGCTGTGCTCCGGACCCTGACCTTCATAACCATGCGGCAGCATCAGGGTGATGCCGTTGACCCGGCCCCACTTCACCTCGCCCGAGGCGATGAACTGGTCGATCACCACCTGGGCGCCGTTGACAAAGTCGCCAAACTGGGCTTCCCAGATGACCAGGGTGTTGGGGTCGTTGGAGGCATAACCGTACTCAAACGCCAGCACCGCTTCTTCCGACAGGATGGAGTCGATCACCACAAAGGGCGACTGGCCATCCGCCACGTTTTGCAGCGGGGTGTACATGCCTTCGTCGAATTTCTCCCGATTCTGGTCATGGATCACGGCGTGCCGATGGGTGAAGGTGCCGCGGCCGCAGTCCTCGCCACTCAGGCGCACCGGGTAGCCGCTGGCCACCAGGGAGGCAAACGCCATGTGCTCGCCCATGCCCCAGTCGACCGGCAGGTCACCCCGCCCCATGGCGGCGCGGTCGTCATAGACCTTGCGCACCAGTTGGTGCGGCGTGATGTTGGCGGGCAGCGTGGTCAGGCGCTGCGCCAGGCGCTTCCATTCGGCCATCGGAATCGCGGTG
This sequence comes from Pseudomonadota bacterium, assembly GCA_041182225.1. Taxonomy (GTDB): domain Bacteria; phylum Pseudomonadota; class Gammaproteobacteria; order Burkholderiales; family Burkholderiaceae_C; genus Rhodoferax. The sequence goes on along the minus strand of JBEGOC010000206.1, from coordinate 60,490 downwards.
TCGCCGACGTCGGTCCACTTTTTGCCCATGTAAGGCGCCCAGTCCACCGCGTACTTGCTCTTGAAGTTGGTCAGCACCGGGTCAACCGTGTGCTTACCGGCATCCATCGCGGCGCGGTAGGCCTTGACCATGTCGTCGCCCAGCTCTGCGCCCAGGCCCTGCGCGGCCAGTTTGTCGGCATACAGGCGCCGCGTGCCGGGGTGCTGGGCGATTTTCTTGTACATCAGCGGCTGCGTCAGTGCCGGCGTGTCCTGCTCGTTGTGGCCGAGCTTGCGGAAGCAGATGATGTCGACCACCACATCTTTGCGGAACTCCATGCGGAACTCCAGCGCCAGCTGGGTCGCCAGCACCACAGCCTCGGGGTCGTCGCCATTGACGTGCAGCACCGGCGACTCGATCATCTTGACGATGTCCGAGCAGTACAACGTGGAGCGGCTGTCGCGCGGGTCGCTGGTGGTGAAACCGATCTGGTTGTTGATCACAATGTGCACCGTGCCGCCGGTGGAATAACCCCGGGTCTCGGCCAGCGCAAGCGTCTCCATCACCACCCCCTGGCCGGCAAAAGCAGCGTCACCGTGCACCAGCACCGGCAGCACCTGTTTGCCCAGCGGGTCGCCGCGGCGGTCCATGCGGGCGCGCACCGAGCCCTCCACCACCGGATTCACAATCTCCAGGTGCGACGGGTTGAACGCCAGGGTCAGGTGCACCGGCCCGCCAGGGGTGGACACATCGGAGCTGAAGCCCTGGTGGTATTTGACGTCGCCACTGGGCAGTTCCTCGGGGGCGGTGTGGTCGAACTCGGCAAACAGATCGGCGGGCATCTTGCCCAGTGAATTCACCAGCACATTGAGCCGGCCCCGGTGCGCCATGCCGATCACGATTTCCTGCACACCCTTGGCGCCGGCCATCTGGATCAGCTCGTCCATGGAGGCGATGAAGCTCTCGCCACCCTCCAGCGAAAAACGCTTCTGCCCCACATACTTGGTGTGCAGAAAACGCTCCAGACCCTCCGCAGCGGTCAGCCGGTCCAGAATGTGCTTCTTCTTTTCAGCGTCAAAATTCGGCTTGCTACGGATGCTCTCGAGTTTTTGTTGCCACCAGCGTTTCTGGTTCTGGTCAGTGGCATACATGTACTCGGCGCCGATGGTGCCGCAGTAGGTCTGGCGCAGCGCGTTCATCAGCTCGCGCAGGCTCATGCTCTCCTTGCCGAAGAAGGTGTTGCTGGTGTTGAAAACCGCTTCCTGATCGGCATCGTTGAAACCGTAAAACGCCGGGTCGAGTTCGGGAATGTGGTCGCGCTCGGTGCGTTTGAGCGGATCGAGGTCGGCCCAGCGGGCCCCGACATTGCGGTAGGCCGCGATCAGCTGCTGGACGGCGGTGCGCTTGCGTCCCATCTCGACATCGACACTGGCCAGCACCACTTTGGTGCCGCCCTGCTTGGCGCGCTCGGCAAAGGCGTTGATGACAGGCAGGTGGGGGACATCTTTGGCGCTGGAACCGTCCACGGCCGGCACGTGTTGCAAGGCGTCAAAGTAGTCGCGCCAGTTGTCGGGCACGCTGCCCGGATTGGCCAGGTAGTTTTCGTACATCTCCTCGACGTACGGGGCATTGCCCCCAAACAGGTAGGTGTTGGCCTGGTAGGCCTGGTAGACGGACGAGGCCGTCGTCGCCCGTGGGGCGTTTGATTCATTCATGTTCCGCTGACCTCCGTTTCCCTGCAGGAAACATTAGCTGGTTAAAGCTCTTTAATTAACCTTCCGCGTCACGGCTGGACCGTTTGGCGGATGCGACTGTGGCGTGGGAAGGGCCTAGTAACTGGACCAGGATTGTGCCACCGATTGAAAACGTCAAACTGACGGCACCATCACATCCCGAATCTGCTGCAAGGCGGCCGGATCTTCCATGGTGGTCAGGTCGCCGGCATCGCGCCCCTCGCACACCGCTTGCATGGCGCGGCGCAGCAGCTTGCCGCTGCGCGTCTTGGGCAGCGCCGACACAAACAGCACCCGTGCCGGGCGGGCCACCGCCCCCAGATCGCGGTCCACCAGTTTCATGATCTCGCCCTCCAGCCGCAGCCGGGCACTGGCGTCGGTCAGGCCGCTGGCATCCTTGGCCACGGCAAAGGCCATCGCAACCTGGCCTTTGAGCTGGTCAGCCACACCGACCACCGCCACTTCCGCCACATTGGGGTGGGCCGAAATGCTCTCCTCGATCTCGCGGGTGCCCAGCCGGTGCCCCGCCACATTGATCACATCGTCGGTGCGGCCGAGAATGAAGAAGTAACCATCTGCGTCCCGGATGCCCCAGTCAAAGGTGCTGTAGACCTGCTTGCCCGGCACGCTGGACCAATAGGTCTTGACAAAGCGCTCATCGTCACGCCACACCGTCTGCATGCAGCCGGGCGGCAGCGGCCCTTCAATCGCCACCACGCCCTTTTGGTTGGGGGCGGTCAGTTCCTCGCCCGTCTGGTCATCCAGCAGTTTGACCTTGTAGCCGTACATCGGCACACCCGGGCTGCCGAATTTGCTGGGCGTCTTCTCGACGCCATTGGCGATGGCCAGGATCGGCCAGCCGCTTTCGGTCTGCCAGTAGTTGTCGATGATGGGCACACGCAGACCGTCGGCGATCCAGCGCGCGGTGGGTTCATCCAGCGGCTCTCCGGCCAGAAACAGGGCGCGCAGGCTGGACAGATCGTATTTTTTCAGCAGCGCCGGGTCCTGCTTTTTCAGCACCCGCACCGCCGTCGGGGCGCTGAACATGACCGTCACCTTGTATTTCTCGACCAGACTCCACCACACGCCACCGTCCGGGCGGATGGGCAGGCCTTCGTACATGATGGTGGCCATGCCCGCGATCAGCGGCCCGTAGATGATGTAGCTGTGGCCCACCACCCAGCCGATGTCGCTGGTGGAGAAATAGGTTTCGCCCGCCCGTCCGTCAAAAATGTGTTTCATGCTGGCCGCCAGGGCCACGGCGTAGCCGCCAGTGTCGCGCTGCACGCCCTTGGGCTTGCCGGTGGTGCCGCTGGTGTAGAGCGTGTAACTGGGATGCGTCGCCTCGACCCATTCACACTTGACCACCGTGCTCAGGTGTTGCTCACGCAGGGGGCTCCAAAGATGATCGCGTCCGGCCGTCAGCGCCATGGCCGCCAGTTGCCGGTCCACCAGCAAGACCGACTCCGGTTTGTGAGCCGACAGGCGGATCGCCTCATCCAGCAGCGGCTTGTACTCCACCACCTTGCCGCCGCGCGAGCCCGCATCGGCGCTGATGACCAGCCGGGGAGATGCATCCTCGATGCGCGAAGCTAGCGAGCCCGAGGCGAACCCGCCAAACACCACCGAGTGGAGTGCGCCCAAACGCGCGCAGGCCAGCATGGCAAACGCGGCCTCGGCAATCATCGGCATGTAGATCAGCACCCGATCCCCCTTTTGCACCCCCAGGTGGCGCAACACGGCGGCCATGCGCTGCACTTCAGCATGCAACTCGCGGAACGAGTACACGCGCTCCTGGTTGGTCTCGGTCGACACAAAGATCAGCGCGGCCTGGTCGGGCCGATCCACCAGGTGCCGGTCCACCGCGTTGTGGCACAGGTTGGTCGTGCCGCCGACAAACCACCTGGCGAAAGGCGGCTGGGTGTTGTCACAGATGGTGGCAGGGGCGACCTGCCAGTCGATCAGTCTTGCCTGTTCAGCCCAAAAGGACTCAGGCTCGTTGATCGAGCGGCGATAGAAATCGGCGTAGGCTGTCATGGTTATGTCTCCACTCGGTGCATCAAACTGAATTCATAATTATGACGAAGCAGCTTGCTACAGACTGACTTGTCCCAAGGCGACCCCGGGCGGCAGACGCCGACGCCCGCCACCGCGGCCCATCACTTGATCAGGCCATGGACTGCCTTGAACGCGGGATGTTCGGCTGTGCGCAGCCACTCGAACCCCACCATCTCGGTCGTGACCAATTCTGCGCCTGCGCCGGCCAGCCGGTCAAAGGCGGCGTCGCGGTTGCGTTCGGTCCGGGAACTGCAGGCATCCGTCACGACCCACACGTCAAACTCATCCTCCATCAGATCCAGGGCGGTTTGCAGCAGGCAGACATGGGCCTCGCAGCCGGCAATCACCACCGTGTCGCGCTGCGGCGGACCGCCGATGGGCTTCTGCAAATGCTTGGGCAGGCTGCGCGCATTGCCGCCTTGCGGCTTGGCAGGCGGGCGCAGCCATTCGCCCAAACCCTCCTCCACCGCGCTGAAGTGCATTTTGCTCAAGGTTTGGCCACACAAGCCTCGGATGGCTGGCAGGTTTTGGCCCAATCGGGACGGGTTTTGCTCGGTGCCCCAGCAGGGTACGCCCATCAACTGCGCCAGCGTGCCCAGACGCACCGCATTCGCCGCGACTGCGTCGGCCTCCCAGATCACAGGCATCAAGCGGGACTGGTAGTCCACCAGCACCAGCTGGGATTGGGAGACGTCAAGCAGCATGGCAGTCTTTCTGGGAACGGTGCAGGAACAAGGTCATCGCCCAATTAAACCTCAGCTTCCGGCCCAGGCTGCCCGCCAGCAAAAACAGTACCATCGGTCCGGCCCACTTTCCTCGGGCCCACAACAAGGACATTGGATGGTCACACGCAGAACATGGCTATTGGGCAGCGCCACTGCCGCCGGCGCACTGGTGGTCGGCTGGTCTGTCATGCCGCCAAGGCAGCGCCTGCTGACCGCGCAGCCACGGCCCGAGCGGCTGGGCCAGCGCGCGCTCAACGGCTGGGTAAGTATTGGCGCTGACAACACGGTGACCGTGGTGATGGCCAAATCCGAAATGGGCCAGGGGGTGCACACCGGTTTGGCCATGCTGCTGGCCGAGGAGCTTGACGCCGACTGGTCCCAAGTGCGGGTCGAAGCGTCACCGATCGACAAGATTTACAACAACCTGGCCACGGTGGTGGACGGCCTGCCCTTTCACCCCGATGACGATGGCGCCGTCAAGCGCCTGGCAGGCTGGCTCACGGCCAAGGCCATGCGCGAGTTTGGCATCATGATGACGGGCGGCTCGTCCAGCCTGAAGGACCTGTGGCTGCCCATGCGCGAAGCCGGTGCCTCGGCGCGGGCCATGCTACTGGCAGCCGCGGCAAAGCAATGGGCAGTGCCCGCCGGCGAATGCCGTACGCTGGCCGGGCGCGTGCTGCACAGCTCGGGCCGATCCGCGAGCTTTGGCGAGTTGGCCGCCCTGGCAGCCACCCAGCCGCAGCCCAAAAAACCGGTGCTGAAGACGCCAGCCCAATTCAAACTGATCGGCCAGCCGCGGCCGCGGCTGGAGACGATGGCCAAAGTGAATGGCAGCGCGATATTCGGCATCGACGTGAAGCCCACCGGACTTCTGCATGCCGGCCTGCTGATGTGCCCAACGCTGGGCGGTACCTTGCTGCGTTTTGACGCGAGTCAGGCCGAAACACTGCCGGGCGTGAAAAAGGTGTTCGCCGTTGCCTCCTACAACGGCAGTCCGGCCGGCGTGGCCGTGATCGCCGACAGCAGCCACCGCGCCCGGCAGGCGCTGGCCCGCATCTCGGTCGAATGGAACCACGGTGCCAATGCTGCCATGGACAGCGACCAACTGATGGATCAGTTGGCGCAAACCCTGGACCGCGAGGCCGGTTTTGCCTACTTCAAACGGGGCGACGTGGACGCGGCGCTGGCCGGCGCCAGCCGCAGCCTCAGCGCCGAATACCGGGCACCCTACCTGGCCCACGCGGCGATGGAGCCGCTGAACTGCACGGTGCAGGTCAAGGACGGCTCGGCCACCGTCTGGGTCTCGACCCAGGTGCCCGGGCTGGCGCGCGACGCGGTTGCGGCAGTGCTGGGGCTAGCCAACGACAAGGTCGACGTGCAGGTGCAATTCCTCGGTGGTGGCTTTGGCCGCCGCCTGGACGTCGACTTTATTGCCCAGGCAGCCGCCGTTGCCCGCGAGGCCGGCGGCGCCCCGGTGCAAACCCTTTGGACGCGCGAACAGGACATGCGGCACGACTTTTACCGGCCAGCCTGCGTGTCGCGTTTTACCGCCGGCCTCGGCGCCAATGGTGAGTTGCTGGCCTGGAAAAACACCTCCGCCGGCCAGGCCATCGTGCCGCAGGCACTCAATCGCCTGTTTGGCCTGCCAGCGGCCGGGCCGGACAAAACCAGCTCCGAAGGGGCGTTCGACCAACCCTATGAGTGGCCGGCCGCCCGCATCGGCCATGAAATCGTCGACCTCGGCGTCCCGGTGGGCTTTTGGCGCTCGGTCGGCCATTCGCACCAGGCTTTTTTCAAGGAAAGTTTTCTGGATGAGGTGGCGGCCGCCGCCAGGCAGGACCCGGTCGCCTACCGGGCCGCCCTGCTCAAACGCCATCCACGCCACCTGCGCGTCCTGCAGGCGGCAGCCGCCATGGCCGGCTGGAGTAAGCCGGTGGCCCCGCCAGCTGACGGTCGGACGCGGGCACGCGGTATTGCCCTGCACCAGTCCTTTGGCGCCATCGTGGCGCAGGTGGCCGAGGTGTCGGTCGGGCCCGACAAACGCATCCGGGTTCATCAGGTCTGGTGCGCCATTGACTGCGGCCAGCCGATCAACCCGAATCTGATTGCACAGCAAATGGAAAGCGCCATTGTGTTCGGCCTGTCAGCGGCCCTGTTTGGCGACATCACCATCCGCAAGGGTCAGGTGCAGCAGTCCAATTTTCATGACTACCCGGTGCTTCGCCTGGCTGATTGCCCCGTTGTTCACACCGAAATCATCCCCAGCGACGCCCCGCCCGAGGGTGTGGGCGAGCCCGGCACGCCGCCCATCGCGCCGGCGGTGGCCAACGCCCTGTTTGCGCTGACCGGTCAGCGGCTACGCGCCCTGCCGCTGCGGTTGGCTTAACCATCCGTGGGTGTAAATGCTATTTTATTGATAGCTATAAACCCAATAGGGACAAGGCTTAGGGGCTGATTTTGACCACAACCCGGCCACGGACTCGGCCGGCCATCAGGTCTTGCGCACGGGCTTGCGCCTGACCCAACGGCACCTCCTCGACCATGGCTTCAAGCAGGGCCGGGTCAAGGTCGCGCGCCAGCCGGCTCCAGGCGCGCTGACGGCGCGACAGCGGCGCCATCACCGAGTCAATGCCCGCCAAGGTCACACCCCGCAAAATAAGGGGCATCACGCTGGTGGTCAGATCCATACCCTGGGCCAAGCCGCAAGCCACCACCACCCCGCCATACCGGGTTTGCGCGAGTGCGTTGGCCAGCGTGTGCGAGCCGACCGCGTCCACCACACCGGCCCAGCGCTCTTTTTGCCAGGGCTTGCCCGGATTGCTCAAGGCCGTGCGGTCGAGCAGACTGCTGGCCCCCAGGCGCTTGAGGTAGGCCTCTTCCGACGCTTTGCCGGTGGCCGCGACCACACGGTAGCCGAGGCCGCTCAACAGGGCCACGGCGACACTGCCAACACCACCGGTCGCGCCAGTGACCAGCACCTCCCCGGCAACCGGGCCAATGCCGTGGTCCTCCAGCGCCAGCACACACAGCATGGCGGTGTAGCCGGCGGTGCCGATGGCCATGGCCTGGCGCGGCGTGAATGCCTCAGGCAAGCGCACCAGCCAATCGCCCTTGAGCCGGGCTTTTTCTGCCAGGCAGCCCCAATGGACCTCACCAACGCCCCAGCCGTTGTGCACCACTTGGTCACCGGCACGCCAGTCCGGGTGGCTGGACTCGATCACCGTGCCGGCGCCGTCGATGCCGGCCACCATGGGCCAGTGACGCACTACCGGGCCCGTGTTGGTGATGGCCAGACCATCTTTGTAGTTGAGCGTGGAGTACGCCACCGCCACCGTCACGTCACCTGGCGGCAGGCGCACCTCATCCACCGACTGCACCGAAGCCTGAAAGGCCGGGCTGTTTTCCAACACGAGTGCATTAAACATGGAATTCAAATTTCTATATGATTCAATGAGTTACAAGATATTATTCACGTCGTTTACAACTTGACACAGCGGGTTTGGGCAGCTATCCTCTGCCCCATGCGCCGGACCTATCTTATCGCCGCCCTGCTGTTGTGCTCGCAAGCGTTTGCCAGTCCGGTCGCGCCCGTGGACGACTTGGACAGATTGCTGGCCGAAAAAGGCCTGCTGAGCCGCCTGGATCAGGTTCGCCAGACCGCCAGCAACAAAGCCTCTGAACTGGTGTTCACTGCGCTAGGCTTCATGGGCGTGCCTTACCGCCGTGGCGGCAATACCGCCGAGACCGGGTTTGACTGCAGTGGTTTCGTCAAGGCCATGTATGAGCAGACGGTGGGCCTGATCTTGCCGCGTCGCGCCGAGCAGCAGGCGGCGAGCACCCAGAAAATCGAGCGCTCGGACCTGCAACCTGGGGATCTGGTCTTTTTCAACACCATGCGCCGCGCCTTCAGCCACGTCGGCATCTACGTCGGTGAAGGCAAGTTCATCCACTCGCCCAAGCCAGGCGCGGAAGTGCGGGTAGAAGACATGGGCGTGGCCTACTGGAATCTGCGCTTTGATGGTGCGCGCCGGGTCCATTCACCGGCGCCCGATTAGGCCTGCCGGTTGCCAGCCAACCCTGCTGTCCCATCCCTGCGGTAACGACAAACCCCGGACGCACATGCCGGGTATACCCTGAGACGATGTTGCTGGCAACACTGGCGCCGCCGGCGTAAGATGAGCTCAATCACAACCTGGGCATGTCCGGGCCGATTATTGGAGGCCCCATGTCAAAGCTGACTGTGAACAATGCCGTGCGCGAGCACGATGCCGAAGGTGATACCCCCCTCCTGTGGGTGCTGCGCGAGCAGCTCGGTCTGACAGGCACCAAGTACGGCTGCGGCCTGGCCCAGTGCGGAGCCTGCACGGTCCATATCGATGGCGTGCCCACGCGCTCCTGTGTCCGGCCGGTCTCAACCGTGCAGCCCAACGAAAAAATCATCACGATTGAGGGCCTGTCGCCCGACGGCCTGCACCCGGTGCAAAAGGCCTGGGCCGCACTGGACGTGCCTCAATGTGGCTTTTGCCAGAGCGGCATGATCATGGCCACTGTGGCGCTGCTCAAGGAAAAACCCGATCCCACCGACGCCGACATCGACGCCGCCATCACCAACATTTGCCGCTGCGGCACCTACAACCGGATCCGCGCCGCGATCAAGGTGGTGGCCAAGGGAGGCAACACCAAGGTGGCGGGTCTCTCTATCCAGCACACCGACGGGAGCACCACATGAGCAAGGCATTGACTCAAGGCGGCCCGGGCAGTCTCTCCCGTCGGCAATTTCTGGGCACCTCGGCGGCGGCAGGTACCGGGCTGGTGGTGGCCATCGCCGCGCCCTGGACCATGGACGCGTCCGCCCAGGCCAGCCAAGCTGCTGAGGTGAATGCCTGGGTTGTGGTTCAACCGGATGACCGTGTGGTGATCCGGATCGCCCGCTCAGAAATGGGTCAGGGCACCCTGACAGGCTTGGCGCAACTGGTGGCCGAAGAACTCGACTGCGATTGGGCCAAGGTCACCACGGAATACCCGACCCCCGGCCAGAGTCTGGCGCGCAATCGGGTCTGGGGCAATTTCAGTACCGGCGGCAGCCGCGGCATACGGGACTCGCAGGACTACGTCCGCAAGGGCGGTGCCATTGCCCGCATGATGCTGGTGCAGGCAGCAGCCAACGAATGGCAGGTGGCAGCGGCCGACTGTCGGGCGGCCAACAGCGTGATCACGCACGTGCCCACCGGCCGCACCATCAGCTACGGCAAGGTCGCTGTCGCAGCCGGCAAGCTGACGCAGCCCACCGCGGTTACCCTGAAAAACCCCAAGGACTGGAAGCTGGCCGGCAAACGCCTGGCCCGGCTTGACACGGTGGACAAGACCACCGGGGCCCAGATGTACGGCATCGACTTGAAACTGCCCGGGATGTTGAACGCCGCCATCAAGGACTGCCCGGTGTTTGGCGGCAAGCTCAAAAGCTTCGATGCCGCGGCCATTGCCGGGCGCAAGGGTGTCAAAAAGGTCGTTCGTGTCAACGACAGCACGGTCGCGGTGGTGGCCGACACCTGGTGGCGCGCCAAGATGGCGCTCGACGCACTCCCCATCGAGTGGGACGAGGGCCCACACGCCAAAGCCTCCAGCGAAGCGTTTGCCAAAGTGCTCAAGGCAGCGCTCGATGCGCCCGAAGCCGCAGTGGGCAATGAAAACGGCGACGCCCGCAAGGCGATTGCCGGTGCAGCGCGCAAAATCGAAGCGGTTTACGGCATGCCGCACCAAAACCACGCCACCATGGAGCCCATGAATGCCACGGTCAAGTTCACCGTGGCCGCCAATGGCACGCCGGAGCGCTGCGAGGTTTGGACCCCCACCCAGAATGGCGAAGCCGCGCTGGCGGCCGCCTCCGAGGCGTCCGGCCTGCCTGCATCCAAATGCGAGGTCTACAAACTGATGTTGGGTGGTGGCTTCGGCCGGCGTGGAGGCACCGACTGGATCCACCAGGCCGTCAGCATTGCCAAGCAAATGCCAGGCATACCGGTGAAGTTGATCTGGAGCCGCGAGGAAGACATGCTGCACGGGCGTTACCACCCAGTGACCCAGTGCAAACTGACCGCCGGCATTGATGCCCAGGGCCAGGTCACCGGCTTGCACATGCGCATTGCCGGACAGTCGATTCTGGCCACAGTGGCGCCCCAGAGCATCAAGGACGGCAAAGACCCGGTGGTGTTTCAGGGCCTACTGGCCGGCGGTGCGGAGGGGCATCTCGGCTACAGCCTACCCAACCTTCTGATCGACTATGCCATGCGCAATCCGCATGTGCCGGCAGGTTTCTGGCGTGGCGTCAACCTGAACCAGAACAGCATTTATGTGGAGTGCTTCATCGACGAACTCGCCCATGCCACGGGCCAGGATCCTCTGGCCTTCCGGCACAAGCTGCTGGCGCGACACCCGCTGCACCGGGCGGTGCTGGATGCAGCGGCACAGGGAGCCGGCTGGGGCAAACCTGCGGCTAAAGGCGTCTTCCGCGGCCTGGCCCAGACGATGGGCTTCGGCAGCTATGTGGCCGCGTGCGCCGAGGTCTCGGTCAGCGACGATGGCGTACTGAAGATTCATCGCATCGTGGCGGCCACCGACCCCGGGCATGCGGTAAATCCGCAGCAGATCGAGGCTCAGATTGAAGGCTCGTTTGCTTACGGCCTCTCGGCGGCGCTGTTTGGTGCCTGCACGGTGAAAGATGGCCGCATGGAACAGGACAACTTTCATACCTATCCGGTGGTCAAAATGTCGGACATGCCTCGCGTCGAGTCGATTGTCATGCCCTCGGGCGGCTTCTGGGGTGGGGTTGGCGAGCCAACCATTGCCGTGGCAGCGCCCGCTGTGTTGAATGCTATCTTTGCGGCCACCGGCCAGAGAATCCGTGACTTGCCGCTCAGCAAGCACAGCCTCAAAAAGGCGTGACCGCACGCGCGCGTCATGACGCCGCGAGCTGCTCTGCAGCCCAAGGCCCGCGAGCGTTTGCGCGCCTTCATCGCAGTGCTGTCGTTACAGCTGGGTGCTGCGGCGGCTCAAGGCGGGCCGGACCCGTTACCAGCCTTGACCGGCGACGCCGGACGGGGTCAGGCCATCGTGGTCAGCCGGCAAGTGGGCCTGTGCCTGTTGTGCCACGCTGCGCCCGTCGGGGACCCGCGCGTCCAGGGCAATCTGGCGCCCAGCCTGGCTGGGGTGGGAGCCCGCTGGTCGGTGCCCCAATTGCGCCAACGTGTGGCCAATGCGCGCAGCCTCAACCCCGACAGCATCATGCCGGCCTATGCCGGCACCGAGGGTCTCAACCGGGTCGGACCGGCCTGGCTTGGTCAGCCCTTGCTGGACAGCCAGCAGATCGAAGACGTGGTGGCCTTCCTGCAAACGCTGCAGCACTGATCCAACTGCACCACCCCATGTTGCCGTGACAGCACGCCCATCCCGATCCCCGTGGTTTGCGCCAGCCGCCCCCACCCGGCGGCAAGCCTTGGCCGCCGGCTTCGGGCTGGGTGCGGCTGTTCTGGTGAGACCGGCCTTTGCAACCCAGGACGAGTTGACCCAGGCCATGAATGCGTTTGCTGCCGGCGCCCGGATTCAGGTCGGACGGGTCTTGTTGGACGTGGCCCGGCTGGTGGACAACGGCAATGCCGTACCGGCAACGGTTACCGTCGATAGCCCCATGAGCCCGGGTGACCACGTGACGGCCATCGCGATCTTCAATGAGCGCAACCCGCAAACCGAGGTGGCCAGTTTTCAACTGGGACCCCACTCGGGCTTGGCCAAGGTGTCAACCCGGATCCGTTTGGCCACCACACAACAACTGGTGGCCATGGCGCGCATGAACGACGGCAGCTGCTGGTCACACACCATCGAGGTGTTCGTGACACTGGCCGCTTGCATCGAAACCGACTAAAGCCGCTTCCATCATGGCCCGCACACTGATCAACCTCCCGAAGTCGGTACGCCGGGGCGACACGATCGAGATCCAGACACTGATTGCCCATCCGATGGAGACCGGCTACCGGCCTGGTTCAGACGGCGTGATTCTGCCGCGCGATCTGATCCGGCACTTCAAATGTTTTTTTTCTGATAGCTCCGGGCGAACGCTGGTATTTGCGGCGGAGCTGTTCCCGGCCATCTCGGCCAACCCCTACCTGGCGTTCCAGTTGCGCGCCACCGGTAGTGGAACGCTGACCCTGATCTGGGAAGGGGACCAGGGTTTCAGCCAAACCGAAATCGTGCCACTGCAGGTGATGGGCTGATTGCGCCGATGCGGTGTTGGCTTTCGGCCCAGTGGGCCCTGACGCTAACAGCGATCTTGCCATTGCTGGCCAACGCGCAGCCTTCAACGAGCCCCGACGAGCAGGGCCGGCGCTCCGGCTATGCAGACATGGCGCCTGCCACCCAGGCCATGCAGCGCGATGACCGGCAAAACCCGGCGATGCTGTGGGTGGCCGACGGCGAGGCCCTTTGGGGCCGCAAAACAGGCAGTGCCGACAAGTCCTGCGCCGATTGCCATGGCGCCGTCAGCGCGCTGCGCGGCGTTGCCACGCAGTACCCGCGCTTTGACGCCCCAAGCCAAAAACCCGTGGCCCTGAGCGAACGCATCAACCTGTGTCGCCAGCGGCATCAACTGGCACCCGGACTGCCGGCCCTGGACCAGCGCTTGATTGCACTCGAAACCGTGGTGGCCCACCAGTCCCGAGGCATGTCGATCCGCCCGGATCACGACCCCCATCTGCGGCCCTTTCGCCAGCGCGGCAAGGCGCTGTTTGAGCAGCGCTTTGGCCAGTTGGACCTGTCCTGTGCCCAATGCCATGACCAACAGGCTGGACGGCTGTTGGGTGGCACGCTGATCCCGCAGGCACATCCGACTGGTTATCCGCTCTATCGGCTGGAGTGGCAAGGCATGGGTACCTTGCAGCGTCGGCTACGCAACTGCATGAGCGGCGTGCGCGCCGCGCCCTTTGCTTTCGGCTCACCCGAACTGGTGGCACTCGAACTCTACCTGGCACAACGGGCTGCCGGCATGCTGCTGGAGGTGCCGGCTGTCCGGCCCTGAGACCCGGCCCTGGACTTGCACCGTTGCAACAGGCGGCGGTGTCAGGCGGCGGTGTCAGGCAGCGGTGTCGGTCATGGTTTCTGCCGGGTTGAAAGCTGGCTTTGCCTTGCGGACACCGTGCTGCCCCAAAATATCCACAAAGAAGCTGCTCGAGCCGGCTTTGGCGGCGGCGTCCATCAAGCCGATCAGGGTCGCAAAATGCACCGGTTTGGCATCGGCCTCGGTACTGCCAAAGCGGCAGGCGAAATCCCAATAGTCAACGCCTTTGGGCAAGGCTGCGCGCCGCTGCCGCGCCACGTATTTGCGCACCTCGTGCTTGCTGGCCTCCAGCAGGCGATCCGGGTGCTTGCCTTCGACAAGGAGTTGGAATGTTTTTTTCACGGGGGCCTTTGGGTCGGGGCAAGCCGGGCAGAGAGGCCACGGCCAGACACCGACCGATTATGCGGCCTGGCCCTGCTCTGCAAACGCAATTTGCACCTTGAGTGACTGACTTTTGTCAGCGGCCAGCGCAAAGGCATCGTGCGCTCGGCTCATGGGCAGCACATTGGTGATCACCGGTTTGCCGTCCACCAAGCCCTGGTTGAGGAACTGCACAGCGGTGGCAAATTCCGCATGGAAGCGGAAGGTACCCCGCAAGTCAACCTCTTTGGCCACGATCTGGTTCATGGGCAGGCTGATATCGCCGCCCAGCCCGACAGTGACCAGCACACCGCGTGGTGCGATCACATCCAACGCCGCCAACAAGGCAGCCTGGCTACCTGACGCTTCAAACACCGCATCAAATTGACCCTTGTCAGTCTTGTACCTGTCGAGCTCCGTGGGGTGGGTGCGCAAGTTGATGGTCTCATCCGCACCCATCTGCGTTGCGCAGTGCAGCGGCAGATCCGTGATGTCGGCCGCCACAATTCGGGCTGCACCGCTGCGTCGCAAGGCCGCAATCAGCAGTGAGCCGATCGGGCCGCAGCCAGTGACCAGCACTTGCTTGCCGAGCACACCGCCTGCCCGTTGAATGGCGTGCAGCCCCACCGACAAGGGCTCCGCCAGCGCTGCCTCGGACAGGCTCAGGTGATCCAGCACCGGGTGCGCCTGGTGGCACTCGATCACCAGGTGCTCGCAGAACGCGCCCTGGATATGAGGAAACGGCATGGCGCTCCCATAAAAGCGCATCGCCAGGCACTGGTTGTGCATGCCAGACTGGCAAAAGCGGCAGCTGCCGCAGGGCCTGGAGGGGGAAATTGCAATCCGTTGGCCTGAGTGAAAACCACTGACTTTGGCGCCTACGGTCTCGATGATGCCGGACACCTCGTGGCCCAGCGCGAGCGGCTGTTTGATGCGTACCGTGCCAAAACCGCCATGCTGCTGGTAGTGCAGGTCTGAGCCACAAATGCCGCCATAAGCTACCCGCACCAGCAATTGTTGCTCACCCAGTGCCGGCATGTCGATGTTTTCAAGCCGAAGGTCCTCGGCGGCATGGCAGATAAGGGCACGCATGGTCTGATCCTTTCACAGGGTAGCGGTTACGCCACCATCGACATACAAAATATGGCCGTTCACAAAGGCTGATGCGTCACTGGCCAGAAACACGGCAGCACCACCCAGTTCCTGCACATCGCCCCAGCGCCGACTGGGCGTGCGCCCCACCAGCCAAGCCGTGAACGATGGGTCGGCCACCAGCTTTTCCGTCAACTCGGTCTTGAAGTAGCCCGGGCCCAGCCCGTTCACATTGATGCCGAGTGGCCCCCAGTCAATCGCCATGCCCTTGGTCAGCATTTTCAAGGCGCCTTTGCTGGCGGTGTAGGGCGCAATGCCGGGACGCCCCAATTCGCTTTGCACGGAGCATATGTTGATGATCTTGCCGCGGCCGCGCGGGATCATTTTTTGCGCCACGGCCTTGCCAACAAAATACGCGCTGTCGAGGTTGGTTTTCATCAACTGGTGCCAGTCCTCATCGGCAAACTCATGCAGCGGGTTGCGAACCTGCATGCCGGCGTTATTGACCAGCACATCGATCGGCCCCAAATCGGCTTCGATGGCGTCAACGGCAGCACGGACGCCGGCGGCGTCGGTCACATCAAACAGCGACATACTGATATGCAGGGCTTCCGAGCGCAACTGCCGGGCCGCGGCATCGAGCTTGTCAGCGCGCCGGCCATTGAGCACGACATGGGCGCCAGCCTGCCCAAGTGCACGACCCAGCGCCAGGCCAATGCCACCCGATGATCCCGTGATCAGCGCAGTGCGGCCATCCAGCCGGAAGGAATCAAGCACGGCCATGGGCGATCAGCTGGTCAACCAGCGCAAAGGGACCATCACCAAGCCCGGGAAAATAATCAGCAAGCCCATCACCACCACCTGCGACAACAGAAACGGCATGACACCCTTGATCACCTCATGCATGGGAATACGCCCCACGCCACAAACCACATTCAGCACGGTGCCGACCGGCGGGGTCAGCAGTCCAATGGCATTGTTGATGATGAACAACACACCAAAGTAGACCGGATCGATGCCGGCCTGCCGCACCAGCGGCATCAGCACCGGCGTGAGGATGAGCACCGTCGGGGCAAAATCCAGCGCCGTCCCGACAACCAGCACCAATAGCATCAGCATCGCCATCAGCAACATCTTGTTGTCCATGAAGGGCTGCAACAGCTGCACCATCTGCGCCGGGATGTTGGCCACTGTGATCAACCAGGCCGAGACCAGCGCCGCAGCCACCAGAAACATCACGACCGCAGATGTCTTGGCCGCGCTCAAAGTGATGCGGTAAAGATCGCGGAACTTGATCTCGCGGTAGATGAACAGTCCGACCAGCATTGAATAAACGACTGCTACCACCGCCGCCTCGGTGGGAGTGAAAACGCCGAACTTCATGCCGCCGATGATGGTCACCGCCAGCAGGTAGGCCCAAAAGGCATTGGCCGTCACCCGCAGCTTCTCCGCCATCGGAACCCGTGGCGACACCTCCACCTTGTCGTGGCGGGCGACGATCCACCAGGTCACGATCAGCGCCAGCCCCATCAGAATGCCCGGAAAAATCCCGGCCATGAACAGCTTGGAGATCGACACGCCACCGATCACGCCGAACAAAATGAAGCCGATCGAGGGCGGGATGACAGGCGCGATGATGCCGCCGGCGGCGATCAGCCCCGCTGATCGGTCCATGCGGTAGCCGGCCTTGCGCATCATGGGCAGCAGCACCGCCGCCAATGCTGCAGTATCGGCCACGGCGGAGCCCGACAGGCTGGCCATGACGATGGCCGCAAATACGGCCACATAGCCCAGGCCGCCCTGGAAATGACCCACCCACACCAGGGCCGAATTGACAATGCGCCGGCTCATACCGCCGGCATTCATCAGCTCGCCAGCCAGCATGAAAAACGGCACAGCCATCAAAGGGAAATTGTCGGCACCGCTGATCAGGTTTTGCGACACGATCTGGGTGTCAAACAGATCCAGGTGCAGCATCAGGGCCACACCCGACACCAGCAAAGAAAAAGCCAGGGGCATGCCCAGCGCCATGGCCGCCAGCAGCGACCCGACAAACACAAGAATGGTCATCGTGCCGCCCCTTGGGTGTGTGGCACAGCGGTATCCTCGGAGTCCTGGACCTGGATCAGGTCATCATCGGCAAACTTGCCCCGCGCTACGCCCACCAGTTTGCCGACAATCATCAGGCCCATGGCCACACTGGCGACGTAGCCCACACCGTAGACCCAGATCATCGGCGTCTCGGTCACTGGCGACCGGGTGGTCGCGTTGATACCGTGCTGTTTCCAGGTGCCGTAGAACATCAGCATGCAACACCCAAGCATCAGCACGTTGGACAGCGCGAAAAATACTTTTTTGCCGCTGGACGGCAACAGCCTGACCACCGTATCAAGCCCCAGGTGAGCATTCTCCCGAAACGCGACGATGGCGCCGAGGAAAGTGATCCAGATGAACAAATAACGCGACAACTCCTCGGAGCTGATGATGCCGGAGTTGAAGCCGTAGCGCAGCACCACATTGCCAAACACCATGATGACCATGATGGCCAGCATGGTGACCAGAAGCATCTCGGCCAGCCTAAAAAAAAGGTTGCTCAGGATTTTCATGGGCGGCGAAGGTCAGCGTCGACCCTCCCGAAAGCGGAAGAGTCGACGACAGGCGGCATGCGTTACTTGGTGCCCTCAATGGCTTTGAGCAACGCCGTGCCATTTTTTTCGCCAAAGGACTTGGCGATGGCGTCCGACGTCAGTTTCTGAAACGGCGCCATGTCCACCACCTCGATGACCTGCATGCCGGACTTCTTCAGCTCAGCCACGACCTTGCTGGCATTGCCAGCATTGAGTTCACGCTGGTACTTGGCGGCTTCCCGTGCCGATTCGACCATGATGGCCTGGTAGTTCGCCGGGAGGCTGTCGAACTTGGCCTTGTTCATCGCCAGGATCAGCGGCGAGTAAACATGGTTACTCACCGTCAGATGTTTTTGCACCTCATAAAACTTGGACGACCAGGTCACGTTGATTGGGTGTTCCTGAGCATCGAAGGTGCCGGCCTCCAGCGCGGTGTACAGCTCGGCGATGGGCATCGGCGACGGGTTCATGCCCAAGAGCTTGAACGCCTGGATATGGTAGGGGTTACCGGTGGAGCGGATTTTCAGGCCCTTGACATCGTCAGGCGTGCGGATGGGGCGCTTGTTGTTGGTGAACGCGCGCCAGCCGTTTTCCCAGTAGGCCAGGCCCTTGAGGCTGTGCGGTGACAGCTCTTCCAGGATGGCGGTACCGACCGCGCCATCCAGCACGTTGTAAGCGTGTTGGGCATTCCGGAACACAAAGGGCAACTCAAGGGCTGCGGTATTGGCCACAATGCCGTTGAAGTTGGAGGCGCCGCTGGATACGATGTCAATCGTGCCGCCACGGGTGCCGTTGATCATGGCGGCGTCATTGCCCAGCTGGTTGGAGGGGTAAACCGTGATCTCGACATCGCCGTTGGTCCGCTGCTTAACCAGCTCCGCCAGCTTGACGGCGGCAGCGTGCTGCCCGTCGGTGGCATTGACTGCATGCCCGAGTTTGAGGTTGAACTTGGCAGCCAGAGCGGCTGTGCCGATGCTGGCCATCAGGCAGGCAAGCAATAAACGTGAAACTTTCATGAGACTGTCTCCTGGTTGAAAAAACATCACTAACTCGGGTCGGCTGACCAACGCGATCGGCCGGCGCTTTCTACACAAACTAATCGGTGGGCAGCACGTAGTCATCGGCGCTGAACACCGTATGGAACACCGTGCCATCAAACATCGCCAGCAGTCCCTTGGACACCTCGCGGCTGCGATGCCGGACCTCAGAAGCCAAGGCAATGTCAATCGACTCGCGGCTCGGGTAGCGGACCGACAGCACCATCTCAAGCCTCGGGTCGCTCACATCGCACTCCACCTGTCGCAGCACCCGCACCTCCTGTGCGCCGGGAAACCGGGTCCACAAGGGCACCAGTTGCTCACGGATGTAGGCCTTGAAGGCGTCTTCGAACCCGGGCTTGACCTGACCGCGGAAAAATGCGCAACGGATGTACATCGGATTCTTTTAAGTGGGTACTGGGTAAGGCAATACAGGCTCAGGCATTGACGGCTGGCCGAGCCAGCGACAGGGAACGGATCGCCATAGCGACCAGTTGAGTCGGGTCCGCCAGGATGTCCAAGGTGATCACGTCGGTCTCGTCGGCTTGGGGCCGCTCCAGCGTCTGGATTTGGCTGGCCAACAAATCGGGCTGCATGTAGTGCCCGGTGCGAAGCAGCATGCGCTGTCGGATCAGCTCCGGCGCACCGTCGAGAAAAATGAATCGGACCGCAGGGGCGAGCTGGCGGATGCGATTCCGGTACGAACGTTTGAGCGCGGAACACGCCACAATGCGACCCTCGGCGGGATGATCGCCACCCTCGGCCAGCAAGCGTCCGATCCGATCCAGCCAGGGCCAACGATCTGCATCCTGCAGCGCAATACCCGCACGCATCTTGGCCACACTTTCCGGCAGGTGCAGGTCATCGCCATCGACCATGCGCAACCCCAGTTCACGAGCCAGCGTGCCGGCAAGCGTTGATTTGCCACTGCCTGACACACCCATCACGACGATCTGCATCATCGGATCAAGGCTGGATGCCACTTTGGGGTGCATGGTGACGGGCCTCAGGTGCTCAGGGCGGCCAGGCATTCCGGGATCGGCGTCAACACGGGCTTGAGTGCGACGCCCGCCTGCATATTGGCAAACGCCAAGTCGGCCATGGCGCGTCGGGTCTGGTGCGTGGCGCTGGCCATATGCGGTGTCAGCACCACATTGGGCATCTGCCACAGCGCCTCCGGAACCTGGGGTTCGGCCGCGAATACATCGAGGCCGGCCCCGGCAATCAGGCCAGCCTCCAGGGCATGGACGAGGGCTCGCTCATCCACCACGCTGCCTCGCGCCACATTAATCAGATAGCCCTGAGGCCCGAGGGCCGACAAGACCTCGGCATTGATCAGGTGTCGGGTGCCCTGTCCTCCAGGCGTGATGACGACCAGAAAATCAACTGCGGCGGCCAACTGGGCGGCCGTGGGGTGAAAATCGAATCCAGACCCTGGTTTTTCCGTGCGTGCGGTGTACGCCACCGACATGTCAAAGGCCTGTGCCCGGCGGGCAATGGCCGTGCCAATGCGACCCAAGCCCACGATGCCCATTCGAGCGCCCGAGACTTTCCTGCCCAGCGGCATCGGCCCTTGGGGCCAGCGCCCTGCCCTGACGTGCTGGTCAGCCTGCACGATCTGGCGACTGACGGCCAGCACCAGGCCCATCGCCAGATCGGCCACGTCATCCGTCAGCACACCGGGGGTATGGGTCACCATCACGCCAAGCGCCACCGCAGCCTGAACGTCGATGCCGTCGTAACCCACGCCGAATACTGACACCAGTTTGAGGTTGGGCAACTGCTCCAACAGCGACCGGGGCACCAGGGACTCGCCACCGGCGGCAATCCCCACGATGCGCGGCGCCAGCTTGGCAAACTCGGCGGGGCTACCCTCATGCGTGCGCTCATGAACCATGAAAACCTCTCTCAGCGCTTTCAGGTACAGCGGGTGAACATTGGCCACCGCCAATATTTCTGGTTTTGACAACGCCATGTCTCCTTTAGTCTTGCCAAACGTCAGCGCATAATCAGGATTGATATGGCGATGAGAGCGCAGGACAGCGCTATCTTAGTCATCCTGCTGGGTCCCTCTGCTCGGTACTTACCCTAGACATTCATGCGCCCTACCCTTCAACGCAAGCGCTCCACCGGCCGTGTCACGCTGAGTGATGTCGCGCGAGTTGCCGGCGTCAGCCCGATCACCGTGTCGCGGGCACTGCGTGGCGAACGATCGGTCGATCCGGTCCTGGTCGAGCGTGTCACCCAAGCGTCTACGCAGCTGGGCTATGTGCCGGATCCCGCGGCACGGGCATTGGCCTCGCAACGCAGCAACCATGTGGCTGTCCTGATCCCCCTGTTGTCCAATGCCCTGTTCGTCGATCTGCTGGACGCGGCACAGCGGACACTCAGAGCGGGCGGGTTTCAAACACTGATAGGCGTCACTCACTATGACCAAGCCCAGGAAGAGCAGCTGCTGAGCGAGCAACTCTTGCATCGACCGGCTGGTCTGCTGCTCACCGGCTTGGATCAGAATGCTGCAACGCGCGCTCTGGTGGCGAAAAGCCAGGTGCCCTGCGTGCACCTGATGGATCTGCCAAGCCCGACTGACGCCAATCCTCCTTACTGCGTAGGCTTTCGGCAGACAGATGCTGGGGCCGCGTTGACGCGCCTGTTGCTGGCGCGCGGTCGGCGATGCATCGCCTTTGCCGGCGCGCAACTCGACCCGAGGGTGATGCAACGGCGCGATGGTTGGCGGCTCACCTTGCAGGCGCAAGGCCTTTATGACCCTGGCCTGGAATGGCTCAACCCGGCAGCCTCGTCGTTAGCGCTGGGCGGTGCCATGTTTGAGACTATCCTGCAGCAAAACCCCAATGTGGACGCCATCTTTTTCTGCAACGATGATCTCGCCCAAGGCGCGCTGTTGGCAGCGCTGCGCCTCGCTATTCCAGTGCCGGACCGCGTCGCCATTGCCGGTTTCAACGATTTGACCGGCAGCGATCAAATGCTGCCGACGCTGACCACGGTGCGCACCCCGCGGGCAAATATTGGCGAGGCAGCGGCGACCATGCTGATGGCCCTGATGCGCGGCGAATCAAAAACCCAACCGTTGATCGACCTTGGCTTTCACATTGTCGAGCGTGACAGCGCCTGAAGGAATGTCCGGATCGCAGAGGGGAATGAGCTCTTCAACGCCAATCCGGACCCACCATGAACTCAACGGCCCATCCAGCCAAGCCCGTGAAACTGGTGGTCTGATTTCCCGCTGGTGGCGGTACCGATGTGGTTGCCCGGGTGCTCGCCCAGGGCCTGTCGGCCCAGATGGGGCAGCCTTCTGTGATCGACAACAGACCGGGCGCCCTGCGATGCTTCATGACCCTGGTGGACCCGACGCCCGATGCGCCGTGGCGCCACATGCGGCTCTTTGTGTTCGATCGCCACGGCGACCGCGGCACGATGCTGACCGCCCTGGTTGCCGCCGCTGCAACCATCTCACCAGATTCAGCCGAGCGTGCCCAGCGCGCCGGCCATGCGGCGACGCTGCGCGGCCGGGTTGGTGAGGCCGATTTCGACCTTTTGACGACCGACCGACGGCAGGGGGATGCTTTCAGTCCGGGTTGAGCCGCCTGGCAGCGTGATCCCGGACATCAGAAAATGCCTCAGCCGGTCGAAGGCGTGACACGCTGATACTAGGGGTTCCCCTGTAGTCATTCCGGCAAAAAGGGTGCCAGAATAAAAGATCAGCCCTCTTGGAGCACCCATGTCTCTAGTACTGCGCGACTTATTGGCCACTGGTGCTTCGGCTGCTCCTGCGATTTCGGCACCCGGCCAGTCGCCACTCAGCTTTGGCAGCCTGCGCGCTCTGATCGGGACCACTATTGCTCAACTCAACAACTGGGGTATTGGCCGAAATGACCGGGTGGCCATCGTTCTAGCGAATGGTCCGGAGATGGCAACATGCTTCATGGCCTGTGCCAGTGGCGTTACCAGTGCGCCTCTGAATCCCGCCTACCGTGCTGACGAATTCGAGTTCTACCTCTCGGACCTGCACGCGAGTGCGCTGATTGTGGAAAAAGACAGCAGCTCCGCAGCCATCGGTGTCGCGGCAAAGCTGGGGCTGCGGGTCATTGATCTGGTGGCAAACCCTGACCAAGGTGCCGGCCATTTCAGCTTGCAGTTGCGCGGCGGCGGTACTGATGCAAAGACCGCAACCTGCGCGGGCTACGCCGACCCAGGCGATATTTCCATGGTGCTCCACACCTCCGGAACAACTTCGCGACCCAAAATCGTGCCGCTGTCGCAAAGCAACCTGGTGGCATCGGCCATCAATATCCGCAACTCGCTCCAGTTCACACCTCAGGACTGCGGGCTGAACGTGATGCCCTTGTTCCACATTCATGGCCTGATTGCCGGGGTCTTGGCGCCGCTGGCCGCTGGCTCACAGGTGTTTTGTACGCCCGGCTTCAATGCCTTGAAGTTCTTCAGCTGGATGGACGAGGCCAAACCCAGCTGGTACACCGCCGTCCCAACCATGCACCAGGCCATCGTGAGCCGCGCCAAAGGTAACCAGGATGTGATCGCACGCAATCCATTGCGCTTTTTGCGTTCCTCGTCGTCGTCCATGCCGCCTCAGGTGATTGCCGAACTGGAGCAAATCTTCGGCGCACCTCTGATTGAAGCCTACGGCATGACCGAGGCGACCCACCAGATGGCGTGCAACCCGCTGCCACCCGCCGTGCGCAAGCCGGGCAAAGTGGGCATCGCTGCCGGTCCGGAAGTCGCCATCATGGACAGCCTGGGTGGATTGTTGCCGCGCGGCGAAACCGGCGAGATCGTCATCCGTGGCCCCAATGTCACTGCGGGCTACGAAAACAACCCGAAGGCCAACGCAGAAGCCTTCGAAAACGGCTGGTTCCGGACGGGAGACCAAGGTGTGATGGACGATGAAGGCTACATCAGCATCACCGGGCGACTCAAGGAAATCATCAATCGTGGCGGCGAGAAGGTCAGCCCGCGTGAGGTCGATGAAATCTTGATGGACCATGAGGCGGTGGCCCAGGTCGTTTGTTTTGGCATGCCACACCCGAAACTGGGCGAGGAAGTGGCTGCTGTGGTGGTGCTGCGGGAGGGCCAACAGGCCACAGAGCGCGAACTGCAGGCCTTTGTCAGCAACCGAGCGGCCGACTTCAAGGTGCCCAAAACGATTCTCTTCATGGCGGAAATCCCCAAAGGCGCCACCGGCAAATTGCAGCGCATCGGCTTAGCAGCCAAGCTGGGCCTAGTCTGAACCCCGCGCAGGCGCGAATTGATCCCACAACAAATCCGACAGAACCCATTTTTTAATTCACCGAGAGGCACCATGAATCTGCGAATCAAAATCAGTGTATTCACGAGCATCGTCACGAGCCTATGCGCAGCAGCGGTGCTGCCTGCCCATGCTTGGGAGCCCACCAAACCCATTGAATTTGTGGTTCCGGCAGGAACCGGTGGCGGTGCGGACCAGATGGCGCGCTTTCTGCAGGGCATTGTGGCCAAGAACAAACTCAGCACCCAGCCGATCATCGTGGTTAACAAGGCCGGTGGCGCTGGCGCCGAGGGCTTCCTCGATGTGAAGGCCGACAAGGGCAATGGGCACAAGATTGTCATCACGCTGTCCAACCTGTTCACCACGCCGCTGGCAACCGGTGTGCCATTCAATTGGCGGGATTTGACGCCCGTGTCCATGCTGGCACTCGATCAGTTCATTCTCTGGGTGAACCAGGATACCCCCTACAAAACCACGAAGGAATACCTCGCGGCCGTGAAGGCCCAGCCCGACAAGACCTTCAAGATGGGCGGCACCGGGTCCAAGCAGGAAGACCAGATCATCACCGTGCTGATGGAAAAGGCGCTGGGCAAAAAAATGATCTACATACCGCTCAAGGGGGGCGGTGATGTGGCGGTTCAACTGGTAGGCAAACACATCGATTCGACGGTGAATAACCCGATCGAGGCCGAATCTCACTGGCGCTCGGGCACACTGCGGCCGCTTTGCGTCATGGACAAAGAGCGCCTGCCCTACAAGGCCAAACTCACCACGACCCAGTCCTGGAGCGATGTCCCCACCTGCGCATCGGCTGGGTTACCGGTGGAGTACCTCATGCTGCGCGGCATCTTCATGCCGCCCGGGGTGACAGCCGACCAAGTCAAGTTCTACATCAATCTGTTCGCCAAAGTGCGTGCCCTGCCGGAATGGAAAGATTTCATGGAAAAAGGCGCCTTCAAGCAAACGGTCATGAGCGGCGATGATTATGTCAACTGGCTGGGCCAGAACGAACAGGTGCACCGCGTTCTCATGCGCGAAGCCGGCTTCATGTCCAACTAGGTTGCGCCATGAGTGAGCAACCCCAGCCTGCAGGCGACAGCGACGAACCCGCTTTGAAACAACGCGGCCCGGAACTGGCAGTGGCTGCCCTGCTGATGGGGCTGGCGGCCATGGTCATCAAGGACAGCCTGCGCGTCGGGATCGGGTGGGCCGACGACGGCCCGCGCTCCGGCTATTTTCCGTTCTTAATCGGCCTGCTACTGCTGGCCGCAAGCGGCACAATCTTCGTGTCCACCCTGCTGACATGGCGCACCAACACCACATCATTTGCCGACCTGACGCAACTGTCATCGGTGTCGGCGATGCTGGTGCCCATGACGGTTTATGTCCTGGCAATGGTGTGGCTGGGCATCTACCTCCCCTCAGCACTGCTGATCGGGTACTTCATGCGTCGCTACGGCAAGTTTGGCTGGCTGCCGGTGGTCGGCCTGTCCCTTGCTGTGCCCCTGGCGTTCTTTCTGGTGTTTGAACGCTGGTTCTTGGTGCCATTGCCAAAGGGCCCTATTGAAAACTTACTGGGCTTCTGATGGACGAAATCAACAACCTGATGCAAGGTTTCAGCGTTGCCATGACGCTGCCCAACCTGGTTTATATGTTGGTTGGCATCACCCTGGGCATATTGATCGGTGTCTTGCCGGGACTCGGCGGCGCCAACGGCATTGCCATCCTGTTGCCGCTGACCTTCTCGATGAACCCGACTTCTGCAGTCATCATGCTGTCCTGCATTTACTGGGGCGCACTGTTTGGCGGGGCGATCACGTCGATTCTGTTCAACATCCCCGGAGAGCCCTGGTCGGTGGCGACCACCTTTGACGGCTACCCCATGGCGCAACAAGGTCGCGCGGCGCAGGCCCTGACCGCGGCATTTACCTCCTCCTTTGTGGGAGCGCTGTTTGCTGTCGGGCTGATCACCTTTCTGGCGCCACTCCTTGCCAAATTTGCACTGCGTTTTGGTCCGGCAGAGTACTTCGCGGTGCAGTTGCTGACCTTTTGCAGTTTCGTCGGCATGAGCAAGGAGCCGCCTGCCAAGGTGATTGCCGCCATGACGCTGGGCTTTGCCCTGGCGGCGGTTGGCATGGACACGGTGACGGGGCAACTGCGCATGACCTATGGCTATCCGGAGTTGCTCAAGGGCTTCGACTTCCTGATTGCCGTGATCGGGCTGTTTGGCATCGGCGAGATCCTGCTGACCATCGAAGAGGGCCTGGCCTTCAAGGGCAAGAGCGCCAAGCTCAACTTGCGTGTTGTGCTGCAAACCTGGAAACAGCTTCCGCGTTACTGGATGACTTTCCTGCGGTCCACGGCAGTCGGTTGCTGGATGGGGATCACGCCTGGCGGGGCCACACCGGCGTCTTTCATGAGCTATGGCATTGCCCGGCGCATGTCGAAAGAGCCTGACTCATTTGGCAAGGGCCAGATTGAGGGCGTATTGGCACCCGAGACGGCGGCCCATGCTGCAGGCACCTCGGCCTTGCTACCCATGCTGACCCTGGGCATCCCGGGGTCGCCAACGGCGGCAGTGTTGTTGGGCGGATTGATGATCTGGGGCCTGCAACCAGGGCCCATGCTCTTTGTTGAGCACAAGGACTTTGTGTGGGGCCTGATTGCTTCGATGTACATCGGCAATCTGGTCGGGCTGGTGGTCGTTTTGACCACTGTGCCATTCTGGGCGGCATTTTTGCGGATTCCCTTCTCCGTCATTGCCCCGGTGATCGTGGTGATTTGTGCGGTTGGCGCCTACACCGTGCACAGTTCCATGTTTGATGTCGTCATGATGCTGGTTTTCGGCGTGGTGGGCTACCTCTTCAAAAAGCTGAGGTACCCAATGGCGCCTTTGGTGCTCGCCCTGGTGCTGGGCGATATGGCCGAAGCGAGTTTCAGGCAGTCGATGTTGCTGTCGCAGGGGTCAGTGTCAATTTTCTGGTCTAACCCGCTGGTCGGTTCCATATCCGGTCTGGCTGTCATCATGCTGCTCTGGCCGCTTCTGGCGTTGTTCAAAGGCAACTCGGCCAAGCGCAAGGCAGGCTGAAGCAAGGTCTTGACATGAAAATCGCAGTGGTCGGAGCCGGAGCGATCGGAGGCTACCTCGGCGCCAAACTGGCCAATGCTGGTGAAGAGGTGACCTTTATCGCGCGCAACCAGAACCTTGCCGCCATTGAAAAAAATGGGTTTAGACTGATCTTGGAGGACGGTAGCGAAGAACACGCGACCGGTGTTCGCGCAGTGCAGAACATGGCCGATGCCGGCCAGCAGGACGCAGTTCTGCTGACCGTCAAAGCCCACCAGGTCGGCGATCTGCTGCCCGACCTCCAAAAGCTCTTGGGGCCGAACACCATGCTGGTCACCATGATCAATGGTATTCCATGGTGGTATTTCCAAGGGCTGCCGGGTGAGCACCAAGGCCGCGGGCTGGAGAGTGTCGATCCGGGCGGGCGCATCGCAAGCTGCATTGGCAGCGAGCGCGTCATTGGCAGTGTGGTGTACCCGGCGGCTGAGCTTGTGACCCCAGGGGTGGTGCGCATCATTGAAGGGAACCGATTTACCCTAGGCGAGCTCGATGGCAATCGAAGTGAGCGGATCGAGGTACTGGCTCAGGCCCTGATGCGCGCAGGGTTCAAGGCGCCGATATCCCGGGATATCCGCAGCGAGATATGGCTCAAGCTTTGGGGCAATTTGAGCTTCAATCCAATCTCCGCGCTGACCCATGCCACCCTGGAAGATATTTGCTCCTTTGGGCCTTCCCGCTTGCTGGCCGCCAACATGATGGCCGAGGCGCAAACCGTGGCGGAAAAACTCGGGGTGGTGTTCAAGATCTCGCTTGAGAAACGCATCGCCGGGGCCCAGGCGGTGGGTGCGCACAAAACGTCCATGCTGCAAGACATCGAGCACGGTCGCGCTCTTGAGTTGGACGCACTGCTAGGTTCTGTCGTCGAATTAGCCCGCATGACCCAAACCGCCACACCCACGATTAACGCCATCTATGCGGCAACCCGGCTGCTGGCCCACACACTGGCGCGCCACAGGGGCAGGCTGCAGATCAACGCCAGCTAAGCGCTCAGCCGTAGAGGTTGGACAGGGTTCCCAAGCCATCGACCACCACATCGACGGTGGTCCCAGGCTTCAGGGGTAGCACGCCCAGCGACGTGCCGCAATAAATCAGGTCGCCGGGTTCGAGCGTGAGGTCATGCGAAATCCGGGAAACCAGTTCCAGTGGGCTGAAAAACATGTCGGACAACGCATAGTTCTGCCGCTCGCGCCCACCCACCAAGGTACGCAAATGGCAACTGGCAGGATTGAACTCGGTCTCGATGGTCGGACCGAAAGCCGCAAAACCGTCAAAACTTTTGGCCCGGGTCCATTGCGCGAAGGAGGCATCACGGTGGAGCAGTTCAAGCGCCGTGAAGTCGTTCCCGCAGGTGTATCCAAAAATATGCGTGGCTGCATCCTGCACGGCCACTGCCCGTGCGGTCTTGCCAATCACCACCACGAGTTCACCCTCGTACACCACCCTGCCGCCATAGCTTGCCGGTACGGCAACCGCTTTCAAATGCCCCGCCGCGCTGCCTGGCGACTTGAGAAAATACAGGGGCTCCAACGGCTCAGCCCACCCGTTTTTTTCGGCGGCAGTTCGAAAGTTGTTCCACAAACCGATGATCTTGCCTGGCCTGCAGGGCGGAAGCCATGTCAGCGCCGCGACATTCAGTTGAATCTGCGTGGCTACAGGCGTGCCAAACATATCACCCTGATAACAGCGAACCTGGTCGCCCTCCAACACGCCAAATCCTGTGGCGCCCTGGTGTTCAAAACGCATCCAGCGCATACGGGTCACCTCCATCAATCAGGAACTTACGTCAAAGTCCGCCTCGGCTCTGCCTCGCACGCCTCGTCGTGTCTGCCTCTAAGCCTCTAAGCTTGAGCCGGCCATAAAAAAACCTGCTATCGTTAAAATAGCAGGCTTTTCGGCATCGAGATGGGGTGGCTGATGGGGCTCGAACCCACGACAACAGGAATCACAATCCTGGACTCTACCAACTGAGCTACAGCCACCGCAATGCAGAAATTATAACGTGCGATCTCACTTCGTCGACACACTTCCTCGACACACATCATCGGCACGACCGGCCAAGTGACGGCGTCATTCGGTCACCTGACGGCAGACCCGGCCGGCTCAGACCCGTTGGTAGACGGCTTGGGCGCGCGGACATCGACCTTGATGCGGTCTTTCAGCACACTGTAATAGGCCAGGGTTTCGGCACTGGTCCACCACTGGCCGTACTGGGCGCGGTCTTGCTTGAGCCCGTCCTCATTGGGCACGGGCCGCGAGGCGGTCTTGTTGAGCTTGATCACGGCGTAACCCTGGTCGCCAAGGTCTGCGCCGATGAAGGTCGGCAAGGTCGCCGCATCTGCTTTCAGAATGGATTTCAGCAGCGCCGGTGGCAGGTTCTGGGATTGGTCCCGGGACACCGTGACCGCGACAGGCAATACAGCGGTGTCGGGCGCAGACTTCCAGGCTGCGAGTTTCGCGATGCCCTCTTTTTTGGCCAGATCGGCCGCGCCCGCGGCGACCAGGCGCTCGCGGACGACCGAGCGCACATCGGCAAACGGCAAGGTACGCGCCGGTGTGTATTTCACAATGCGCCCCGCAGCCAGCTGGTTGGGGGCAATTTCCACCGCCTCGGTATTGCGCTTCTTCTCGACAGCATCGGGCGCAAAGACGGCGGTCAAAAACTTCGCACTGGCCAGGACACCCGTGGCGCCGGTCGCCGCCGAACGGGTCAACCGGTCAGCGGTTTTGATCTCCAGCTTCAGTTTGTCGGCCACTGGCTTGAGGCTGTCCGACTGCTCGTAGACGCCATTGGTGAACAGCTCGGCGGTTTCAGCAAACTTTCGCTGGGCCTGCTGGGCCTTGAGGTCAGCCTCCATGCCAGCCCGCAGTTCCTCGAAACTGCGTTGCGTCGGCGTCTTGACGTCGGTCAGTTTGATGATGTGATAGCCAAAATCTGACTCCACCACGTCTGAAATAGCCCCCTTCTTCATTGCAAAAGCCGCATCCTCAAAGGGCTTGACCATGGCGCCGCGTGCAAAAAAGTCCAAGTCACCACCGTTGGCAGCAGAGCCGGTGTCCTGTGAGTTCTTTTTGGCAAGGTCGGCAAAGCTGTCAGGCGCCTTGCGCGCCAGCTGCAGCAGTTCTTCAGCTTTGGCTTTGGCTTTTTGACGATCCGCATCGGGCTGACCCTTGGCTGCGTTGATCAGAATATGGCTGGCCCGACGCTCCTCTTTGCCGCTTAATCTGGCGGCATTTTGTTCGTAGTAGCTCTTGAGGTCGGCCTCGCTGATGGCGATGGACTTCTTGACGCTTTCCAGGTCCAGCAGCACGTACTCGATGCTGGCCTCTTCGGGCGCCTGGAACAGCTTCGGATTGGCCTTGTAGTAGGCGTCCAGCTCTGCATCCGTCGGGTTGATCTTGGAGGCAAACTCAGGCGTGTTGAAGAAAGCGATCTGCACCTCGCGCCGCTCAAAAAAAGCGTTTAGGGCGAGGTCAGCCATGGCCGCCGCGGTAACACTGGTGGCGGTGATGCCGGCTTCCACCTGGCGCACCGAGATGTCCTGGCGCACCCGTGCCTCAAAGCCTTCGGGCGTCAGGCCCTGGCTGGCGACCAGCTGGCTGTAACGGGCCATGTCCAGCGAGCCATCGGGGCGGCGCAGCGCGGCGATGGCTGGGTTTTCCTGCAGGTCTCTGGCCAAACGGGCATCACTCGTGGTCAATCGCAAGGCTTCAGCGGCCTGTGTCAGCACTTGGTCCTTGATCAGCCGTTCCAGGGTGGCGTAATGGGCCTGGGGCGAATCGAACAGCTTGGGGTCCAGGTTAGGCATGGACGCGCGCAGCCGGTCAGTTTCTGCCTTGTGCGCTGCATCCCACTCGCCCTGTGTAATGGCATGGCCGCCGACCTTCGCGACCACCGCGCCCTGATCGCCGGCGCGGTTGTAGCCGTCGATACCGAACAGCACAAAGGACGGGATGATCAGCAAGAACATCACGAACATCATGATTTTCGTGTGCTTGCGGACAAAATCAAACATGCGCTCAGTCTCCAGTAGCAAAACAAAAAAAGGCGAACCTCATGTTCGCCTTGGGTGGGTGGTGGGTGCTGACGGGCTCGAACCGCCGACCTACGCCTTGTAAGGGCGCCGCTCTACCAACTGAGCTAAGCACCCCACCGAAACCAGTTGACAGGACCTCAGTTCAGGGCGTCTTTCAACGCCTTGCCTGGGCGAAATTTGGGTACCTTGGCTGATTTGATCTTGATCGCCTCACCGGTGCGCGGGTTGCGGCCCACACGGGGTGCGCGTTTGCCAACGGCGAAGGTGCCAAACCCGACCAAGGAGACTGATCCGCCACTTTTCAGCGTTGCCTTGACCGCGCTGATCGTGGACTCCAGGGCGCGCGTCGCAGCTGCCTTGGAGATATCTGCCTGCTGGGCGATGTGATCAATCAGTTCGGTTTTATTCACAGTACAAACCCCAAGGGTAAAACAACATTTTTATTCTAGTCGGTTTTGCCACCGCCAATGATCGGGAGCATGTGCCGGTCAGACCGCCGCCGCGATGGCGCGCCCCACATCTGCCGTGCCAGCCTGTCCGCCCAGATCGGGCGTACGTGGCGCACCGCTCGCAGGGTCAAGCACGGCTTCTATGGCTTTCAAAATCGCGTCGTGGGCAGCTCGGTGCCCCAAAAAATCGAGCATCAGCGCACCGCACCAGATCTGCCCGATCGGGTTGGCAATGCCTTGGCCCGCAATGTCGGGTGCCGAGCCGTGCACCGGCTCGAACAGCGAGGGGAACAGGCGCTGGGGGTTCAAATTGGCGCTGGGGGCGATGCCGATGGTGCCTGTGCAGGCGGGGCCCAGGTCGCTAAGGATGTCGCCAAACAGGTTGCTGGCCACCACCACGTCAAAAAAATCTGGCCGCTGGACAAAATGCGCCGTCAGGATGTCGATGTGAAACTTGTCCACCCGCACATCCGGGTAGTGGCGGGCCATCTCGGCCACCCGTTCGTCCCAGTACGGCATGGTGATGGCGATACCGTTGGACTTGGTCGCGCTGGTCAGGTGCTTTTTGGGGCGGGACTGTGCCAGCTCAAAGGCAAACTTCAGCACCCGGTCGACGCCGATGCGCGACATCACGGTTTCCTGCATCACAATCTCGCGCTCGGTGCCCGGGTACATGCGCCCGCCAACGCTGGAGTACTCGCCCTCAGTGTTTTCCCGCACGATGTACATGTCAATCTCGCCCGGCGCGCGACGGCTGCCATCGCGCCGAACCACCGGCGCAATGATGCCCGGCATCAGCCGCGCTGGCCGCAAATTGACATATTGGTCAAACTCACGGCGAAACAGCAACAGGGAGCCCCACAGGGAGACATGGTCCGCAATCTTTTCAGGCCACCCCACCGCACCAAAGTAGATGGCATCGTGGCCGCCAATCAAGTCTTTCCAGTTGTCGGGCAGCATCTTGCCGTGCCGCTCGTAGTAGTCCCAGCTGGAAAAATCGAAGTGGTCAAAGTGCAGGTCAAGGCCGAACTTGCGGGCGGCGGCATCCAGCACGCGCAAGCCCTCGGGCATGACCTCCTTGCCGATCCCGTCACCGGCAATCACCGCGATTCTCTGGCTACTCATGGACGATCCTTTGGACTGAGGTCTGGTGACAACGATGTCTGGGCCTGGCGCGCCACCAGCGCCACCCCCACCGCCGACAGCACAGTGCCAAGCACCGTCGCCGCGGTGATGGATTCCTTAAACAGCAGGTAGGCGATCAAGGCGGTCGACGGCGGCACCAGGTACATCAGGCTGGTAACCGACGTGGCCGCGCCACGCTGGATCAACAGGTACAGCAGCGAGCTGCCGCCCAAGGTCATGACCAGCACCGACCAACCCATCGCCCAACCCAATTCGGCGTTCCAGTCCATGGCGGCCGGCTCCAAGGCCGCAAAGGGCAGGGTCACCAGCAGCGCGGCTGTCAGTTGAATGACATTCGCACTGCGCACATCACAGGGCGCCACGTACCTTTTTTGGTAAAGGGTCCCGAGGGTGATGCCCAGCAAGGCCCCCACGGCCATCAGCAGGTTGGCTCCATTGGCCTCGCCGCCCGCGCCCAACTTACCCGACACCACCAACACCAAACCACCCAAGCCCAGGCTCAGCCCAAGCCATTGGCGGCGTGAGACCACGCCGCCAGTGGCGGACAACCAGACAGCGGTCAGCACTGGCTGCAAACCGACGATCAGCGCCGAGAGGCCGGAGCCCATGCCGGCCCGGATCGCCGACCAGACGCCGCCCAGGTAGCAAGCGTGCATCAACACCCCGGCGACGGCCAGATGGCCCCACTGAGCTCGCTTGCCGGGCCAAGCCACGCCCGCCAACAGAATCCACGGCAGGAAACACAGGATGGACAGGGCAAACCGGACCGCCAGAAACTTCATTGGCGGCGCATGGGGCATGCCGTAGCGTGCCACGATGAAGCCGGTGCTCCAGATCAGCACAAACACCGCCGGCATGGCCCGGATCAGGGCCGCATCGCGCGCTTGGCTCACCGCGCGCGTGCCCTGATTTCAGGGAGCGCTTTGCGCAGGTAATAGACCATGGACCACACCGTCATGATGGCGGCGATCCAGATCAGCCAGGCACCCCACAGATGGGTGTCGATCAGGCCGAGCAACATGCCATCAAACAACAGGAAGCCGATGGCGACCATTTGCACCACGGTCTTGAGCTTGCCGATCATGTGCACCGCCACGCTGCGGGCGGCGCCGATCTGAGCCATCCACTCGCGCAGCGCCGAGATCGCAATTTCCCGCCCAATGATGATCAGTGCCACAAACACATCGGTCCGTCCCAAATGCACCAGTACCAGCACACAGGCGCAGACCAGAAATTTGTCCGCCACCGGGTCCAGAAAAGCGCCAAACGACGACACCTGATTGAGCTTGCGCGCCAGGTAACCGTCGAGCCAGTCGGTGGCGGCAAACACCACAAACATCACCGTGGCCACCACATTGCGGCTGGCCGGCTCAATCGGCAGGTAAAAAACGCCAACGATCAAGGGAATCGCGACGATGCGCGCCCAAGTCATGATCGTCGGAATGGTCAAAAACATGGGTCAATTGTGGCATGCTGCACCAGCTCAGTGCAGGGCCCGATAAATGCTTTCAGCCAGCTCGCGCGAGATGCCGTCTACGGTGGCGATATCTTCAGCGCTGGCCGAGGCCACGCCGCGTACCCCGCCAAAGCGCTGCAACAACTTGGCGCGGCGTTTGGCGCCGACACCCGGGATTTCTTCCAGCTGGCCGCCATCAAGCCGGGTCTTGGCGCGCTGGGCACGCATGCCCGTGATCGCAAATCGATGGGCTTCGTCGCGAATCTGGGCCACCAGCATCAGCGCCGCCGAGTCCTTGCCCAGGTAAACCTTGTCGCGACCATCGGCAAACACCAGTTCTTCCAGGCCGACTTTGCGGCCTTCGCCCTTTTCCACGCCCACGATCAAACCCAGATCAAGGCCCAGCCCCTCGAACACCTCGCGCGCCATCGCCACCTGGCCCTTGCCGCCATCGACCAACACCAGATGCGGAAGGCGGCCGGTACCAGCAGGCAGATGGCCGCTGCGCTGAGCCTCGGCCAATGCTTCCGCCACCTTGGCATAGCGGCGCAGCAGTACCTGACGCATCGCAGCGTAGTCGTCGCCGGGCGTGATGTCGTCGATCCGGTAGCGGCGGTATTCGGCGCTTTGCATCTTGTGGTGCTGAAACACCACACAGGAGGCCTGCGTTGCCTCGCCCGCGGTGTGCGAAATGTCGAAACACTCGATGCGCAGCGCGTCCAGATCCTCCAGCGTAAGGTCCAGCGCCTCGGCCAGGGCTCGGCTGCGCGCCTGCTGTGACCCCTCCTCGGCCAACAGGCGCGCCAATTGCAGGCTGGCATTGGTCTGCGCCATCTCCAGCCAGACCCGCCGCTGCTCCCGCGGCTGGTGAACCGCCGAAATTCGGTAACCCGCCTGGTTGGACAAAGCCTTGACCAGCCCCGGGGCAATCGGGTCACTGACGATCAGCGAGGCGGGAATCGGCTGACTCAGGTAGTGCTGGGCCAGGAAAGCCTCGATGATCTGCGACTCCAGGCTGGCGGCGGCCGCGCCCGGCGCGCCATCGTCGTCCAGGCCATGGGAAACACCGACGGCTTCTTCCACATGCACGGGGAAATAGGGCCGGTCGCCCAAATGGCGGCCCCCGCGCACCATGGCGAGATTGACGCAGGCCCGGCCGCCCTGCACCTTCACGGCCAAAATATCCACATCCCGGTCCGAGACGTTGTCCACTGACTGCTGATGCAGCACGCTCGACAGCGCCGACACCTGGTTGCGCAGCTCGGCTGCCTGCTCGAACTCCAGGCGCTCGGCATGCGCCATCATGCGCGCCTCCAGGCCTTGCATCACCTGCTGGGCATCGCCACGCAAAAAGCGCTCGGCGTTGACCACGTCCTCGGCGTAGGCCGCGGGTGAGATATGGCCCACGCACGGCGCCGAACAACGCTTGATCTGGTACAGCAGGCAAGGCCGGGTGCGGTTGTTGAACACCGTGTCTTCGCAGGTGCGCAGCCGGAACACCTTTTGCATCAGCAAAATGGCTTCCTTGACCGCCCAGGCGCTGGGGTAGGGACCAAAATACCGGTGCCGCTTCTCGACGGCGCCCCGGTAGTAGGAGACCCGCGCAAAGGCGGCTGCGCCGGCCTGGCCGGCATCACTTGCGGCGCCGGAGCCCGATATTTTCAGGTAGGGGTAGCTCTTGTCGTCCCGGAACAGGATGTTGTAGCGGGGGTTGAGCGTCTTGATCAGGTTGTTTTCCAGCAGCAAGGCCTCGGCCTCGGAGCGCACCACCGTGGTCTCCATGCGTGCGATCTTGCCCACCATGTGCCCAATGCGCGTGCCGCCGTGGTTTTTCTGGAAGTAGCTGGCCACCCGGCGCCGCAGGCTGATGGCCTTGCCCACGTACAACACCGCACCCTCGGCGTCGAAGTAGCGGTACACGCCAGGCAGCTCGGGCAGGCTGGCGGCCTCGCGCAGCAGCAACTCGTGCCGCGTCGGCGCGGCCGTGCTCAAGCCAGCGGGCGCGCCAGGGGACTCAGGTTTTGCAGGCATAGGTGCGTATTGTGGACAATCCCGTTGGTGAAAACAGGCTGGACTTGGGACATTTTTTGCCGGGTGATTGACAACTACGGCGACATCGGCGTGTGCTGGCGCCTGGCCGTCGATCTGGCCGGTCGCGGCCAGACGGTCCGGCTGTGGGTGGACGATGCCAGCGCGCTGACCTGGATGGCGCCTGGCGGGGCGCCAGGCGTTGAGGTCCGACCCTGGACGCAGCCGCTGGAGCTGAGTGACATCCTGCCCGGCGACGTGTTGCTGGAGGCTTTCGGTTGCGAGGTCGCTCCTGAATTCATAGCTTCTTGGGTAGACGCCGCAAGGCTTGGCGGCCAAAAACCCTGCTGGATCAACCTGGAATACCTGAGTGCCGAGGGCTTCGTCGAGCGCTGTCACGGCCTGCCCTCGCCGGTCATGGCCGGGCCTGGGCGCGGCCTGACCAAGCATTTTTTCTACCCCGGCTTCACGGCGGCCACGGGCGGCCTGCTGCGGGAACCCGGGCTGTGGGCGCGCCAGGCCGCTTTTGAGCCTGCGCACTGGTTGGCGCAGCTGGGGATCCCAACGGGCGCCGAGCGGCGGATCGCCCTGTTCTGTTACGAACCACCGGCACTGCGCGAGCTGCTTCTGACCCTGGCCGGTGGCGAGCAGCCAACCCGGCTGCTGGTTACAGCCGGTCGCGCCAGCGCCGCCGTGCTGGCTGTTATTGAGCATCAAAACGGCTCGGAACCCCTATGGAATAAGGCTGGTGCGCTATCAATTTCATACTTACCCAGCTTGAGCCAAACCGATTTCGACCACCTGCTGTGGGCCTGCGACCTGAACTTCGTGCGCGGCGAGGACTCGCTGGTACGGGCCCTGTGGGCCGGCAAGCCACTGGTCTGGCAGATTTACCCACAGAGCGACGGCGCCCATCATGCCAAACTGGACGCCTTTCTGGATCTGATCAAGGCCCCTGACTCCTTGCGCGCCCTGCATCACCGTTGGAATGATGCGCCCGGCGCTGGGTCAGGCCCCTGGCCGCCGCTGGCCTGGGCGGAATGGCAGGCCTGCCTCGCCGACGCGCGCGCGGCCCAAGGGCAACTCGACGACCTGACCAGCAGCCTGCTGGGCTTCGTGGCAAAAAACCACTAAAATCTGGCGTTTAAGCGGCGATTGGCCTGGCTCCCCTCTGGCCCCTGCCGCGCACGCTGCCACAAGGGCGGCCCAACCTACGCTCAATCACTATGAAAATCGCTCAAGAAATCCGTGCTGGCAACGTCATCATGCATGGCAAGGACCCGATGGTCGTGCTCAAGACCGAATACAGCCGCGGCGGCCGCAACTCCGCCACCGTGCGCATGAAACTCAAAAGCCTGCTGAACAATTTCGGCACCGAGGTGGTTTTCAAGGCCGACGACAAAATGGACCAGATCGTTCTGGACAAAAAGGAGTGCACTTACTCCTACTTCGCCGAACCCATGTACGTCTGCATGGACACCGAATACAACCAGTATGAGGTGGAGGCCGAGAACATGGGTGATTCGCTCAGCTACCTCGAAGACGGCATGTCGCTGGAAGTCGTTTTTTATGACGGCAAGGCCATCTCGGTCGAAATGCCAACCAGCGTGGTCCGTGAAATCACCTGGACCGAGCCGGCCGTGAAGGGCGACACCTCGGGCAAGGTGCTCAAGCCCGCCAAAATTTCGACCGGCTTCGAAATCGGGGTGCCGATCTTTGTGGCCCAGGGCGACAAGGTGGAAATCGACACCCGCACTGGCGAGTACCGCAAACGCGTTTAAGCCGCGGCACCTCTTGCCACCCTTACCAGGGCCTCGCAAGAGGCCTTTTTTTGCAACGAGCCCGGGCACAGCGGGCTGGACCCGGGTGGGCATTCGGGTGTAGGCTCCGGGCCATGGACCTGACCGCATCGGCTGGCGCCGTCATCACGGCGCAGACCGCGCCCAACCCCTCTGCCCTGTCGCTGCGACGGGTGGCGATCGACACCTACCGTGAAAACGTGGCCTACCTGCACCGCGACTGCGCCATCTACCGGGCCGAGGGCTTCCAGGCTTTGTCGAAGATCGAAGTTCGCGCCAACGGCCGCCGCATCCTGGCCAGCTTGAACGTGGTGGACGACCACAGCATCGTGGGCTGCCACGAATTGGGCTTGTCAGAAGACGCCTTTTTGCAACTCGATGTGCAGGACGGCCACACGGCATCGGTGGCCCAGGCCGAGGCGCCGGCCTCGATCGAAGCGCTACGGCGCAAACTCGCGGGTGAGCGCCTGGGGCGGGAGGAGTTCCGAAGCATCGTGCAGGACATTGCCGACCGGCGCTACTCCAAGATTGAACTGACCGCCTTTGTGGTGGCCACCAACCGCGATGAGCTGGACCGCGAAGAAGTCTACTTTCTGACCGAAGCCATGGTAGCCAGCGGCCGCCGGCTGGACTGGCATGAGCATCTGGTGGTAGACAAGCACTGCATTGGCGGCATTCCCGGCAACCGGACCTCGATGCTGGTGGTGCCGATCCTGGCAGCGCATGGCCTGCTCTGCCCCAAAACCTCGTCGCGCGCCATCACCTCACCGGCGGGCACCGCCGACACCATGGAGGTGCTGGCCAAGGTCGAGCTGCCGTTCGAGCAACTGGCCGATAT
This sequence comes from Pseudomonadota bacterium, assembly GCA_041182225.1. Lineage (GTDB taxonomy): Bacteria > Pseudomonadota > Gammaproteobacteria > Burkholderiales > Burkholderiaceae_C > Rhodoferax. Next base: position 21,615 of record JBEGOC010000206.1, on the reverse strand, counting down.
CGTGCGCGAACACCGCGGCTGCCTGGCGTGGGGCGGCTCGGCCAACCTGTCGCCCGCTGACGATGTGCTGATTTCGGTGGAGCGCCCGCTGGCCATGGATTCGGCCGGCCAGATGGTGGCCTCCATCCTGTCCAAAAAAATTGCCGCCGGCTCCACCCACCTGGTGCTGGATATCCCGATCGGCCCCAGCGCCAAGGTCCGCTCGATGCCCGAGGCACAGCGGCTGCGACGGCTGTTTGAATACGTCGCCAGCCGCATGCACCTCTCTTTGGATGTGGTGATCACCGACGGCCGCCAGCCCATCGGCAACGGCATTGGCCCGGTGCTGGAAGCCCGCGACGTGATGCGGGTGCTGGAAAACGACCCGCAGGCGCCCAACGACCTGCGGCAAAAATCATTGCGGCTGGCCGGCCGGCTGATCGAATGCAACCCCGATATCCGGGGCGGCGACGGCTTCGCAATTGCTCGCGACATCCTGGACTCGGGCCGCGCCCTGAGCAAAATGCGCGCCATCATGGCAGCGCAAGGCCAGAACCCTTTTGACCACCACAGCCCACAGCTTGGAGCCCTGAGCTTTGACATCTGCGCCCAAGGCAGCGGCGTGGTGACCGGCATTGACAACCACCAGATCGCACGAGTGGCACGCCTGGCCGGCGCACCCAAGGTGATCGGTGCCGGCGTTGACCTGTTTCGCAAGCTCGGCGAGGCCGTCAACACGGGCGAGGTGCTGTATCGCGTCTACGCCGGCTACCCGAGCGACCTGGAGTTTGCCCGCCAAGCCTGCCTGAAGCACTCGGGCTACAACCTGGGCGACAGCAGCGAGCTGCCCCAGGTGTTTGTGGAGTTCTGATGGCGAGCGCACCGCTGCTGCTGTATTTCGACGATGAGGCGGCGCCAGCGCTGCGGCTGGCCGACGCCGGCGGATTTGATGCCGCCCTGATTGAGCGCCATCGGTTTCCGGATGGCGAATTCCGGCTGCGGCTGCCGCCTGGCCTGCCCGCTCACACGCTGCTGCTGCGCAGCCTGCACCAGCCCAATGAAAAACTGGTGGAGCTGCTGCTGGCAGCGCAGGCCGCGCGCGAACTTGGCACCCGCCACCTGACACTGGTAGCGCCCTACCTGGCCTACATGCGCCAGGACATGGCTTTTGCCCCGGGCCAGGCGGTGAGCCAGCGCATTGTCGGGCGCTTTCTGGCGGGCTTGTTCGACGCCGTGATCACCGTGGACCCACACCTGCACCGGGTAGCCACGCTGGACCAGGCTGTGCCCGCGCGACAGACCATGACCCTGAGCGGCGCGCCCCTGCTGTCGGACCTGATTGCCGAGCGACGACCGCAGGCGCTGCTGGTCGGGCCCGATGAAGAATCAGCGCAATGGCTGAGCATGGCCGCGGCGCGCCATGGCTTTGATGCGGCCGTGTGCACCAAGGTCCGACTGGGCGACCACCAGGTGGCGATCGCGCTCCCCGTGCGGCCGGTGGCCGGACGGGACATTGTCTTGCTCGACGATGTGGCCAGTACCGGACAAACTCTGGCCCAAGCAGCACGCCAGTTGCTGGCCGCTGGTGCGCGCCGGGTGGATGTGGCCGTCACCCACGCCATCTTCTCGGGCAATGCCCTGGCCCAGCTACAGGCCGCCGGCGTGGGCGAGGTCTGGAGCACCGACTGCATTGCGCACCCCAGCAACTGCGTCAGCATGGCGTCAGCACTCGCGCAAGCGGCCCGAGGCGTTCTGGCGCAGCCGGTCCGCCCTTAGGCCGCCTGGGCAGGTTGCCAGGGCCGTGCCAGCACCCGCGGCGCCTTGCCGCTGCGGCCGCGCGGCCCGATGGCGCCCAGTTCCAGCCTGATCTGGATCGGTGCCAGGGCCTGATCGCTCGCGTATTTGGCCAAAACCGCCTGGCACCGCGCACTGGGACCCGCCGCCTCGGCGCCATGCAGATCCAACCGCAGCACCAGCGTGTGCGCATCCTGTTGGGCCAGTTGGAAGTCAAACACGCCAGCGCCCTCCTCCAGCAGCGTGGTCAGGGCCATGGGCAACAAGGTCACCGGCTGACCATCGCGCCCCGCCATCACCAGCGCCTCATCGCGCCGGCCCCGGACCTCGATCACCGGCAGCGTTGAACCACAGCCACAGGGCTCGCTCGATACAGTGATCTGGTCGCCCAGGTCGTAGCGGATCAGGGGCTGCACATGGTTGGCCAGGTTGGTCAGCAGCGTCGAGTGGGAGGGCTGGCCGGGCGCTGTGGCCCGGCCCTGCGCGTCCACCGGTTCCAGAATGACCCAGTCGGCGTTGGCGTGCATCTTGCCCAACTGACACTCCCAGCCAATGGGCATGAATTCCGAGGCGCCGTAGCTGTTGCGGACCACGCAGCCCAGGCCCTGCTCGATGCGCCGCCGTGCGGCCGGACTCAGGGTTTCACCGCCGGTCCAGACCTCGCTCGGCGCAAAATCAAGCTGCCCCTGCACGGCCAGCTCGGCCAACTGGGCGGCCACCGTGGGGTAGGTGGCCAGCACCGTCGGCGCAAAGGCATTGAGTTCCGCCAACAGCCGGTCCATCGGCTGCAGGATCGAAAAGCAGCGCAAGCCCTGCCCCAGCAAGGGGTTGAGTTGTCGCAGCCGCAACATCGACACCAGGCTTGCGAAGTGGCCGCCAGTGACGCCGACGAAGGCCAGGCGTTCGGTCAGCAGCATCGGGTCCAGCCACCGCAACAGCGGCCGCGGCGCGCTGCGCCGCAGCGCTTCCAGCGCATCGTAGACCGCCATGGCCTGCGTATCCTGCACAAAAATGCCGGGTTGATGACTGGTGCCCGAGCTCTCCCACACCAGGTATTTGCCCAGGTAGGCCTGGCCGATCCGACTGTCATCCGCAACAAAAGCCTTCAAGTCATCGAGCCGCAACGCAGGGTCAGTCACCCAATCGTCAAAGTGCGCCATCAGCTCAGCCCGCGTGATCGGTGTCACCTCGCTCAAAGGCATTGTCGCGGTGGCGTTACCCGCCAGTCGCGCGCGGTAGAGGCGCGATCCTTGCCGCGCGGCCCTGACAAGATTGGCCAAACGGGCCTGCTGGCGGACCGCCAGGGCCGCCGCAGTCAATTGGCCGCTGGCGAGAATGTCAAGCGCCGCTGCAGCCAAGCGAACAGGGTCAAACACCGTTGTCATGGGCCTCTTTTCGAAGTGACTTTGCCAAGCCTTGACCACCCGGACCGAGCGTCGCCGGCAGACATGCTAAGGCGCTGCTGCGACCTTTGGCTTGCGATGCCTCACGCCGCGCTAAGACCTTGCGCTGACCAACTTGGGCCCAAGCCCGGTACGAACCAAGGTGAGGGATGACCAGGAACTGCGCTGCGATGATTTTTGTCAACGGTCATCGCCGGTTCGGCGCCTACGATGGCTACCAGTTCCTTTTTTTCTTACACACGGAGGTTTTGATGAATGATGTCGCAACGGTCAACAGGGACAAATTGATGACCGACTTGAAGGTGGTCATCGCCGACGCGGAAGAGTTGCTTCGGCTGACGGCTGATCAGGCTGGAGAGGGCGTGGCCGATGTCCGCAGCCGGGTCCAGGCCAGAATGAACCAGGCCAAGACCGACCTCGTTCATCTGCAGGAGACAGCCGTTGCCAAGGTCAAGGCGGCGGGTCATGCTACAGATGAATTTGTTCACGCCAACCCCTGGAAGTCCATCAGCATGGCTGCGGGTCTGGGTGTGATCCTGGGTCTGATCGCCAGCCGCCGCTGACGCTTGGCAAGGTGATGTCTGGTTCGGGGCATTTCGGTGGCCTCGCCGTGTCCCTCAACCGCTTGCTCGCGACCACCCTGGAATTGGCCAAGGTGCGCTTGGCGCTCCTCGGTACCGAATTCGAACTGGGTGCGCACCGTCTGTTCGACGGTCTGCTGTGGGGTAGCATGGCCTTGATGTTGCTGGGCATGGGGCTGGCCATGGTGACCGGCCTCATCATTTTGCTGTGTTGGGATAACTACCGACTGGCATCGATGGCCGCACTGGCCGGCTGTTACTTGGTGGCCGGGGCAGTGCTGCTGCGCAAGGCCAGGGCACAGTTGGTCAGTGTTTCAGGCATGTTTCAACTCAGTCTGGGCGAGTTGCAGCGCGACAGCGACAGCGCCAGCCTGTCATCGGTCACCCCCCATGGTCCACACTGAGATTGTCTTGCGCCAACAGCAGTTGCTGCTGCGCAGCGGCTCGCTCAGGCAGCGTCTGGCCAATGAGGCCAACTCGTTGCGGCGACCCTTGGCCATGATGGACCTGGCTTTCACCGGCCTCAGGTGGCTGTACCGACACCCTGCCTGGCCGGTCGGCGCCTTCGCCCTGTGGACGGTGCTCAGACCAGCGCGGGCACTGACCCTGGTACGCCGGGCCTGGTGGGTTTATCGCACCGCGTCGCGATGGCGTCAGTGGTCGGTCATCCTGCCCAAGTTCTTGAATTGAGGCCTCCATCATGGCAGTCGCACCTCGGGACGGCACGCTGGTCACCCTGAACCCCGCGCCGACGCGAAGGCAAAAGGAGGAAGACCTGATGTGGACAGAGCCCGCGCGCCCGGCAGAGTTGGCCACACAGGCCCTGGATCGGCTGATCCATGCGGCCAGTGTGCCGCAGCAGGCGGGCCTGTCTCCGATATCGCTGGCGCTGGCACAAGCCGATTGGTCCTGGCATCTGCTGGGCTCACCGGGCAAGCAGCTTGAACTGCTGTCCCTGGCCGCTCAGCTCGCGCATCAAGCCGAACGGCCCGGCGAGGCAACGCCACCCGCTGGCCCATCGGACGAAGACCCCCGATTCCGCGACGATGCCTGGACGCGCTGGCCCTTCAACCAGTGGCGACAAGGTTTCCGCCAGAGTCAGGCTTTCTGGCGCGAAGCGACCCAGGTGGCTGGCATGACCTCGCACCACCGTGACCTGACCCAATTTTTCGCCCGCCAATGGCTGGACATGATGGCACCGCCCAATTGGCTCGCCACGAATCCGGTGGTTTGGCGGGACATCTTTGAATCCAATGGCACTGGTCTGGCACAGGGTGTGCGCAACTGGCTGCAGGATGTCGCCGGTACCCATGCCAGCCAGGCGGCCGAACATTTCCGCGTGGGACGGGAGGTGGCGATCACGCCCGGTAAGGTGGTGTATCGGAACCGCCTCATCGAATTGCTGCGCTACGACGCGCAAACGACCACCGTCCATGCCGAGCCGATTCTGATCGTGCCTTCCTGGATCATGAAGTACTACATCCTCGACCTGTCGCCCGGCAATTCGCTGGTGCGCTACCTGGTCGGGCAGGGGCACAGGGTTTACATGCTGTCATGGCGGAATCCGGACGCATCAGACCGGGATTTGTCCATGGACGACTACCTGCGACTCGGCGTGCTGGAGGCCTTGCGCGCAGTGGCGAACTTTCACCCCGAGGGCAGCGCAGTGCATACGGCGGGCTACTGCCTGGGCGGCACCCTGCTGGCCATTGCAGTCGCGGCCTTGGCGCGGCCCGGCGGCGTGGTCGGCAGCCGGGACCTGCCCAAAATCCGCAGCGTGACCCTGCTGGCGGCCCAGACGGATTTCTCCGAGCCCGGCGAACTCGGCCTCTTGATCGACGAAAGCCAGATCTGCTTCCTTGACAACCTCACGCGGGGTCAGGGCTATCTGACTGGTCGACAAATGGCCGCTTCATTCCAGTTTCTACATTCGCGCGAGCTGGTTTGGACTCGGCGGATGCGGGAATACCTGTTGGGCGAGCGCGAGCCGGAAAGCGATCTGACCGCCTGGAACGCGGACCACACGCGGATGCCCGCCCGGATGCACCATGAGTACCTGACCTCGCTGTACCTGAACAATGCGCTGGCGAATAGCGCCTACCGGGTCGAGGGACGGGCTGTGGCGCTGGCCGATGTGCGGGCGCCCATGTTCGTGGTGGGCACGCTGCGGGATCACATCTCGCCCTGGCGCTCGGTCTACCAGCTCCACCGCCTGTGCGACCCGGAAATCACCTTTGTACTGACCAGCGGCGGCCACAACGCCGGCATCGTGTCGGAACCCGGCCACGCCCACCGGCACTACCAGATCAACACGCGGCCAGCGCATGGGAGCTGGACGGATCCCGACCAATGGCAGGCGCAGACCGCAGTCCAGGACGGCTCATGGTGGCCTGAGTGGCAACATTGGCTGGTGAGCCAGTCGACCGGGCGTCAAAAGGCCCTGCCATTTCCAGACCGGTTGGCCCTGGGCGATGCCCCTGGCGATTACGTGCGGCAACGCTATCCGGACTGAGCGGCTGCTGCGCCACTGGCGCAGGACCAAGTCTGTCGCGCACAATAGGCGCCATGACCGAACCCCAACGACTCAAAGAACGACGACTGGCGGACGCCTGGGCGGAGCTGCAAAACCATTCAGCGCAGGGCAATGCACTGGAGGCAGACGCCTACCGACTCGCCTTTGCCGACCCGGAGTTTTTGCTGCGCCGGGAAACACGCGGCATCCGTTTTCAACTGGAGATGCTCAAGCCAGACCTGGACCAGTCCGAGCACGGCATCGAAAACACCATTGTCGTTTTTGGCAGCGCCCGCTTTGTGTCACCCGAGCAGGCGCAGACCCTGCTGCGCCAGGCCTTGGCCAGCGGCGACGCCGACACCCTTCAGGTGGCGCAGCGCCAGGTTCGCAATGCCCGCTACTACGACCAGGCGCGGCTGTTTTCGCAACGCGTGGCCGAATACAGCGCGCACCATCGCGGTGAGGACCGGCTCTTCATTGCCACCGGAGGCGGACCTGGCATCATGGAAGCGGCTAACCGCGGCGCGCATGAAATGGGCGCATCCAGTGTCGGCCTGAACATCGCGCTGCCCCATGAGCAGCACCCCAACCCCTACATCACGCCCAACCTGAGCTTCAAGTTCCACTATTTTGCGCTGCGCAAAATGCACTTCATGATGCGGGCCAAGGCGCTGGTGGCCTTTCCCGGTGGCTTCGGTACCCTGGATGAGTTGTTCGAGGTGATCACCCTTGTACAGACCGGCAAGGCCAAGCCGGTGCCGATCGTGCTGTTCGGCAGCGACTACTGGAAACGCCTGCTCAACATCGACTTGATGCTCGAAGAAGGTGTGATCTCGGCCCAGGACCTCAAGCTGTTCACCTATGTCGATGACCCGGTCGCCGCCTGGGAGGTCATTCGCGCCTTTTATGCCCTTTGACCTTCAGGCCAGGCCCCGGGTGCGCCGCTGGCCGCAGTAACCATGCCGGTCGCGCACCCGCCCCCGCGACCAGCCCGACCGACCAGAACACCACCGAGACCCCGACCACGGTCCCCACCGTGCCAAACAGCATCGGCATCAGAACGCTGGAGGCGTTGATCGCCATCAGGCGCAGACCCAGGGCCTCGCCATGCCGCGCCTCCGGGGTGATCTGGTGCAGGGTACTCATGATCATCGGCTGCACCGACCCGAGCACCACGCCCAGAACGACCGAACACAGGCCCATGGCCAACGGCGTCTGCATCGCCGGATAAATGCCGAACAGGATGCCTGTCGTCACCATGGCGCCCGAGACCACCACATGCTCACGCAGGCGCGAGGCGAACCAGGGCATCACCACCCGCACCACGGCGGCAGCAATCGCAAAGGCGCCCAGAATCGAACCGATCACGGAGGCATTGAAGCCCCGCTCATGCCCGATCACCGGCACCACAAAGGTGTGGACATCCCAGCAGGACGACAGACACCAGTTGACCAGCATCAGGCGTCGCATCTGGGGTTCGCCCAGCAAAGCCCAGACGCTGTGACCAGCCGGGTCGAGCGCGGCCGGCGCAGCGGGCAGCTCCCGCAAAGGCCGCACGAGCCACCAGGCGCCCAAGGGCAGCAGGGCCATCAACAAAAAAGCTGATCGATAACCCGTTGCATCGCCAGGCACGGCTCCGGCATGGTCAATCAGCAAGCCGGCCGCAAAAGGCCCAAGAAAATTGGAGATGGCAGGGCCGATGGACAACCAGCTGAATACCCGTTTGAGTTCGGTCGCGCCTTCTGCGGCGCGCCCCACGTGGCGCTGCAATGCAATGGATGCCGAACCGGTGGCGCCCCCCGTCAGCAGAGCACCCAGGCACAGCACTGGAAAGACCGGGAACGCCACCGCCAGACCGACGCCGATCACCGACGCCACCACGGCCCAACCCACCGGTCGTCGCAGGCCATGGCGATCGGCAAACCGACCGGCGGGCAAGGCCAGGAAGACCGACGTCAATGAAAACAGCGCCAGCAAAACACCCACAGCCAAGGGGCTGTAATCCTGGCGCAGGGCCAGCAAAGGCGCAGCCATCCGGGTGCCAGCCATACAGGCATGCAGGCAAACATGGCTCGCCACCAGCCGGCTCAGCGCATTAGCCTGCATCGGGCTCCTGATCAAAGTCCTTGTCGGCCGGGATCAACACTTGGGCCTGCACTTCGGGCAGGGCCTCGACTTTTTTCAAGGCCCGTCCCATCGCGCGGCTGCGGGTCTCGGCACCATCAATGGTCTTGAGCACCGTCTCGGTCTGCGACTTGACCTTGGCCAGCACATCGCCGAACTTGCCAAATTCGGTCTTGACCGCACCCAGCACCTGCCACACCTCGCTGGAGCGCTTCTCCAGCGCCAGCGTCCGACACCCCATCTGCAGCGAGCTCAGCATGGCCAGCAGCGTGGTCGGCCCGGCCAGAGTGATGCGGTGCTCGCGCTGCAGGCTCTCCATCAGGCCGGGGCGGCGCAGTACCTCCGCGTACAAACCTTCGGTTGGCAAAAACAAGATCGCAAAATCGGTGGTGTGGGGTGGCTCGACATACTTGTCGGCAATGGCACGGGCTTCGAGCCGGATGCGCGACTCCAGCGCTTTGCCCGCCACCTCGACGCCGAGCGCATCGGCCCGGCCCTGCGCATCCAGCAGCCGTTCATAGTCTTCGTTCGGAAACTTGGCATCGATCGGCAGCCACAGGGGCAGACCCTGCTCCGATTTGCCCGGGAGCTTGATGGCGAAGTCAACCACGTTCTTGCTGCCTGGCCGGGTCGCCACCTGCGCTGCGTACTGGTCCACCACAAACACCTGCTCCAGCAGCCCGGCCAGTTGGGCTTCGCCGAAAATACCTCGGGTCTTGACGTTGGTGAGCAGGTGTTTGAGGTCGCCTACGCCGGCGGCCAGCGTCTGCATCTCGCCCAAGCCCTTGTGCACTTGCTCCAGGCGGTCCGCCACCTGCTTGAAACTTTCACCCAGGCGGGCCTCCAGCGTACTCTGCAGCTTTTCATCCACGGTGGCCCGCATCTGGTCCAGCTTTTTCTCATTGCCATCCTGCAGGGCTGTCAGGCGCTGTTCCACCACCAGGCGCACCTCGCCGAGCTTGCGCTCGCTGCCCTCAGCCACCTGCCGCAGTTGCTCGTTCAGGCCCTCGGCAAAACGCTTGAGCGCCAGGTCCTGTGTCTCGCGCGCCGTAGCCAGCGAGGCCGCCAGCTGCTGCTGCGTGGCGCCCAGCTGAACCCGAAAGGAATCGATCTGCTCATTTTGCGTGCGCGCCACATCGCCGGACTGCGCCAGCAAGGCCTGCTGAAACAGGGACAGCGCCTGCGTGATTTCGGTGCGGCTATCACGGGCGCTACTCTGCACTTCGCTGCGCAACTCACGTTCCATGCGTTCGCTGCCCGCGCTCAGGCCGGCAAACGCGCTGAGCAGCTGGGGGGTGGCAGCGTCGGCACGCGAGCGGGATGCGGAAACCAGCCACAGCAGCCAGCCCAAGCCATTGACCACGGCCAGCGCCAGCAGTACCCAAAAAAGCCAGTCGGACATCAGCGCGGGCTCACCGGACGACCATCCGACACCAGGGCTGGCGCCGTCAAGTCGGTCGACAACACCTCGGGATTGAGCGGCGTCAACAGTGGCTTGCCGGTGAAATAAGCGATCAGGTTGTCAGCCGCCAGGTTGGCCATGGCCAGCCGTGTCGGCAGGCTGGCACTGGCAATGTGGGGTGTCAACACCACATTGGGCACACGCAACAACCCGGGGTGGAGCTGGGGCTCGCCTTCAAACACATCCAACCCTGCCGCCGCAATCGTCCGGTTGGCCAACGCCTGGGCCAAGGCGGCGTCGTCAACAATGCCGCCACGTGCGATGTTGACCAGTGTCGCGGTGGGCTTCATGCAGGCCAGCTCGGCCGCACCAATCGAGTGGTGGGCGCTGGGGGAGTAGGGCAACACCAGCACCAGGTGGTCCGCCTGCGCCAGCAGGTCCTGTTTGCTGACATAACGAGCCTTCAGCCCGGCTTCGATCTCGGGAGCGAGCTGCGAGCGGTTGTGGTAGATCACCTGCATGCCAAAACCATGGGCGCCGCGCCGCGCAATACCCTGGCCGATGCGCCCCATGCCCAAGATGCCCAGGGTGCTGCCATGAATGTCGGCCCCGGCAAAAAGGTCGTAGCTCCACTTGGTCCACTGGCCGGCGCGCAGGAAATGCTCGCTCTCGGTGATGCGACGCGCGGTGGCCATCAGCAGCGCAAAGCCGAAGTCGGCGGTGGTTTCAGTCAGCACGTCGGGTGCATTGGTGCCCAACACCCCGGCTCGGGTCATCGCTGCCAAATCGAAATTGTTGTAGCCCACCGCCATATTGGCGCAAATTCGCAGGTCGGGCGAAGCTGCCAGCACATCGCCGTCGATACGGTCACCGCCCGTGGTAAAGACACCCTGCTGCCCGCCGAGCTGTTCGATCAGCCGGGCTTTGGTCCAAGGTTCATCGCCCTGATTCGACGTGACATCAAAATACTGGGACAGCCGCTCCAGCACCTCGGGAAAAACAGCCCTGGCCAGTAACACATTGGGTTTTTTCATACAAGCGGCCTAGCGAAACCAGATCAAGGTCATCAGCACAAACAACGGGATTAAAACCATACCCGACCACAGCATATAGCCGAAAAATCCAGGCATGCGCACGCCTCGCTCCTCCGCAATGGCCTTGACCATCAGGTTGGGCGCGTTACCGATGTACGTGTTGGCGCCCATGAAGACCGACCCTGCCGAAATGGCCGCCAGGGTCGGTGCCAGGGTGGTCATCAACATCTGCGGATCGCCCCCTGCCGTATTGAAAAACACCAGGTAGGTCGGCGCGTTGTCCAAAAATGAGCTGAGCAGGCCGCTGGCCCAAAAGTACATGGCCGGGTCAGGCGTGCCGTCGGGCCGCGTCACAGCTTGCACGACGCTGGCAAACGGTCCGTTGAGCCCGGCCTTGAGCATGGCAATCACCGGCACGATGGTCAGAAAAATCCCCGCAAACAGCTTGGCCACCTCCTTCATCGGCGCCCAGGAGAACTGGTTGGCCTCATGCACCCGCGCGGCGGTCAGCCTGAGAGAGACGCCAGTCACTGCCAACAAGCCGATGTCTCTGACCAGGCCAGGCAAACCGATGTCGATCCCCTGAACATGGAAAACTGTCGGCGACTTCCAGACGCCACTGAGCAAGACCAGGCCGACAATGCAGGCCAGCAACAGAAAGTTGACGCGGCCGTCAAAGCCGATGCGCTGGGTGTCGGGCGTCGGGTCCACGGGCAACACCCCCTCACGCCGGTAGTACCAGGCATCGAGGGCACAAAACAAAGTCAGCAATGAACCCAGCAAAAACGCCGTCTCGGGCAGGATGTGCTTGACCGTCCAGAAGAAATCAACGCCCTTTAAAAAACCCAGAAAAAGTGGCGGATCACCCAGTGGTGTCAGTGAGCCGCCAGCATTGGCCACCACAAAAATGAAAAATACCACGATGTGGGCGCGGTGAACCCGATTGTCATTGGCCCGGATCAGGGGGCGGATCATCAACATCGACGCACCCGTGGTGCCCATGAAGCTGGCCAACACAGCACCAACGGCCAGCAGCCCGGTGTTGAGCAAGGGGCTGCCGCGCAAATTGCCACGGATGTGAATGCCACCCGCCACGGTGTACAGCGCTGTCAACAGCACGATGAACGGGATGTACTCGGCCACTGCGGCATGCCACAGGGTGGCAGCTGCCGTGCCGAGACCAAAAACCACTGCAAAGGGGATCAGGAACGCCAGGGACCAGGCCAGGGTCACCTTGCCGAAATGGTGATGCCAAAAAAGGGGCGCCCGCAACGGGATCAGCGCCATCGACAGCAACACACCGACAAAGGGCAAGGCCCACAAAGCCGAGAGTTGGCTGCCGTTCAGGTCAGCGCACCAGGCGGCGCCCGGCAAAAGCAGCAGCAGCGGAGCTGCCCGACGAAGATGTGATGTCACCGGAATATCCCCTTGTTTTGACCACTCAACGCAAATGAGCTCAGCTGGTCTGCTCGATGTCGAATACCTGCCGAAGGTACGCCAGGTACTTCTCGTCATCGCACATGTTCTTGCTGGGCGTGTCCGACAGCTTGGCCACGGGCTGGCCATTGCAGCGGACCATCTTGATCACGATCTGCAGCGGCTCGTAGCCCAGGTCATTGGTCAGGTTGGTGCCAATGCCAAAAGCCAGCTGACAGCGGCCCCGGAAGCGCTGGTACAGCTCGATGGTGCGGGGCACGGTCAGCGCATCGCTGAAGATCAGCGTCTTGGTGCGCGGATCGACCCGATTGCGGCTGTAGTGCGCCAGCATGCGCTCGCCCCAGTCGAAGGGGTCGCCGCTGTCGTGACGGGCACCGTCGAACAGCTTGCAGAAGAAGGGGTCAAAGTCACGCAGAAAGGCACTCATGCCATAGACGTCACTGAGGGCGATACCCAGGTCACCCCGGTATTCCTTGGCCCAGGATTCAAAGGCATAGGTCTGGCTGTCGCGCAAACGCGGCCCCAGGGCCTGACAGGCCTGCAGGTACTCATGGGCCATGGTGCCCAGCGGCACCAGACCCAGCTTCATGGCGTACAGCACATTGCTCGTGCCGGCCAGCTGTCCGCCAACGCCCGTGGCGTGGCCGGGACTTTGTCCCGTGCCCAGACGGGCCGCCAGCACCCGCAACACCTCTTCGTGCCAGGCGTTGGAGAACCGCCGGCGGGTGCCGTAATCCGCAATCTTCAGGTCGCTCAAGCCCTCGGACCGCAACTGGCCGATCTTCACATCCAGCCGGCGCCGGCCTTCGAGCAGGTCCGGCAGCCTCTGCGTGTTGCGGAAATAGACCTCGTTCACGATGGCCAGAATGGGAATTTCAAACAGGATGGTGTGCAACCACGGGCCGCGGATCGTGATGTCAATCTCGCCCGATGGCAGCGCCGAGACGGTGACGTACTTCTCGTTGAGTCGAAACAGCCCCAGAAAGTCAACAAAATCACTTTTGATGAAGCGCAGCGAACGCAAGTAGGCCAATTCGGCATCCTGAAAATGCAGTCCGCACAACAGTCGGATTTCATCGCGAATCTCTGCCGCAAAAGGCGCGAGCGCCATCCTGGCCTGACCACTTGCGGGATCGATCGCCGCGTTGCGGCACTTGAACCGGTACTCCACCTGCGCACCCGGAAACTGATGCAGCACGACCTGCATCATGGTGAACTTGTACAGGTCGGTGTCGAGCAGACTGCCAATGATCATGGAATGCCTTGGTCAATCCAGCCAGCGGGCGAATTCATCCACCGGCACCCTCGGCGTATGGAAGGTGTTCACCAGCGCCGACTCGTCCGCATAACCCAGCGCCATGCCGCACACCAGCATTTCGTCAGGGCCGGCGCCGATGTGGGGCAGCACCATCTTGGCAAAACCGTTCCAGGCCGCTTGCGGACAGGTGTGCAGGCCATGACCGCGCGCCGCCACCATGATGCTTTGCAAGAACATGCCGTAATCCAGCAATGAGCCACGGCCCATGACACGGTCGACGGTGAACATCAGGCCGACGGGGGCATCAAAAAACCGGTAGTTGCGCTGATGCTGCGCGTGCATCTTGTCCTTGTCGGCTTTGCCAATCCCCAGCAGGCCATACAGGCTCCAGCCGTTTTCGCGGCGCCGGTCAATGTAGGGGCTGACCCATTTCTGCGGGTAGTAGTCGTATTCTTCAACGTACTGTGCCGCCAGCGCCGGATCGGCCCGCATCCGGTCATGTGCCGCGCACACCTGGTTGACCAACTCAGTGCGGCTGCCACCTTGCAGCACGTACACCTTCCAGGGCTGTGTGTTGGTGCCAGACGGTGCCCTGCTGGCGACCGCCAGCAACTGCGCGATGAGTTCGCGCGGCACGGCCTGGTCCGTGAAGGCGCGCACCGACTGGCGCGAACCGATCGCCAGGTCGACAAGATTTTCGGTCATAGCAGACGCTCCAGTACGGTCTTCAAGTTGGGGGACAGAGCTACCGGTCGGCGGCTGAACCGGTCCACATAGACGTGAACAAAATGCCCGCGGGCCGCCGTCATCTCGGCGCCCTGGGCGAACAGCCCGACCTCGTAGCGCACGCTGCTGGTACCCAGCCGGGCCACCCGAATGCCGGCCTCCACGGTTTGCGGAAACGCGAGGCTGGAAAAATAATTGCAGCCGGTCTCAACCACCAGACCAATGGTCGATCCATGATGAATGTCCAGCACGCCCTGCTCGATGAGGTAGGCGTTGACGGCGGTGTCAAACCAGCTGTAGTACACCACGTTGTTGACGTGCCCATAGGCATCGTTGTCCATCCAGCGGGTGCCGATGGCACGAAAGACCCGGTAGTCGGAGCGGGGCTGTGCCTGAACTTTCGGAGGGCGTGTGTCAGTCATGTGGCTCGATTTTGCCAGCATCCGGACTGTCGCCCTGCAGGCTCTGCCAGCGCGACCAACTGGCGACAGCGACCCGGTAGGTATTGAGTTGTACCTGCACGGTTTCCTCGATTTGCGGGCAGTAGCCGCCAGCCATCACAAATGCCAGCGGCACCTGCCGATGCCAACACCAGTCGAACACCCGCTGGTCCCGGGTCTGCAAGCCCGCGAGACTCAGCGTGAGGCGACCCAGCCGGTCCCCGACATAGGGGTCCGCACCCGCCAGATACAGCACCAGGTCCGGCATGAACCGGTCCGACAGCGCCTGCAAGGCGCCATCCAGTGCCAGCAGATACGGCGCATCACCGCTGCCATCCGGCAAAGCCACATCCAGGTCGCTGATTTCCTTGGCAAACGGGTAGTTGCGCTCGCCATGCAGGGACAGCGTGAACACGCTGTCATCCCGGGCAAAGATGTGGGCGGTGCCATTGCCTTGGTGCACATCCAGGTCGATCACCGCCACGCGCATCGGTTCGCGGCGTGGCCCCCGCGCCCACTCGGCCTGCATCAGGCGCGCCGCGACCGCCACGTCGTTGAACACACAAAAGCCGCCGCCGCGGTCGGCATAGGCATGGTGCGTGCCGCCGGCCAGATTGGCGGCCACGCCCTCGCGCAAGGCCGCCCGCGCCGCGGCAATGGTGGCCCCCACAGACCGGCGTGCCCGCTCCACCATGGCATCGCTCCAGGGGAAGCCAATGTCGCGCATTCGCTCTGAGCTGATGCCGCCGGAGCGCAGGCTGTCCACATAAGCAGGTGTGTGGACCAGCGCCAACTCGCCGTCCGTGGCTGCCGGCGCTGGCTGCAACTGCACCTGAGGCAGGGTCGAGCGCAGTTGGTCCCTGAGGAGCGCGTACTTGTGCATCGGAAACCGATGCCCTGTCGGCAGGGGCAAGACAAACTGGTCGGCGTAAAAGGCTTTCATGGCGCGATTGTGTCAAGGCGCGCTCGATGGGGGATTTCTAGAACAGCAACCCTAATTTGTTGCAATGCAACAAAAATCACTTGCAAGCCGTGTACAGCGGCCTATAATTCGCTTCATGCTGCACTGCAACATGCGCCTGAAGCGTATCAGTGATCAGCGTGGCTACCGAGTTTTTTTACTAACCTCCTGGAGAAATTATCATGTTGACCGTCGAACAAGTCATGGCATCGCACAAAGCCAACGTCGAAACCCTGTTGGGCCTGACCCACAAGGCCTTTGAAGGCGTTGAAAAAATCGTTGAACTCAACCTGACTGCCTCCAAGGCTGCGTTGGCTGAGTCCGGTGAGCATGCCAAGGCCGTGCTGAGCGTGAAGGACGCGCAAGAACTGATGGCCCTGCAATCCGGCCTGCTCCAGCCGCTGGCTGAAAAGACCGCCGCTTACAGCCGTCACCTGTATGACATCGCCTCCGGCTCCACCGCCGAATTTGCCAAAGCCATCGAAGGCCAAGCGGCTGACGTGCAGAAAAACTTCATGGGCTTCGTCGACAACGCGGCCAAGAACGCCCCCGCTGGTTCCGAAACCGCCGTCGCTGTGATGAAGAGTGCCGTCGCTGCCGCCAGCAACGCCCTCGAATCCGTGCAAAAAGCGGTCAAGCAAGCCACCGACGTGGCAGAGGCCAACTTCAACGCCGTGGCCGCCACCGCAGTGAACGCCACCAAGCCTGTGGCGAAAAAACGCTGATTCGCAGAAGGACATCAACAGAGCAGACAAATTTTTGACACGACCAGTGCCATTATTAGCGTAAACCCTGATATGCTTCGGTCAAGTCACGATTTCCAGGAAGCCTAAGCTTCAAAGGTTGTCTCCTCGGGTCCTTTCGAAACCTTTAGGTTCAGGGATCCCTTAAGGGCTGGTCGCAAGACCAGCCCTTTTTTTTGACCCCAGGGTGCTCTACCCGTACGTCACCGGGTTTTGGCGGCAATAGCGGCGCGGAGTTGCGGCAGCAGCCGGCCCATGGCGGCACGGCCGGCGTCGATGGCGCGTTGCCGGGACGTGAAGTCTGAGCTGGCGACGCTATGGAGTTCCGGCCGCACCACGACTTCGGCATCACGCAATTCAAAGGCATTGATGCTCTTGCCCATGATGGAGAAGGTCTGCAACAGGATTTGCAGACTATCGCCGGCCGCATTGGCTTCCGGCGCGCTGGAAATGTCCACCGCCACGATCAGCTCGGCCCCCATCTGGCGCGCATAGCGCACTGGGACCGGCGACACCAGGCCGCCGTCAACGTAATCGCGGCCGGAAATCCGCACTGGCTGAAACAACGCCGGTACCGCGCTGGACGCGCGCACGGCGGTGGCGGTATCGCCACGCTGGAACATCACCCCCAAACCGTTATTGAGGTCAGTCGCCACAATGCCCAGCGGCAGCGCCATCTGCTCGATCAAACGGCCGTTCACCTGAACGCTGACATAGCGCGCCAGCGCCTCGCCACGCAGAATGCCGCGGCTGAAAATCGGCAGGGTCCAGTCCGCAAAGGTGGCCTCCTCCATGGTCTCGGCGATATGCTGCAGCTGGGAACCGGTCTTGCCGCTAGCGTAAAACGCGGCCACCAGGCTGCCGGCCGAGGTGCCCACCACCAGGTCGGGCCGGATGCCCGCCTCTTCCAGCACCTGGATCACCCCCACATGGGCAAAGCCGCGGGCGGCACCGCCGCCCAGCGCCAGCCCGATGCGCGGTGGCCGCTTTGGCGCCACGACCACCGTCGGTGACTCGGGCGGGGTGACGGGTGGCGGTGTCACGGCGCAGCCGCTGAGCAGAGCAATGGTGACCGCAGCCACAACCTGGACAAATGGAAAATACATACTCAGATCTTATTGATAATGATTCGCGTTTGATCTATACTGTGCGGCAATTTAAACACTGTGAGCGAACGATGACTAGGAAGCAAATCACCCTGGCCTGCGCGATGCTGGTAGCGGCAGCGGCGGCACCAGCGGCCGACCAGACCCTCAACATCTACTCGGCGCGCCATTACCCGACCGACGAGGCCCTGTACGCCAACTTCACCAAAGCCACGGGCATCCGCATCAATCGGGTGGATTCTGACGATGCCGGCATTCTCGCTCGGCTCAAGGCCGAAGGGACGGCCTCGTCGGCCGACGTGATCTTGCTGGTGGATGCCGCCCGCCTCTGGAAGGGCGAAATCGAAGGCCTGTTCCAGCCGATCAAATCCAGGACGCTGGAAGACGCCATTCCGGCCCAGTTGCGCGGCAAGGCCACGACTGAGGGCGGCACCCCCTGGTTTGGCTTCTCGACCCGCGCCAGGATCGTGGTGTACGACAAGGCCACTGTGCAAAAAGCCGACGTTGACAACTACGAAGCGCTGGCCGAACCCAAAAACAAGGGCAAGCTGTGCATCCGATCGGGTTCGCACCCCTACAACCTGTCGCTGTTTGGCGCGGTGATGGAGCACCTGGGCGAGGCCAGGACGCAAGTCTGGCTCAAAGGTCTGGTCGACAACATGGCGCGCAGCCCCAAGGGCGGCGACACCGACCAGATCAAGGCGGTGGCTGCCGGTGAATGCGCGGTTGCGGTCACCAACACATACTACCTGGCCCGCCTCATGCGCTCCGACAAGCCCGAGGACAAAGCCACCATGGCCCGGCTCGGCATCGTGTTCCCCAACCAGTCGAGCTGGGGCACACATGTGAATATTGCCGGCGGCGCGGTGGCCCGGCATGCCAAGAACCCAGCCAATGCGGTCAAGTTCCTGGAGTACCTGGCCACCCCAAGCGCCCAGGCCCACTTCGCCGACGGCAACAATGAGTGGCCAGTGGCCAAGGGCGTGAAAATCAACAACGAGGCGCTGCAAGCCATGAGCGGCGGCAGCTTCAAGAGCGAAACCATCCCGGTCGCGGTCATCGGCATGAACCAGATCAAGGTCCAGCAGATGCTGGACCGGGTCGGCTTCCGCTAAGCCAAAATCGCCGCTTTGGTACTAAAAAAAGCGGACTCCCCTTATCTGACGGGAGCCCGGCGGCTTTTTGGTACAAACCCAGGTCAGCCTGCGGTGGCTTCCTGTGGCTCCGGTTTGGCCCGGCCTTCCTTCTTCGGCAATGGCTGGATGTCCAGCAAGACCTCGGTCTTGCCCTCGTCCTTGTCGTCCAGATCCACCGTCAGCCGACCGCCGTCGGTCAGCCGCCCGAACAGCAGTTCGTCGGCCAGGGCGCGACGGATGGTGTCCTGAATCAGCCGCTGCATCGGACGCGCACCCATCAGCGGGTCAAAGCCCTTCTTGGCCAGGTGCTTGCGCAGCTTGTCGGTGAAGGTGACATCGACCTTCTTGTCGGCGAGTTGCGACTCGAGTTGCAGCAGGAACTTGTCGACCACCCGAAGGATGACCACCTCGTCGAGCGCCTTGAAGCTGACCACCGCATCGAGCCGGTTGCGGAACTCAGGCGTGAACAGGCGCTTGATATCGGCCATTTCGTCGCCCGCCTCGCGCGGGTTGGTGAAGCCGATGGTGGCCTTGTTCATGGTCTCGGCGCCGGCATTGGTCGTCATGACGATGATCACATTGCGGAAATCCGCCTTGCGGCCGTTGTTGTCGGTCAGGGTGCCGTGGTCCATCACCTGCAGCAGCACATTGAAGATCGCCGGGTGGGCCTTCTCGATCTCGTCGAGCAGCAGCACGCTGTGCGGCTTCTTGGTGATGGCCTCGGTCAGCAGGCCGCCCTGGTCAAAGCCGACGTAGCCCGGCGGCGCGCCGATCAGGCGGCTCACCGCGTGCTGCTCCATGTACTCGCTCATGTCGAAGCGGATCAGGTCGATGCCCATGATGTAGGCCAACTGCTTGGCCGCCTCGGTCTTGCCCACGCCGGTCGGACCGCTGAACAGGAAGGAGCCGATCGGCTTGTCGCCCTTGCCCAGGCCGGAGCGGGCCATCTTGACCGCGGAGGCCAACATGTCGAGCGCTTTGTCCTGGCCGAACACCACGTTTTTCAGGTCGCGTTCCAGCGTTTTGAGCTTGCTGCGGTCGTCATTGGAGACATTGGCCGGCGGAATGCGGGCGATCTTAGCCACGATTTCTTCCACCTCGGTCTTGCCGATGATTTTCTTGCGCTTGGACGGCGCCAGAATGCGTTGTGCCGCACCCGCTTCGTCGATGACGTCAATCGCCTTGTCGGGCAGATGCCGGTCATTGATGTACTTGGCGCTCAGGTCGGCGGCCGCTTGCAGCGCGGCCACGGCGTACTTGACGTTGTGGTGCTCCTCAAAGCGGGATTTGAGGCCCTTCAGGATGTCGACGGTTTGCTCGATGGTCGGCTCCACCACATCGACCTTCTGGAAGCGCCGCGACAGCGCCGCGTCTTTTTCAAAAATGCCGCGGTACTCGGTGAAGGTGGTCGCGCCGATGCACTTGAGTGCGCCCGAGCTCAGGCCCGGTTTAAGCAGGTTGGACGCATCGAGCGTACCGCCGGACGCCGCACCGGCCCCGATCAGGGTGTGGATTTCGTCGATGAACAGCACCGCGTTGGGTTTGTCCTTGAGCGACTTCAGCACACCCTTGAGCCGTTGCTCAAAATCGCCACGGTACTTGGTGCCTGCCAGCAGCGCGCCCATGTCGAGCGAATACACCACCGATTCGGCCAGAATCTCGGGCACATCCTTTTGCGTGATGCGCCAGGCCAGGCCCTCGGCAATCGCCGTCTTGCCCACGCCGGCCTCGCCCACCAGCAGCGGATTGTTCTTGCGCCGACGGCACAGGATCTGGATCACCCGCTCCACCTCGTACTCGCGACCGATCAGCGGATCAATCTTGCCGTCCTTGGCCAGCTGGTTCAGGTTTTGGGTGTACTGCTCCAGCGGCGAGGCCTTCTCATTCTTTTCGGCACCGCCCTCCTCCGCGTCGGACTGGGCCTCGCTGGACTTGGCGGGCTCGGGCGGGTCGCTTTTCTTGATGCCGTGGGCTATGAAATTCACCACATCCAGCCGGGTCACGCCCTGCTGGTGCAGGTAATAGACCGCGTGCGAATCCTTTTCGCCAAAAATGGCGACCAGCACATTGGCGCCGGTGACTTCCTTTTTGCCGCTACCCGTGGACTGCACATGCATGATGGCGCGCTGGATCACGCGCTGGAAACCCAGCGTCGGCTGGGTGTCGACATCATCGGTGCCGGCAACCTGCGGCGTGTTGTCCTTGATGAAGTTGGCCAGCGACTTGCGCAGATCGTCGATGTTGGCCGAACAAGCCTTGAGCACTTCGGCCGCGCTGGGGTTGTCAAGCAGGGCCTGCAGCAGGTGCTCCACCGTGATGAACTCGTGGCGCTGTTGCCGGGCCTCGACAAACGCCATATGGAGGCTGACTTCCAATTCCTGGGCAATCATGTGGTTTCCTTTAACGCCTTGCTTTGATAATCAACTGTAATCCGATTTCTCGGGCTTTCGGCGCAGGTGCCGCCATTTCCCTAGAAATCAACCGGCTCGCTCAGACATTTCAGCGGGTGGCCGGCTTTGGCCGCGGCATCAAGCACCTGGTCTACCTTGGTGGCGGCCACATCGCGCGAGTACACGCCGCACACCGCTTTGCCGTCCAGATGAATTTTGAGCATGATTTGCGTGGCCGTTTCCAGGTCTTTGCCGAAAAACTCCTGAATCACCACCACCACAAATTCCATCGGGGTGTAGTCATCATTGAGCATGACCACCTGGTACATCTGGGGCGGCTTGGTTTTTTGGGTGCGCCGCTCCAGCACAACCGCACCGCTGCTGTCGCGGTCCGGCTCCTGGTCGGGCCGTCGGGGGGGGATCACGGGTGATTTGGTGGCCATATCTTCATTCTATCCAGCGACCTCGGGCGCTGCCGCCGAAAAAAGTTGTCAAAACCTGTCAACTTCCGACCTGCGCGGCCCGTTACGGACTCACCTTCCCTGTCACGGAAGGATTTTGTCACTTTACGTAATCTCAAGGAAATTGA
>JBEGOC010000205.1:0-3434 GCA_041182225.1 Pseudomonadota bacterium | reverse complement strand
CATTCAGGCCGCCTGCCCCCAACACCTGATTTTTCGCACCAGCTGGGTGTACGCCGCGCGAGGGAGCAATTTTGCCAAGACCATGTTGCGCCTGGCCCAAGAGCGCGAGCGCCTGACGGTGGTCAGTGACCAGTTTGGTGCACCCACCGGCGCCGAGCTGATCGCCGATGTCACCGCCCATGCCCTGCGCCAGTGCCTGCGCCAAGCCCAGGATGCCGGCTTGTACCACCTGGCCGCCAGCGGCGAGACCAGCTGGCATGGCTATGCCAATCAGGTGCTGGCCCTTGCCAGGCTTATCGATAACGCTATCAAAATAAAAGCAACTGAGGTGGCGGCTGTGCCCAGCAGTGCCTTCCCCACCGCGGCCCGGCGACCGCTTAATTCGCGGCTGGACACCCGCCTGTTGCAACAAGTATTCGGTCTGGTGTTACCGCACTGGCAAGTGGGGTTAGCCCGTACGCTGTCAGAGGCTGATGTGCTTGCCACGCCACCCTTTGGTCAAGCCGATGCGTGAACGCCTATTAGCCCTCCCGCGCCTTAGCAAACAGGCGGTGGTGGTGGCTCTGGATATTGGCCTGTGCGTGCTAGCCACCTTTCTGGCGCTGAGCCTGCGTTTGGATGAGTGGCGGCTGCCGAATGGCGAGCAGGGGTGGGTGTATGCGCTGGCGCCCATGTTGGCCGTACCCATCTTCATCCGGTTTGGCCTTTACCGCGCGATTTTTCGCTACACCGGGCAGGCCGCTCTCAATGCCACTGCCAAGGCCGTGCTGTTGTATGCGGTGCTGCTGACGGCCGTTTTGTTGTGGCAGCGCTGGATCAATGTGCCGCGCACCCTGGGTGTCCTGCAACCGCTGATTTTTTTGTTCTTGGTGGGTGCCAGCCGGGCCGTAGCCCGCTTTTGGCTGGCTGGTATTCGTTTGGGTGCTGACAATGGTCAGGGCCGCCTGTTGATTTACGGTGCCGGTGTGGCAGGGGTGCAAACCGCCTCCGCCTTACAAGTGACCGGCCAGCTTCGGCTGATGGGTTTTGTGGACGACGATCCGCTCAAGATCGGGCGCAGCCTGAACGGCGTGCCGATCATCGGGCCGGCCGAGGTAGCCCGCTGGGTGGCGGACAAAACGATCACCGACATTCTGCTGGCCTTGCCCAGCGCCACGCGTGAACGGCGCAACCAGATTCTGGTCAGCTTGCAGCACTTGCCGCTGCACATTCGCACCCTGCCGGCCCTGGCTGACTTGGCCAGCGGCCGCGTGACGGTAAAAGACATTCGCGAGCTGGACGTGGAAGACCTGCTGGCGCGGCCGCCCGTGCCGCCTGATTCGGTGCTGCTGGCGCGCGAATTGAGGGGGCAGGTGGTGCTGGTCAGTGGCGCCGGTGGCAGCATCGGCGGTGAACTCACGCGCCAGATCGTGGCCTGTCGCCCGCGCCAGTTGCTGCTGCTGGACCACAACGAGTTCGGCCTTTACAGCATCCACAAGGAACTGCTAGGCCTGTGTCTCAGCCTGCCGGCCAGCGTGGAGCTGGTGCCCTTGCTGGGCAGCGTGGCCAGCCCGGAGCGGCTGCGGGCCATCTGCATGCAGTACCGGCCGGCCATGGTGTTTCATGCTGCCGCCTACAAACATGTGCCCATGGTTGAAGACAACCCTGAGGAAGGGGTACTGAACAACGTGTTTGGCACGCTTCATATGGCACAGGCTGCGGACCAAAGCGGGGCTCGGCGCTTTGTGCTCGTGTCCACCGACAAGGCGGTGCGCCCCACCAATGTGATGGGCGCTACTAAGCGGCTGGCCGAGATGGTGTTGCAGGCCTACGCCCGCACGGCCAGCCTCACTTGTTTCACCATGGTGCGTTTTGGCAACGTACTGGGGTCCAGTGGCAGTGTGGTGCCGCTGTTTCGACAGCAGATTGCCGCTGGCGGACCGATCACTGTCACGCACCCCGAGGTGACCCGCTATTTCATGACCATCCCCGAGGCAGCACAGTTGGTGCTGCAGGCCGGCGCGATGGCGGTGGGCGGTGATGTGTTTGTGCTGGACATGGGCGAGCCGGTGAAAATCATTGATTTGGCGCGGCGCATGGTCCAATTGTCGGGCCTGACGGTGCGCGATGCCAACTACCCTGATGGCGACATTGCCATTGAAATCGCCGGGCTGCGCCCGGGCGAGAAACTGTACGAAGAGCTGCTGATCGGCGACAACCCCGAGCCCACAGGGCACCCTCGCATCATGAAAGCGCACGAGCCTTTTCTGCCCTGGGACGAGCTGACCCCGGCGCTCGCCAAGTTACGTGTCGCGGCCCAAGCCGGCGATACGGCTGCGATCAAAGCCTTTCTGCTGGCGTATGTGCACGGCTACAACGCCGATAGCCGCTGAAGTAACATGCGGCCATGACCGACCAAGCCACCGACCCCAGCCCCATTTCTCCGCGCCAAAAGGCCGATATTCTGGCCCAGGCGCTGCCGTACATCCGCAAGTTCCATGGCAAGACCATGGTGATCAAGTACGGCGGCAACGCCATGACGGACCCTGAGCTGCAGGCTGACTTTGCCGAGGATGTGGTGCTGCTCAAGCTGGTGGGCATCAACCCGGTGGTGGTGCACGGCGGCGGGCCGCAGATTGAAAACGCGCTGAACCGCCTGGGCAAAAAGGGCGAGTTCATCCAGGGCATGCGCGTGACCGACGCCGAAACCATGGAGGTGGTGGAGTGGGTGCTGGGCGGTGAGGTGCAGCAGGACATTGTGGGCCTGATCAACCAGGCCGGCGGCAAGGCGGTGGGCCTGACCGGGCGTGACGGCGGCCTGATCCGGGCGCAAAAACTCAAGATGCTGGACAGCAAAGACCCCAGCAAGGAGCTGGATGTGGGCCAGGTGGGCGACATCGTCAGTATTGACCCCAGCGTGGTCAAGGCCCTGCAGGACGATGCCTTCATCCCGGTCATCAGCCCGATTGGTTTTGGTTCGCAAAACGAAAGCTACAACATCAACGCCGATGTGGTGGCGGCCCGGCTGGCGACAGTGCTCAAGGCTGAAAAGCTCATCATGCTGACCAACATCAGCGGCGTGCTGAACAAGGCCGGTGAGTTGTTGACCGACCTGACCGCGCGCCGCATCGACGAGTTGTTTGCCGACGGCACGATTTCGGGCGGCATGCTGCCCAAGATCAGCGGCGCTCTGGATGCCGCCAAGAGCGGTGTCAACGCGGTGCACATTGTGGACGGGCGCGTGCCCCATGTGCTGCTGCTGGAGATCTTGACCGAGCAGGCCTTTGGCACCATGATCCGTTCTCACTGACACCTTCGGCCCCGCCGCCCATGCCCGATACCGACCCCGCTGCCTCTACTGTTGACGCTGCCGGCTCTGAGCCCGGGCCGCCGGCGCGCAAGCGGCCCAAGCCCGGCGAACGCCGGGTGCAGAT
Organism: Pseudomonadota bacterium; assembly: GCA_041182225.1. GTDB lineage: Bacteria > Pseudomonadota > Gammaproteobacteria > Burkholderiales > Burkholderiaceae_C > Rhodoferax. Next base: position 21 of record JBEGOC010000205.1, on the reverse strand, counting down.
CCTGCAAGCCCTGGCCACCAT